>CAZFUD010000085.1:0-16083 GCA_964521705.1 uncultured Opitutaceae bacterium | reverse complement strand
GTTCGCAGGAAGATAGAGCGCTTGCCACCGCGAAGTATTGCGGTCGGTAATCCAGGTAGCCTGCACTGCGCCTACAATCCGGTCTCCAATTCAATCGTCGGTCTGTGGGAGGGCGGATTCCTGAATATCGGCCCGAACATCGCCGGGCGAGGGAAGGAAGCTAGCAGGATCCTGGGCGAGTGGATACTCCAAGAATCGCCGGGTATTCAATTACTGGTAGAAAGTGAACCCTTCTCGGGGGCATTTCAAAAATACGTGGTGGGGTCACAGCCGCGTTTCGAGTATGCCGACAAGAAAAGGCGAGTTAGCATAACTTCGATTCCCAAGGATTCGGAGAGTATCGAGCTGCTCTACGAGTTGGAAGGATTCGGCCGAAAGCGAATCGCTCTGGCTATTCCAGACTCTGTCGAGGTGGAATCGGAGCATGGCGTGGTTTTGCTCGGGAGGCTGGTCGTGGATCGAAAACATCGAAGCCAATTTCTAGTGACGTTGAGCAGAAGCAGGAAATAGGATGACGAAACCGAATACGACACTAGGGATTTTGGCCGTGCTGACGGCGGCCTGCTCATTTCAAGTGCAGGGTCAGAACAACTACGCGCCCGCGGGGTATTCGATAAACAATGTCAAAACGCCGGATAACGTTCTGTTCGCGATAACGGGATTGGATGTCGAGCCGGATGGCGATGTTTGGGTGGCAACCAGGCTGGGTGAGGTTTGGAAATTGGAGAAAGGAAGAGAGTGGTCACGATTCGCGACGGGACTGCATGAGCCGGCTGGTCTTCTAATTGATGACGATGGCAGTATGGTCGTAGCTCAAAAGCCGGAGTTGACCCGGATAGTGGACGTTGATGGGGACGGAGTTGCGGACGAGTATCGCCACATCGCTAGCGGATTCGAGTTTCATGACAACTACCACGAATATCATTTTGGTCCGGTAAAGGACGCCAAAGGCTACTATCATGGGACGCTGAATCTGGATCACAAAGCACCTGGGAACTTAAGCTTTGGTGTAATGGGCAGCTTGGGCGGATTTCGAGGTTGGGCCTATCGGGTGAGCCCAAGTGGAGAGTTTGAGCCTTATGCGATGGGACTCCGCTCCCCGGCGGGAATCGGTATCAGCCCTGAAGGAGACATATTCTATATAGACAACCAAGGTGATTGGGTCGCGACATCCAAGATGCACCTCTTGCAGCCAGACAAATTTTTTGGGCATCCCATTTCGCTAAGAGACGATCCAGGATTCGCAGTCGAGGAAATCCGTTCCGGTAGTGAAGACTATTTCGACCAATTTCGAGATCGACCCGTGGTTTGGATACCGAATGTAGAAGTTGCCAACTCGCCCGGAAACCCGGTTTGGGATACGACTGAAGGCAAGTTCGGGCCCTTTGCGGGCCAGATTTTCGTTGGCGACCAAACGCAATCATGCGTTTTCCGCATTTCCCTGCAGAAGGTGAATGGGGCTTACCAAGGGATGGTGGTCAATTTTCTCGACGGTTTTCGCAGTGGGGCCATCAGGCTGTGCTTCGATCCTTTCGGGGCTTTGTGGGTTGGGCAGACTGCTCGGGGCTGGAATACCAAAGGCGGCGAGCTTTTCGCATTAGAGAAAGTGACCTGGAACGGGACGGTTCCTTTCGAGATTCATGATATCAAGCTGACGGATACGGGTTTCAATATTAGCTTTACCGAACTCGTTGATCAGACGCAGGTGAATCTGGATACGATTTTGGTAGAACGATACCACTATCCCTATACTCGCGAATATGGAGCGCCCAAAACCGATTTGGAACGCGTCCTAGTCGAATCGGCCCAATTGCTAGTCGACGGTAAAACGATTTCCCTCAAAGTGGATCTGCAGAAAGATAAGGTCTACGAATTCGAGGTATCGGGCGTTCAAAGTATCAAAGGCCGCAGGGTGACAGCTGCAAAAGCTTACTACACGGTCAACCAGCTAGTGGCTCCTTAAGGGGTAGTTAAGCGCTGCTTCTGGTTTTGGGTCAGGCGAAATTTTTCTCGCAACGGGAACCGGTTGAGTCAGAATGGGAAGTATACCGGATACCTCGTAATGGAACCCAAAGAAAAGCAGAACGCCGTCGAACTTTACTTCATGGAGGCGCGGGCGAAATTGATAGATATCGCCGCCTTTATGGATCGTGTGGAGCGCGACGGCTATACAGAAGATTTTAGATACAAGGCCTTCAAAGACGCCTTGAAGGCTCTGGATTCGGAGGACAGGGCGCGGGATGTTCTCATGTCGTTTAGCGATCCGACTGATGAACTAATCCCTGCCGCTACCACCAAAGCAGCCTGTGGCGCTTGGCCCGACAAACCGCAATGAGATACATCGAACCACATGCTCACATGGTCAGTCGAACGACTGACGATTACGTAGCCATGGTGACGGCAGGCTGCAAAGCCGTTTGCGAGCCGGCCTTCTGGGCGGGCTTCGATCGGAGTTCCGCGAACGGATTCTATGACTATTTTTGCCAATTGACGGATTACGAGCCCAAGCGGTCGGCCAAGTTCGGACTCCCTCATTATTGCTGGTTGTGCATCAATCCCAAGGAAGCGGAAGATATCAAGCTTGCCGACGAAGTGATCGCCCTGATCCCGGAGTTTCTGAAGAACGATACGGTGCTGGGGATTGGCGAGATCGGCCTGAACAAGAATAGCTGCAACGAGATGAACGTGCTGGAGAAGCATGTGAATCTAGCGGCGGAAAAAAATCAGCTGATCCTTGTCCATACGCCTCACCTGGAGGACAAGCGCAAAGGCACCAAGTTGATCGTCGATTTGATCAAGTCGGATTCCCGTATCGATCCTGGGCGGGTGCTCATTGACCATGTCGAGGAACATACCGCGAAGTACGTTATGGATGCGGGATTTTGGGGTGGATTGACATTGTATCCGGAATCCAAGTGCACCTCAGCTCGAGCAATCGATATTCTTGAGAATTTCGGGTCGGAACGGCTATGGATTAATTCCGCTTGCGACTGGGGCGTGAGCGTTCCCCTGTCTGTGCCTTACGCGGCTCAAGAGATGAGAAGGCGAGGTTACGACGATGATGCGATCGACCAAATCTTCTATCGAAATCCGGTAGAATTCCTCAGCCAGTGCCCCAATTTTAAGTTGAGGTAACAAAGAGTAGCACAGGTATTCTGCCTGTTCAAAGAGAATGATCTAACAGGCTGGAAGCCTGTGCTACCATTTATGGTCTCTTAGATTTCCAGTTGCCACATGCTTTGAGCATGCCATCTTCGCAAGCTTTACGGAATGCCCGTATCTCGCTTTTCGAATGAAGCTCAAAAACGACAGTCACCTCGCTTATTGCACGAACATACACCGCGGTAGCTCTTGGAGCGAAACGCTTGAGTCGCTCGATTTATACACGATGAGGGTAAAGGAGAAAATTTGCCCGAAGGATCCATACGCTATCGGATTGCGGTTGAGCGCTTCGGCAGCCGCAGAATTGTCAGAACCGGATAAGCTCAAAGCATTCCAGAAATGGCTGGATGACCGTCAGTGCTACGTATTCACCATAAATGGGTTTCCCTACGGCGATTTTCATGGGACCCGAGTGAAAGAGGACGTGTATCGTCCTGACTGGACGACGCGGGAGCGAGTCGACTACACCAAACGCCTCTTCGACTTGATATGCCAGATTGCCCCAGAGGGGATAGAGGCAAGTGTAAGTACAGTGCCCGGCTCATTTAAACGATTTATCGACTCGGAAGAGCAGCTAGGCGCGATGCGACGGAACCTCTCGGAATGCGCGGAATACATCGACGGGTTGAGCCAAAAGACCGCTCGGGACCTGCATTTGGGCTTGGAGCCGGAACCGCTTTGCTTGTTTGAAACGAGCGAGGAGACAGTCACATTTATAGATCAGTTGCTGGGCGCAGGCTTAGCCGAACCAGAGATTATTCAGCGTAGGATCGGGGTGAACTACGACGCCTGCCACTTGGCCGTTGAATACGAATCAGCGAGAGATTCACTAGAGCGGTTTGTGGATCGAGGGATGCGGATCAGTAAAATCCATCTAAGTTCTGCTCTCAAAGTAGCGGATTTTTCGCCTGCCACGCTAGCGAGGCTAAGGGATTTTTGTGATGAGGTCTATTTGCACCAGGTCGTTGCTAGATCAGAAGCGGAGACTTTGGAGCGTTATGAGGACCTGGATGTTGCCTTAGAAGCACGTGAATTGGGTGCGGACACGGCAGAGGAGTGGAGAATTCACTTCCATATTCCGCTCCACAGGTCTCCTGGAGCGCCGCTAGAGTCTACTAGTGATCATATTCAGGGCGTATTTGATTTTCTTCAGATTCACGACGGCGTTTGTCGCCATTTCGAGATGGAAACCTACACCTGGGAAGTCCTGCCGGATGATCTGGGGGAGGGGAATGTCGTTGATCAGCTTGTCAGAGAGTACGAGTGGACGCTCAAAGAGTTAAGAAGTCGCGGGCTGGCCTAGGATTACGCTGATAGGCTGTTGGAGTAGGGTAGACGGCCCATCTATGGACGAAACGGTCGTTTATGTAAGTATATAAACGACAGTGTCTTAAAAACACCGCCTTCAAATTGTATATCCGTCAGAACGGGGATTCAAGCGACATCATTGTGTATTTACGACACGAGAATTAGCAATATGACAATTTGGGAGATTCACGACATCCCCCCAAGGATAACGAAAGGATAGGCTTTTCCCGACGCCCTTTGAGCGATCCGCTACCCTATTTTGCGATAGCGACGCCATAATTACGGCAAAAATTGCTCGCGAGCCCGTGGGAATGCCCTTCCTGTGAGTGGGAATGGCAAATTTTCGTACGTACCTAGTATTGGGAAGGGTTTCCAATCTCTCGACAGTATGGTCGAATTGCCTTTGCGCGTGGCTGATTTCTGGCGGAGGGTCCTGGGGGACTTTCGCAGCCCTGCTAGCGGGATCTAGCTGCCTTTATGTCGCTGGCATGTATTTGAACGATTACTGCGATGCTGGATTTGATGCTGAACACCGGCAGGAAAGGCCTATCCCATCCCAGCAAATCGCTCGCTCAAGTGTCCTTTGGATCGCTATTGGACTTACGGTAGTGGGATTCAGTCTAGTGGCTTGGCTGAGCGATGAAACCCTGTTTTTCGCCTCGTTGCTCGTCTGTTTAATTGTTGCCTACAACCTAGTTCATAAGCGCACGGTTATAGGTGTACCGTTGATGGCAGGCTGCCGAATGGGTCTTTATTTGCTGGCTGGGGCGGCCGCTCAGTCTGGTCTCGCTGACGAAACCGTTGGGGCGGGGTTTTTGGTGTTCGCCTACGTTCTCGGCGTTACCGAGCTGGCCCGGACCGAATCGACGACCAATCGGATTTCTCGTCTCGGAATTGCTTCGATGGCAACCGCTCTAATCCTGGTTGCGAGTAAGGGTATTCTCGGGGAACATGCCTTGGGCTCGATTCTGCCCCTGTTTTGTTTGGCCGCTTGGATCGTTTACGCTTTCAGAAAGGCTGCCACTGGAGGAAGTCTTATTGTAGGCAAAACCATCGGCCCCTTATTGGCGGGAATTTGTCTGGTAGACTGGGCAGTTTTAAGCACTATGCATGCTTTTTCGATTTCAACGCTAGCCGCGTTCGTTGCGTTTTTCATAGTGGCCTTGATTGCGCAGCGGCGTATACCGGCCTCTTGAATCGCTCCTCTATGTCCCATTTTCCTCATATTGAGTATCCCATTCGAATTCCCTACCTGCTCCGGGTGTATTTCACTGAAGGAGCGTTCGATATCGGAAATCCGCTTTTCAGGGACTTGGCCTGCTCGCGAGAAAGCGGAAACCGTCATAAGGTTTTGATATACGTCGATGAGGCCGTAAGCCTGGCGATGCCCGACCTGGGAAATAGCGTGGTCAAGTATTTTGATCACTACAGCGAGGAGCTTCGCTTGATGGGATTCGAGACTCTGAAAGGAGGGGAAGCTCTTAAGAATGACGCCTCTTGTTTGGATCGTCTTTACGGAGACATCGAAAGGCTAAGGATTTGCCGCCATAGCTATGTGGTCGGCATCGGAGGCGGGGCCTTGCTCGATGTCGTGGGTTTGGCCGCGGCCTCCGTTCTTCGAGGCTTTCGGCACTTCGGATTTGCATGGACAACGCTCGGTGAGGCAGTTGGCGGGGTTGGCGTTAAGAACGGCGTCAATTTTAACCGGAAAAAGAACTTCTTCGGAGCCTTTGCCCCACCTTTCGCGGTGATTAATGATTTCAGTTTCCTGGAAACGCTTCCGGATGCCCACTTGCGAAACGGATACATCGAAGCCATCAAAGTGGCCCTGATCAGGGATGCTTCGTTTTTCGAATGGATCGAAACAAACGTGGAGGCACTGAATAGTTTTGATCGGGATACGCTGCGCGCGCTGATTCATCGCTGCGCGGACCACCATGTGGCTCACATTGCTACTTCTGGCGATCCCTTCGAGATGGGATCAGTTCGACCCCTAGACTTTGGGCATTGGGCGGCTCATAAGTTGGAGCAGCTCTCCGAGTTCGCCCTGAGCCACGGAGAGGCTGTGGCGATTGGGATAGCGATCGATACGCTTTATTCGGAAGAGATGGGGTACCTCGATTCGGAAAGTTCCGAGCGCATTCTGAGGCTCCTGAAGTCCCTGCAATTCGAGCTCTATTCAGATCATTTGGAGAAACGAAATGGAAGCCGCTTCCCCTATGTGCTGGAGGGATTGGAAGAGTTTCGCGAACATCTCGGCGGTTTATTGACCATTACTTTGTTGAAGCGGATTGGCTCGCGGTTCGAGGTACATGAAATGGATACGGAAGTCGTGTTAAAGGCCATCGATCGCCTCAAGGAGCTGAACTGAACGGCATGCGGCGAACGGCGGTACTGAATATCGTAGGGCTAACCTCGTCGCTTATCGGCGAACATACGCCGCATATCAGCCGGTTTGTGGAGCGATCTGCCCTGGCGAAAGTTAAGCCGGCATTTCCGGCGGTTACCTGCGTGGCTCAATCGAATTTTCTTACTGGCGCGCCTCCATCGCAGCATGGGGTTGTTGCCAATGGATGGTTCAATCGCGAGTATGGCGAGGTTCATTTCTGGAAGCAGTCGAACCACCTGGTACAATGGCCGAAAGTCTGGGAGGATCTGAAGCAAGCTTACCCTTCGTTGACCTGCGCGAAGATGTTCTGGTGGTACAATATGTATTCATCTGCTGACTACTCAATTACCCCTAGGCCCATGTATCCGGCCGATGGACGAAAAGTCTTCGATGTTTACACGCATCCGATGGGGATGCGGGAGGAAGTGAAGCAGGATCTGGGCGATTTTCCGTTTTTCACCTTCTGGGGACCGAAAGCGGGAATCGATAGCTCCCGCTGGATAGCGGAGTCCGCCAAGTGGATCGAGTGCAAGCAGAGCCCGACGCTGAATCTCGTTTATCTGCCGCATCTAGACTATAATTTGCAGCGTTTAGGCCCTTCGCATCCGGATATCGCCCAAGACTTGCAGGCCATCGATGAAGTGGTGGGCGATTTAATAAGATTCTTCGAGGAGCGTTCGGTTCAGGTGATTTTGCTCTCAGAATACGGGATCAGCGATGTCGATAGGCCGATCCATTTGAATCGCGTTTTCCGGGAGAAGGGATGGATAACGATCAAGGACGAGCTCGGTTTGGAACAGCTCGATTGCGGGGCGAGTCGGGCTTTCGCGGTGGCTGATCATCAAGTTGCTCACGTCTATGTGAATGATGAGAGTATTCGATCCCAGGTTCACGAGGTTTTGGAATCGGTCGGCGGTGTAGAGCGGGTCCTGGACGAGAACGGAAAGCGGGAAATGAAGGTGGACCATGAACGATCGGGGGACTTTATCGCCATAGCCGATGAACGGAGCTGGTTTACCTATTACTACTGGACGGACGATTCCGTAGCGCCCGACTTCGCTCGGTGCGTGGACATTCACAGGAAGCCTGGATACGACCCGGTCGAGCTATTTATCGACCCGGAATTGAAGGTTCCGGCATTGAAAATAGCCGGCTTTTTGGCGAAGAAGAAATTGGGTCTCCGTGGATTGATGGATGTAATTCCCTTGGACGCGTCATTGGTGAAGGGATCGCACGGCCGCATTCCGGAGAGTTCAGAAGAATGGCCGATATTCGTGGGTCCCGAAAGCGAAGTTAAAGTCAGAGAATCTACGGATGTTTACCACGGAATTCGCGACGCGGTCATCGCGAAGTAGGACTCAAAATCTCGGAACTAGAGATTGATTCGGGTTAGGTTCTCAGTCTTGCCACATATTGGCACCAACTTAGCCAAACGCACGAAGGATTTAAGTCTAGTTGCGGGCTGTAGGAGCGGGTTAACCCCGCGATTTTGCTAGGGTTAATATGTAATTATCGCGGTATAAACCCGCTCCTACGCTTGACTACATCTCAAGTTAGCGTGGATGCGCTTTGGCTATACCATGACGGTACGAGCAGATCGCCCAAAGATGTAGCACGGGCTTCTAGCCTGTCATATCGCTTCTGTATTTAACACCGTTCAAGACCGCTTTCTCTTGAAGTAGGGATTGCCATTTCAAGAAGGACTCCTCTCTATTCGCCTCCAGTGAAAGCCGTGCAAATCACCGGGCCAAGAAAGGCCGAAATAATTGAAGTGGAAATGCCTGTCCTAAAGGAAGGGGACGTACGGGTTCGTATCCAGAAAACCTGTCTCTGCGGTTCGGACATTCCCTATTTCGCCTACGATCAGCAAAAATTGCTGAATGAAGGTAAGCCGAACGCCGCTGGTCACATCGATTATTCGCAGCCGAAGGTATATCCGCTTCCCGTAGGATTATCGCTGCACGAGTGCGTCGGAGTCGTGGTCGAGTCAGCCTCATCGGATTTCCAAGAGGGCGATTTCGTGTTGGCTCTGCCATTCGGCCAATACGGCTTTTTCGAATACCTGACGCTTCCTGAATCCAGAATCTTTCCGCTGCCCGAAGATCCCGTGTCCAAACAGGAGATTCTCATGGCTCAGCCGTTGGGTACTTTAATCTTCGCTTGGCGGATGATGCCCGAGATTGAAGGCAAAACAGTAGCGGTCCTTGGACAGGGCCCAATTGGGCTTATGTTTAATTCTCTGCTCAAACTGCGAGGAGCGGGAACGGTAATTGGCATCGACCGTCTTGAGGAACGGGCTGGCGTGGGTCGGCAAATGGGCGCGGATGAGATCATCGTTCCTGGAGATGCAGGTAGCGTGGAACAGTTATCCGATCTGACAAATGGAGATATGGCGGATGTCGTCATCGAGGCGGCAGGCCATGCCGATTTGGCGTTTAATGATGCCGTGGATATGGTTCGCAATGAGGGGACTATCTTTGAGTTCGGAGTGGTCGACACCGATTACGTTGATAACTACCCATTCGGAAAAGTCTTCTATAAGAATCTGACTGTTCGGCATTCAGTGGGGGCCAAAGATAAGGGGGACTTTCTCGCTGCTGCGGATTTGATCGCTGAAGGCAAGGTAGATATGAAGCCTCTGCTTACCCATTCCTTCCCCTTTGCAAGCGCGCAGACGGCCTATGAGACCTTTGTAGACCGTAACGACGGAGCTATCAAGGTGCTGATCGATTTCGAGTAGCCTTTTTCAATAGCTGTGGCGCCTTTAGCCTCCTGAACCGCTTTCGTGTGCAGAAATTCAGAAAAGTCGCGGAAAACCGATATCAAAGGTTGCGTATTCGATTAAAATCCAGACACATACGAGTTCGTTTTTGAACAAACCCTGTCCATTTGGGGACTCTAATCTGACACATGCGTATCGTAAATTGGGGAACTTTCTTTGCCATTGCTGGCTACCAAGTAGCGCTCTTCGCGCTTTTGCCATTTGTAATTGGCGATTTCAATTTGGCTACATGGGTCATCTATTTGGTGACCTTCATCCTGTCTGGTTTGGCTATTACCGCGGGATACCACCGGCTTTTCGCCCATAAGACCTATGATGCGTCTCCGGTCTACGAATGGTTTTGGCTAATGATGTCGGCCCTTGCTGGTCAAATGTCAGCCCTGAGCTGGTCCAACGACCACCGGATCCACCACAGCCATGTAGATACGGAAAAAGATCCCTACAATATCAACCGCGGATTCTGGTATGCCCACGTCGGTTGGCTGTTTGTGAATCCGCTCATCCCAATTAATGAGCGAATCGTGGGAGACTTGCTGAAGAATAAGCGGGTCATGTTTCAGCACAATTATTATGGCTGGATTTTCCTGGCCGTTAATGGCGTCGTCTTTGGGATCGGCTGCTTGTTTATGTCGCCTCTCGCTTCCTTCGTCGGATGTGTGTTGCTGCGCATCTTCACGATTCACCACTGCACCTGGTTTATCAATTCCCTGGCCCACATGTGGGGCTCTCGTACCTACTCCAAAGAGCAGACGGCGGCGGATAACGCCGTTCTGGCCTTGCTGACCTTTGGTGAAGGCTACCATAATTATCACCACACGATCGCCAACGACTACCGCAATGGCATTCGTTGGTATCACTTCGATCCGACCAAATGGCTCATTTGGACAGCCTCTAAGATAGGCCTGGTTAGCAATCTCCGATGGGTGAACGATATCCGCATCCAGCAAACGCTCGTCAAAAAAGACAAGCAACTTCTGTTAGACCGTATTCGCAACGAGATAGACGAAACAGCCAACGAGCTGAGAGAGAAACTGGAAGATCTTTCCAAGCAATTCGAAGCCAAGGCTGCCGAATTGGCGAAAGCCTATCGAGAACTCAAAGTGGCGACCGAAGAGCGCCGTCGCATATTGCTCATGGAGATCAAGCAATTGCGCCGGGAGCTCCGTGTCGATTGGAAGAACTGGGTCTCATTAACCGAACTCACGGAAAAGCACTACGCATTGGCATAGTTTGGAGCGGTTAGCGGTTACCGATGAGCTGACTCTACGGATTTCGAATTTGAATCTAACTTTTAGGAGCGGCTTTAGACCGCGATTTATACGAGCTTTCGCGACGTAAAGCCGCTCCTACGAACATCGGTCGTTTAGACCCTTTCATCCTTCCACCTTAGTGCTGCAGGAGGGATTGCGAGAGGTAGGACAGGTATCCTGCCTGTTTAGTACACAGGCCAGTCGCCACTCTCTGAGCTATGCCCGGTACAACTGGAAGCCTGTGCCACCTTTTTGCCCGTTGCCGCTATGCTGCGCTACCGAGCGAAGTATGAGCGATATGACACAAGAGCCCAACCCCCTTCGTGGGTCTCGTCCCTCCTCTATTCGTTTTACGATAGTTGTCCTGGTTTCAGCCTTTATCCTTCCACGTTCAACGTTAACCCGTGGCAGGGCAGGAGGGACTCGAACCCCCGACCACCGGATTAGAAATCCGGTGCTCTATCCAGCTGAGCTACTGCCCCAAACAGTTTACAAATAATGACTTAGGATCTCTTTATTACATCCTGATATAGGTGAAATAAACCCGTTTTTGTAACCCGGGAAATTTTCGCACTCCAAAGACGCTCCATCGAATGAAGAAGATCGCTGAATGCCTTTATCGGGATGAATCATCTGATACCTATTTCGCCTCTGGTAAAAAGGAGCGGGAAGCAAATAAGGCGCTCTCTCAAAACACAAGATCGAAAGTTGGCCGATAGGAGATTAGCCGAGTTCTGAAATAACGTCATCGACTTCGCGTCTTGAAAGTACGACTGGGATGTATCTCGATCGTTTGCTCTAACGATCCCGTCAAAGCCTTCGAATTCGCCTTGCCAGATGTGCCTGAAAACGAATAGCAGAGAATTGAATGCCTGTTTTAGAGTCGTGGCGTTTCAATCCGCGTACTTACAAGTCTCGCCAACGTCGGTGACCCCATAGGTATTGGGTGGGGTCTTGTCGGATGGTATTTTCCAAGTCGCGATTCAAGCTGTTCAGGATGGCTTTGATGTCCTCGTTCTTATTTCCGCTTCTGGCTTGCTGGATTACGGGGGAGAAGCTGATTTCGAACTTCACGGGGCCGACTCGGTGGCAGGAGGCGAAACAAAGTGGTGTCTTTGTCACGAGGTGGAGCATTGCGGCCGTCTTGAAAGTCGCGGCTGGATGGCCAAAGAAGTCGATCATCATTCCGTAATCGCCAGCGTGCTGATCGAAGAGCAGAGCCAGTATTTCGTGGTTGTCTAGGACTTCCAGAAAGCGCCCAGTGTTACCATCATGCTTGGGGATCGGTCGAAAGCGGTAACGAGATTTCCGCTTTTTCACCAGGCCTTCAATATAGGGATTGTTCATCGCCCGTGTTATCCCGGCAACTGGCTTGTATCGGGAAACCCAGTGGCCAGCTACCTCCCAGTTTCCGTAGTGCCCTGAAGCGATAATGAGGCTTTGTTCAGGATCTTCTAGAACAGCTTTAACATCGTCGGGAATCTTTATTTTCAGATGCTGGTCGATCGCATCATCGCCCAGAAAATCCGTGGACCGTAGGGACTCCACAATGACGAGAGCCATGTTGTGGCAGGCTTTTTTGGCTATTGCTAAGGCCCGTTTAGGATCGGCTTCGATACCGCTGCGGATAATATTGTCTCTTGCGACAATTCGCCGCTTCTTGTCGACGAGCCACCAAAGGTTAGCCGTGCCTCGAGCGACGAGACAGGTAATAGAGTACGGCAGGGTGTCGCAAAGAAAGATTACGCAACGAAAGAAGCCGTATTCGGCGAGTTGGCAGATCCGCTTCAAGCGCCTTTAGCCACTAGCATGTCAATGATCTCGCCGACGGTCGTGATGTTGAGCACTTCCTTCGCTTCCAGATGTATGCCGATGACTTCTTCGATATCGTAGAGCAGGTCGAGAATCGTGAGTGAGTCTAGACCTAGCGATTCGATCGTAGATTGCGGGCCGAAGGAATCCCAGTCCGGTTCGATGGATGAGGACTCTTCCAGGATGCCTCGAAGTTGGCCGAGGATAGTTTCTTGTTTAGCGGTGTCTGTCATGTTGGGAATGTGAAGGAGATTAAGCTCTATTAGGACCGATGATTAGCACGCCGTTGCCCCCCCCGAATCCGAAGCTGTTTTTGATTATGGGTCCAGTATCGATGGATATGGGCTCGCTTTTTACCAGATTCAAGTCGCAAGCGGGATCTGGGTTTTCAAGATTCAAGTTTGGAGGAGCCTGTCGATTTTCAATCATTTTGACCGAGGCGATAGTCTCCAGGGCTCCAGATGCCCCAAGCGTGTGGCCGAAATAGCTCTTGTTGGCCACAACGGGAACGCGATCCGCTTGGTCGCCGAAGACGCGTCGGATCGACTCGCTCTCGCAAGAATCGTTGCCCGGCGTAGCCGTTCCATGGGCATTGATCAAAGCGATTTCGCTGGGATCAATACGGGCGTCTTTGAGGGCTTGTTGCATGGCCTTGGCCTGTCCTTCTGAACTGGGCTTGGTGATGTGGGTGGCGTCTGAAGATTCTCCGTATCCAAGAATCTCCGCTCGGATAGAAGCCCCGCGATCGATGGCTCGGTCGTAAGCCTCAAGGACGATGGCTCCTGCTCCTTCACCCAGAACGGTTCCTTGACGGTCCTCTGCGAAGGGGCGGCAGGCTTTTTGCGGATCCTCTATTCTTGATAGGGCTCCTATATTATTCCAGGCTCCGAAAGAGAAGGGATCAAAGAATCCGTCTGCTCCCCCGCACAAAACGCGATCGGCATATCCGTGACGGATCATACGGAATGCGGTTCCGATGGCATTCGTTGCCGAAGTGCAAGCGGATACGATCACGTAGTTGGTGCCAGTTAGGCGAAACTGAAGCGAGATCCCTGCCGAGATCGCGTTGTACATACAACGGGGTACCGTGGTGGGTCGAAGATTGTGCGAACCTTTTTCGAAGAGGATATTGTAGGCCTGGTTATGACTTTGGGCGCTGCCGGTTCCGGTTCCCAAGATGACAGAGACATCCTGATTATCAAACGGCCCGTCTCCAATAATCAATTTGGCTTGGAGAAGGGCCTGGGCCGATGCAACGATGGCCATGTCCAAGGCCCGATCGGTGGAGCGACGCCCCAGCGGTTTCAAAGCGTCTTCTACAAGCCCAGGCGGCACTTCTGCCCCGATGCTGACTTTGAGCTTGGATGTATCTAAACTTTGGAGTTGACCGATACCACTATTCCCCTCCAGCAATCGCGACCAGACGTGGTCTTCATCGATTCCTAGGGCTGACACGATTCCCATACCGGTAATCGCTACACGCTGATTGGAAATTGAGGAATCGGTTGGCATTCGGCAATCAGAGCTTATCCGTAAATGAATTGCCCGCCATCCACATGAATTACCTGACCCGTCAGGTAGGCAGCGTCAGACGAGAGAAGAAAGGCTGTCACGTTGGCCACGTCCTCGCAGGTTGCTAGGCGATTGAGAGGGATGGCCATTTTCGCGATCATCTCATCCGTCATGCCTTCGGCCATATCGGTTTCCACGATGCCAGGTGAAACGGCGTTGCAACGAATTCCAAAACGGGCCGCTTCTAAGGCTAGACTTCGAGTGAGGCTAACTAGTCCCGCTTTTGAGGCAGCGTAGTCCGCCCCCATCAGATTTCCCGGTCCATGAGCCGCTAGCGATGCCATGTTAACAATGCTGCCCGTTTTAGCCTTCCTCATGAGCTTGTAGGCTTCTTGAGAGGCGATAAAGGCGGATTCCAAATTGAGGGCCTGGGTTGACCGCCAAGCGTCGAGTTTAAGCCCTCGAAATGCGACGGCTCGACCAGCGCCGGCGTTGTTGACGAGTCCATCTAAACGGCCGAAATGATCGAATACGCTTTTGACCAATTCGCTAGCCTTTTCAGGATCGGACAGATCCGCGGCAAAGGCTTTGGTCTTCCCGGAACCGATTTCCTCGCAGACCGATTGAACTTTCTCGAGCTCTCGTCCGTGAATAGCGACCGAACCTCCCGCCTTGGCGATGGATGCAGCAATCGCTTTACCGATTCCTCGAGTGGAACCGGTGACGAGGAATGCTTGGCCGCTAAAGTCGTGTGGCATAGAGATCGAAAGGCGCTTGAGAAGAGACAGGGAGTAAATTGGGGCCGACTTGTGAATCGGCCAGCTCAGTCTTCGGAAGTGATGCGATGAAACTCATGGAATACAAGTACGAATAGGCTTTATGTTGAGCAAACCAGAGGTTCTTGCCAAACACTTGGTGAGTGGTCTCCAAGCTCGATATCGAACGCTTTCGCAGCCGATCCCGCCCGTCTGCCGCTAATTTCGGTAACCTTACCGAAATTAGTGGCAAGTGAGTAGGACCTTGTTGAGAGGGATAAAACCCTGGCGATATTTCGCTAGTTTTGCCCGAAGTTGTCCAGCAAGCTGGTTTCTAGGTGGCGGGGCTTTTCCGCAGTTAGCTCTAGAATGCGTTGAGTCGTACGAATGTAGTCTTCGGCCACTTTGATGGATGCTTCTCTCATGCTCATTAGCACCATGGGCAAGCCTTTTATAACCGCTCTGCCAACTGTGACTGAATATCGAATGTGCTCTGGGAATACTCGGGCATCCTCGGGGACCTTTTTCTGGGCTGCAAATCTTTCGAGCTGGGCTTCGAATCGCTCCAGAGGCACCTCGATGTTAGTTCCCGGCTTCCCGGCGTTGATGGAAATTCCAAGAACTTGAGGAGACGGCGCGGAGAGATCTTCACGCCAACGAAGGCTTTGCCTCCGGAAGGACTCGAGCTTCTCGATAAGCAGGTGGAATCCGATGATGCTCAGGGCGTCGGGATTAGCTGGAACGATGATATGGTCGCTACTGAATACGGCGCATTTTGGCGCTTGGAAGAAACTGGGTGGGCAGTCGAAAAAGATATATTCATAATCCTTCTCTACGGATTGAAGCTCTTCGTAGAAGTGGGCGTAAAACGGTTTCTCCCAGGGGTTCGGCAACTCGTGTTCGAGATCCATCAAGTTAAAGCTGGCCGGAACGAGGTCTAGACCTTTGAGAGCGATTTCTCCGTCTGCGTCGCGAACCACGTCCTTCTGGATGCAAGATCTTAGCGAGGATCCGGTTTCTTTGAATAGACTGAGGATGAAATTGCTGGGATCGCGATTGAGGGCGTTCCAGCGGTCCAGTCTCATCAACCAGATACTGGAGTTACTTTGAGCA
>CAZFUD010000084.1:0-16121 GCA_964521705.1 uncultured Opitutaceae bacterium | reverse complement strand
CCTTGGGGACACCAGAAACCCTAGCGGATTGATCTGCATGGTTTTCAGGGCGTCGATCTGCTCCGCATTCCGCTGAATCCCAATTTCCGCGGAAAGCGCCGAACCTGCTTGTCCCACGATCATTATCGCGGTGAAAACCGGACCGATTTCCATGATTATCGACAAGGCAACGGCTTGGCCGAGCAGACTCTCGGAACTGAATTTGGTCAGGACGTAGTAGAGTTGTAGGCCCAGCACGAGCCCCGTAAAAAGGCCGACAATTAAGGTGATGGGTATGCAGCGAACGCCGATCTCGTAAATCGCCCGAACGAGCTTTTCTAGCATGTGTCTCCCTTTTAAGAGCGAGCCCAGCGACGAGGCGCTGAATAGGGTCAACTCTCCCAGCTCGCTGACATAAGAAATGCCTTTTCTGCCAATTCGCCCAATCATGCGATAAAGGTTCCGTCGATCATACGAAAAGGGATGATTTGCAAGCTTGTTCGGACTTTCGACTTAGCCGGGGAGTGTTCCCTGTCAAACCGGTGGAAAGAGTGCGGTTTAAAGGGGTGCTTCAGGGTTTTGGAAAAGCTCGGGTTCGAATTGGGCGTTTAGGGATCGAAATTGCCAGGCACCAGGGAGAAACCTAGGAGGGTGTCGGTCAAATTAGAGGCCTGAATAGGCGGGTTTGCGGGGCAGTATAGAGTAAATTCTCTATATCAGGAGCTTTGACATTTAGGTTCGAATTTCCATATTGGGATGGGTATGACTGGGAATCTACTTGTGCTAGTGCTCTTGTCCTTAGAAGTCCTTTGCACGCCGCTTTGGGGGCAGCAACCGACCGAGCCAACGCGTCCGTGGTCGTCTGTGGGCCGCGCCCCAGCGGGGTCGGAAATGCCCGTATTCGGTCCCTACCAGGCGATCGCCATTAATCGGGACATCGTGAACGATGTGAAGGTTGACGAGGAACTGAATGTTCATTTGCAACTTTTTCCGGCTCACAAGGACAAGCAGCTTGTTGTAAAAATCTCTAATGAGAGGTTTTCCAGCTACCGAGAGTGGTTTTATGGTGGCTACGAGCTTGTGCCCCCGGCCAACGCGGGAAAGCCGTCTTACGGCTGGACGGATTGGGTGCAAACGAAGGCGAAGTACATTGAGTACTGGATGGACGGGCAGGTGTTCCTTCACCTCATGAGGCGAGATTTGTAGGAAAGCGATTTCTAAAGGGAAGGGGAATTTATGAAACGGAAGCCAAATTTAAGGTGGATCCGGTGGATCGACTGGGAAAACGGTTCTCAAAACGATTTAGCCGCGCTGATCGCCGGGGCTTGCCTATTGTTGATTTTAACGTCCGTTGGGCTGGACACGGTGATCACCGAAGACGAGGAGGCCATGCCCGACTTCGCTTTGATCGGCAATGTCGAACGGAGAAAGTCCTCATTTTTCGAATACATGCTGCCTATTGTAGAGGAAGCGAACATTTGGGTAATCGAACAGCGTGAGGAGATTCAGCGGATCCGCAGTCAATTCCAGGAGCGCGGCAAATTGAGCCGGAGAGACAGAGCTCGCGTTGACGCTTTTCTGGAAGAGTACGGCTTCGATCCTGTGGACGACGTGGAGGAACAGACATTCGATTATCTGCTATCCCGAGTGGACAAGATTCCTCCTTCTTTGGCCCTTTCGCAAGCTGCTTTGGAAAGCGCTTGGGGAACCTCGCGGTTCGCCAAGGAAGGCAACAACCTTTTTGGCATGTGGTGCTATGAGCGGGATTGCGGGATGGTGCCGAAGAAACGTCCTTCAGGAAAAAGCTACGAAGTAGCGATGTACGATTCTCCTAAGGAGTCATTTCTGGCCTATTTTAAGAATCTGAATACCAATAAGAGCTACATGGAGATGCGGTCAATCCGGCGCGCCCATCGGGAAAATGCCATCGATTTTGCGGGCAACGACTTGCTGCCGGGTCTCCGAAGCTATTCCCAGGAGGGGGCTCAGTATCTCTCCAAGTTGCAAAAGGTTATCCGAGTGAACGACCTTTCGCGATTCGATTGATAAGCCTTGCCAGCGCGATGGGCTGGACTGGCTGCGGATGGATCCAAGGGATTCAAGTACGAAGCGAAAATGGGCGTGGTTATGCTTGCCAAGATGACGCAGGCGGCGGTCATACCGATGTCCTATGTGGCCGATAGATACTGGAGAATTCCGTCTTGGGATCGGATGATCCTCCCCTAGCTATTTGCTCGCATTTCAATTATCGTCGGGGAAGATGTTTTGGTGGATAGGAACTTCGAAGACGATAAACTAGAGCTTGCTCGGAAGAAGATCGAAAATGAGTTGAATTCGCTGGGTGAACAGGCCAAGCGAGTATTCCAAGTAGTTGAAGGTGATGAAGTTTAGGCCCTGCATAGATCTGAAAGGAGGAAAGGTTGTGCAGATCGTCGGGGGAACGCTGACTTCTGACGGGACTCAAGCTGATAGCAATTTTGAGTCGGATGCGAATCCGAGCGATTTCGCCAAACGCTATCGGGAACTCGATTTGCCGGGTGGCCACGTTATTTCGCTTGGACCTGGAAACCGGGCTGTGGCGATGGAGGCCCTGAAGGCCTACCCGGGGGGAATGCATTTCGGCGGGGAGGTAACGCCAGGCAACGCTCGCGACTTTTTAAATGCAGGGGCTAGTCATGTCATCGTGACGTCCTATGTATTCCGAGATGGGGTGGTAGAATATGAGCGTTTGGACGAACTGGTAAAGGTCGTTGGGTCCAAACGATTAGTTCTCGATTTGAGCTGCCGTTTTCAAGACGGCGCGTATTGGGTGGTGACCGATAGATGGACGCGTTTTACGGAGCTAAGCGTGTCTGCAACGACTCTCGACGCATTGTCGAAATACTGCGACGAGTTTCTAGTTCATGGAGTCGACGTGGAGGGGAAGATGAGTGGAATCGAAGAGCAGCTGGTTCAGTTGCTTGGAGAGCATTCGCCGATTCCCGTTACCTATGCAGGTGGGGCTCGGCGATTAGAAGATTTGGATTTGGTCGACGCGCTAGGCAGAGGTCGCGTGGATTTGACGATTGGGAGCGCTCTAGACATTTTTGGAGGCAGGGTGCCGTTTTCAGAAGTGGCTAGATGGAAATCCGGTCGCGGTTAGATGTTCTTGTCGGGTAGAGGATGCTCGCCATTTTCATCCGCCCGAAGTTTTGCCTAGGCTCGTTCTGTAGTCCTAGGCGCTGATACCCTCAAAGTACCAGGGACGCATGAATTCTTTGCTAATTCCATTTAGCTTGTAGAATTTTCTGAGGCTGTCTGTAGCGTGGTACGATAAGTCCCATACCATTATTCATTCCGTTATTATTGTTATCATGTATTGCTTCAGTTTCTGCTTAGCCATTATTTCCTGCGATGCACTGTTGCGTGTCGGTTTCCATGCCCTCGTGACCATGGCATTAATGGTAGGATTCTCCTCCGTTCATGCCCAAAACAATCCTCAAATGTATCCAGGATATCCGGATTATTGTTCTATAGACAGAGAAGTATCTCGGGACAGGATACCTATTGGCGACGGGGGTATGGTAATTGAACCTATCATGAATGAGAACGAGACAATAGCGAAGATTAATCCCAGGCTGGGCAAGGTGTTGGCCCGGTTAGTGAAAATGCAGGAGCAATTCCCTATAGAAGAAAAGGGTGAGCCGAATCACGGGGATAAACCGCCTGTAGGGATGAAGCCGTTGGCTAAACAGGATCAAGAAGAGCCAGCCCTGGATCCACTTGAAAGCGAGGCTTTGGATTCCATTCTAGAGGCTGCCAAGGAATTGGCCTAAGAGCTAGCTTGCGATATCGCCCCAGAAGAACGATTTAGCTCGGGGCTCGAAAAGCGGGTTTTTCGCCGGGAACGGGGGAGTTCTCGAAGAATCCACGATTTAAAATGGCTTCTCTGCCACCGTGTTTTTCTACCAGAGCTTTCTGATCGGCCTTGGCTCGCCGATCCACTTCTTCGGGATCGCAAATCTCCCTGAGCTTCTTGATCATAGAATCGAGAACCGATCGGTATTCGGGATTTTGGGACAGATCATTTATTTCGTCGGGGTCCTTACTGAGATCGAATAGTTGAGGATCCTGGTTGACGTGATGGATCAGTTTATACCGGTTGTCCCGCAATAGGAACGACCCATTGGCGCTGTTAAGAGCGTGGTACTCTCCAAAGACTACCCGTTCTTGTTCAGGCTTGTTGGCAAGCTCGATGAGGGAGTTCGCGTTGTGGTGCACCGGCTTATCTAGTCCTAGGCTGTCGTAGATCGTTGCGTGAACGTCCAACAGGGAAACCGGAGTTTCGCAGACCCCGCCCTCGGGGACATTTGGTCCCGCCAGAATCATGGGGACGCCGCCGGATTCTTCATAATGAGTGAATTTCCCGTAGAGTCCGCGAGCGGAGAGGCACTCGCCATGATCGGTTGAATACAAAATGTGGGTATCTTCGTTTAGCCCTAAGGCGCTTAGCTGATCGAGGACTCTTCCGATTTGGGCATCAAGAAAGTTGGTCAATCCGTAATAGGCGTGTATTAAGTTCTTTATCTGTTCTTCCGTGTGCGGCTCTTCAGCATCGAAGTACTTCCTCATATGAGCGTAGGCTGGATGTCGGGGCCAATCCTCTTCTTTCCACTGCGGCGGTCGAGGCAAATTGTCGGGATCGAATTTATCCAGGTAAGGCTTCTCCACTCGGTAGGGTGGATGCGGGCAGACGAGAGACAGAAACAAGGTCCATGGCTTTGAGTCATCTTTATGAGATTGGAGCCATTCAATCGCCTTGTCGGCATTCTTGATATCGTATTCCTGATAGGTCGTCATCCCCTCGCCGGCCGAGTTGATTCCCATGCGGCGATGGCGTATAGGCGGATCTTCCCGTAGGCATCCCATTGGGTCTCCAACTCCGGCAACGACGTGCAGAGGTTGGATTTCTTTGGTGAAACCGTTGTCGTCCGATTCGCTTCGAAAATGGAGCTTCCCAATGAGATCCACGGTAAGACCGGCATCGCGCAATTCGTGATGCCAGGATCGCTCAGTTCCATGGTAAGGGAAAGCATTGTCCCAATTGCCAATCTCATGGACGTACTTTCCGGTCGCCAAAGAAGCGCGAGCGGGCACGCAAATAGGGCAGGTCGTATAGGCTTTAGTGAAGAGCGTACCTCTAGCAGCTAGAGCGTCCAAGTTTGGTGTGACGTCGGTTGGATTGCCGTAGCAGCCCGTGACGTGCTTTTGGTGCTCGTCAGAGAGAATGAAGAGGAAATTGGGTTTCTTGCTCATAGCGTCAGCTGATCGATTAAACTAGGCTAGGGGTCGTTCTTAGAAAGATGATGGCAAATGGAAAGGGAAATCTAGGCGGTTTTCCAATTTGCTCTTCCCAAAGATTTGAAATTGGGCACGGTGAAGGAAATATTCGCAATGAAGGAGTTTGTTTTATCCAATACCAATGGGATCCGTATGCGGATTTCTGAATACGGTGGAGTTGTTAGGGAAATCAATGTTCCCGATCGTCAAGGCGTATCTGAAGACATTGTCCTGGGTTTCGATTCTATGGAGGCCTACGAAGGCAATTCGGCCTACATTGGAGCATTGATTGGACGGTTCGGGAATCGAATAGCTAAAGGCAGATTCGAGTTGGACGGAGTGGTCTGCAAGCTAGCGACTAACGATGGGGCAAATCATCTGCATGGCGGAGAGAAGGGGTTCGACAGTGTTCTTTGGGATGGAGAAACCGTATCGGGCGAAGGCTTTGAGGGAGTCGTATTGCGATATCGAAGCGAGGAAGGGGAAGAGGGCTATCCAGGAGCGTTGGATATCTATGTCACCTACCGATTGACGAATGACAATGAATGGATCATCGACTATTTTGCCACCACGGACCGGCCCACGATCCTCAATCCAACTCAGCATAGCTATTTTAATTTAAGCGGCAAAGCTGGTAGTAGTATTCTCGATCACGAGATTCAGATCAATGCCAGCGAATATACTCCGGTTGATTCGAATCTGATACCGACGGGAGAAATCGCCGCTCTTGATGAAACGCCTCTCGACCTTCGGATTCCGAAGCCAATTGGCGCTCGAATTGATGCTCAACATCCGCAGTTGGAGCGTGGCAAGGGATACGATCACAATTTCGTTCTCAAAAGAGAGGTGAGCGAGGAACTAGTCCAAGCGGCTGACGTATTCGAGCCCGTTTCTGGGCGTCGAATGGAAGTATTTACTACGTCGCCTGGCGTACAATTCTACACGGGAAATTTCCTGGATGGCAGCCTTCAGGGGAAGTCAGGCATAACCTATGGCGCTAGATCGGGTTTTTGCTTGGAAACCCAGCTTTTCCCGGACTCGCCCAATCAAGAGAACTTTCCGTCGGCTCGTCTCAATCCGAAAGAGGAATTCAAGTCCACGACTGTCTATCGATTCTCTACACGCTAGCGAATTTCGCAGGCTTTCCGCTTGCTGCCGCAAGCATCGCATTGGATTTTCGGAAATAAAATGGCGACTTCAATCGTCTTTATATCTACGAGATTCGCTTTTCCTTTATTTTTCTTTTCGCTGTTTCGGCTAGCCCGGTTCCAGTAGAGCATCTCAATTTGGAAAAGAAGGTCGCTCTATCCGGTTACGATGTGGTTTCCTATCGTCAGGGCGCTCCCAAAATGGGCACGGACCAGTGGAGCCATCAGTATGGTGGCGCTGAATATCGATTTACTAGTAAGGAGAATCTGGAGACATTCAGAAAGATTCTAGAGACGTATCTGCCCGCCTATGGAGGCTGGTGCGCTTATGCCAGGCTGGATGGCGATAAGGTCGAAGTCGATCCTATGAGCTTCAAGCTAATCGGAGGAACGACCTATCTTTTCTATGACGGTTTTTGGGGCGATATGCTCAAACGCTGGAACGAGAAACAGCAGAAAACCCCCGAATCGAGTTTGGTGAAAGAAGCGGATGGGCAATGGGCAAAGATTTTGTCTAAGTAGATGAAATCTGCCTAGTTCATCTGCATCGGCCCGATTAGTTCGCGATTCAGCTATGGCGGGCCTGGAGATTTGCTCGCTCTGCGTCTTTTCGCGGGTCGGTTGAGGTGGGAAAATGGACGGACAATAATCGGCTTGCCGCGAGCGTCGAGCGCTCTCCATACTCCGCGCCAATACCCAAACCCTCGATTTCCCTTTTAATCTATGAGCGAGTCACCTCCCGATTCGACCCCCAGTCGCAAATCTTCCTCATGTGAGGCCCATTTAAAGAAATTTTGGTCAGGCAACGTCCGCCTTATGCTTATCCTGCTGGCCTTTTGGGCTTTGGCTGGACTCGGTTGCGGCATTCTGTTCGCGGATACTCTAAATGAAATCAGCTTGGGCGGGTTTCCGCTCGGTTTCTGGTTTGCCCAGCAAGGTAGTATCATAGTCTTTGTGGTTCTTATTCTTGTCTTCTGCCTTGTGATGAATCGACGGGATTTGAAGCATCACGAAGAGGTCGAAGACGAAGAAAATCAGTTAGGGGGTGGCATATGAGCGTTACCCTTTGGACTTGGATTTTCGTTGGGCTCAGTTTTTCCCTGTACTTGTTTATCGCTTGGCGTAGTCGGGTAAGGGATACGAAAGGTTTCTATGTGGCCGGTCGCGGAGTACCGGCTCACGCCAATGGAATGGCGACAGCAGCCGATTGGATGAGCGCGGCTTCTTTTATCTCCATGGCCGGGCTGATCTCGACCATGGGATATTCAGGCGGGGTTTACTTGATGGGATGGACCGGTGGCTACGTGCTGCTAGCCTTGCTACTAGCTCCCTATTTGCGAAAATCCGGTCGCTACACCGTTCCGGATTTTGTGGGCGACCGTTACGAGTCTAATGTCGTGCGGGTGATTGCCGTAGTTTGCGCGATATTCGTTAGCTTCACCTATGTTGCCGGCCAAATGCGCGGAGTGGGGGTGGTTTTCGCCCGTTTCCTAGAGCGGGATGTTACCGAAGGTGTCATTATCGGTATGCTCATTGTTTTCATATATGCCACTTTGGGTGGAATGAAGGGCATCACTTGGACGCAAGTCGCCCAATACTGGGTACTAATTACCGCGTTTCTAGTTCCTGCTATCGCCATTAGTATCAAACTCACGGGCACGCCGATTCCGCAAATTGGATTGGGATCCACACTTAAGGAATCGGTTGCTGGGGAGAAGGGACTGTATCTTCTCGATAAGCTGAACCAAATCCAGACGGATCTAGGATTTTCAAGCTACACGGATACCTTCGTTGGAGGCTGGGATAAGGCGAACGTATTTTTCGTGGCTTTAGCCCTAATGGTAGGGACAGCAGGACTGCCTCACGTCATTGTCCGATTCTACACTGTTCGCAATATCAAGGCGGCCCGCTGGAGCGCTTTCTGGGCTCTGTTGTTCATCTCTCTGCTGTACCTCACTGCGCCTGCGATGGCAGGATTCGCTCGCTACTACATGATTGAAAGTTTGAACGGCAAGACCGAGAACGAGATCCCCCAGTGGTTCGAAAGCTGGCAAGAAACAGGTTTGGTCATGTGGTTCGATGATGGCGACGGAGTCGTCAGGTATAGCAACGAGGCTGACAATGAGATCTTCAACTTTAAAGGCAGCCCCGCTGAGATTCGAGAAATCATCGCCTCTCACGCCACTTGGAAAGCGACCAGGGGGGCAGAAGGGATCGACGGTAGATGGCTGATGAGGGAGAAGGGAATTGCAGGTCCGGATCGGGACATCATAGTTCTGGCGACGCCAGAGATGGCTGGATTGGCAGACTGGATAATCGCGTTCGTAGCGGCCGGGGGATTGGCAGCCGCTCTATCCACGGCGAGTGGACTTTTGCTCGTGATTTCCTCCAGCGTCGCTCACGATCTCTACGCGAAGATCGTCAATCCGGATGCTGATGAGAAAAAGAAACTGCTCGTGGGTCGGGCGACCATTGGCGTGTCCGTGGTAATAGCGGGAATCTTTGGTATCTATCCACCTGGGTTCGTTGGACAAGTGGTAGCCTTCGCGTTCGGGCTGGCAGCGGCTAGTTTCTTCCCAGTACTGGTCTTGGGCATATTCTCAAAGCGAGTGGGTACGGTGCCGGCTGCTGCGGGAATGGTCGTCGGTATAGCATTCACTGGATTCTACATAATCGCCTCTGTTTACGGAGGGATGAAGCCGTGGACCTTTGGAATATTCGATCACGGCATTAAGCCGCAAGGCATTGGATCCATTGGGATGCTGCTCAATTTCATCGTGACCTTGGGGCTATCCCGCATCTGTCCGCCTCCGGGCCAAGCGGCCCTCGAATTGATTGATTCCGTTCGGGAACCAGAAGGCGTCGGGCCGGCTATCGATATCGAAGAAGCCATGGATCATTGAAGGAGGCGGTTTACAAGATGGGCGCGTAACCATTTTATGTGCTTTCCCGTTTTTCCTACCTAATCTGCAAGCCCAAATAAACCTAAACCTAACGAGTATGTTTATGAAATATCTGACGAAATTCAGTCTAACCCTAACAGCAGTGGCATTGCTAGCTAGCGTTGTCGCTTATTCTCAAGATCGCGGAAATGGTCGCCCCAGACCAAGTCCAAACGCAGCTATTAGCCAGAATATCGGCACAACTGTTGTGTCCATCACTTACGGTCGGCCAGGCCTTAAAGGACGGACTGTAGAATCACTGGTTCCAGATGGAAAGGTTTGGAGAACGGGTGCCAACGAATCAACGGCTATCACCTTCTCGAGTGATGTGAAAGTGGGTGGAGAATCGATCGCGGCGGGAACCTATTCGCTCTACTCGTTGACCGATGGAGATGACTTCTATTTCATCATTAATTCCAAGCTGTCCTGGGGAACTCAGTACGATGCATCCCAAGACGTTAAGCGCATTAAAGTTCCATTGAAGAAGTCTAGCGCTACGGAGTGGTTTACCATCGGCTTCGATACGCTTTCCAATACTGGTGCCCATTTGAATCTCAGTTGGGGTGATTGGCAAGCATCCGTGCCCATCACGACAGGTGGCTGACGGGCTCTGGATCTCCTAGACTGAGAAATGTATTTTGGGCGGCTTCGAATGGGGCCGCCCTTTTTCATTTTGATACTGTCGCTGCAACGACTCGCGATACTGCGTGAGAAATGGGAATATCCGACTATATTTGGAGAGCGGTATGAGGAGAAGATAGAATTGCGGGACGTTTCTGCTTCTCTTGTCAATTGGGGCATGGCAGGGTTTCGCTGCTGATTCATCGAAGCCCGAAGCTGCCCACGACGATGAAGCTCACGCCGCGTATCAACGACGACTCGCCCTATACCGTCACGAAGCGCTTTTCCCGGTAGGATTGGTTCCCGTATTGGCAAACAGCAGCTGCTTGGATGCCTGCTTCCACATGGTCTCGTGGCTGGCGGCCTTCACGAATAGCGCTCACCCAATCTCCTATATGGAGAGCGGCCCCATCATAGTCGTCGAAGAAATCCGCGCCCAAAGGTGCTGTTCCGGATATCATAGAATCGGATACAGGCGCGATGGGCTCGTTATTCGGCCGCTGAGGAGTCACTTCGTAGCGTCCACGGTCGAAGTAAATAGTAGCATCTGTTCCCATGATACTAACCGATGCCTTGTGCAAATTGTTGCTCCAAGAGCTGACATAGTTCATTTGCATGTCTAACTCTGGATATTCCATAATGCAATTGGTCACATCCGGGGTTTCCATGTCGCCTTTTCTTTCGTACTGTCCTCCCGACATAACTACTTCGCCGGGCATGGGAAGATCCAGGAGCCAATTGGTGGCGTCGAGCCAGTGGACCATGAGATCGCCTAACGGGCCGTTTCCAAAATCCCAAATCCAGCGCCAGTTCCGCATACGAAAGGCGTCGAAGGGTTGATCGGGGGCATTGCCCAGGAAACGTTTCCAATTCACTTGGTCTTCGTTGATTTTGTAGGTTGGCTGGCGGTAAGGACCCGTATTGCGGCACCATTGCATGTGGATGCGGCTCACCTTGCCCGGATTGATCTCCCCGGATTTCAGTTTGTCTTTCAGCACAAGAAGATGTGGCATGCTGCGTTGCTGGGCTCCCACCTGAATCGCTTTCCCAGTCCGCTTTTGAGCATCGATAAGCATGGGGCCTTCCTCGAGCTTGTGAGTGACGGGTTTTTCCACGTAGACGTCTTTTCCCGCTTCCACGGCGTCTATGGTGATTGGAGCGTGCCAGTGATCAGGAGTGGCGATCACTACGGCATCGATATCTTTTCTTGCTAGCAGCTCTCGATGGTCGCCTGTTTGGAAAATATCGCGATCCCGGCCCCCGACGGCTACGTGGGCGGAGCGCAAAAAATCGTCATAGACATCGCAGACCGCGACGATCTCTAGCCCAGGTATCTTTTTCATGGCTGGCACTAAGCGGCCACGCATGCGGCCTCCGCAGCCGATAAGACCAATGTTGAGCGTTTCGTTTTTTGGAAAGCCTTGGGCGCTTGCCGTGTAGCCGCCAAGGGAAACGGTAGCAGCGCTGAGGCCAAGGACTTTCATCGCTTCTCGGCGTGTCATTTTCAGATTGGGGTCAGTTTTCATTCTTCAATTGGAGCCGAGGTAGTCATCGGAAACGTTCCGATTAATTGGCATACAGCGGATCGATTGTCGACTGTGAAATTCCGACAGTCTACGCGACTGATGTAAGCTATTTGCTCTGCTGCAGCAGATTCCAAGTATAGGATCCCAAGAACGCCATGACAATCATGTTGTATATGGATCGGGTTTCCATCCAAAGAAGGCCCGCTAAGACAATCAATGTCATTAGGCTAATGATACAAGTAAGCCGAATTCGCTCGGATCCTAGAGTTTCTCTTAGAACTTGCCCGCCGTCCAGCGGTAGCACAGGGAAGAGATTGATGATGGTCCAAAACACGTTGATGGTCACCATAACATCAACGAAAAAGTTGACCAAAGTTTGGGGGTAGCTCGCGGGAGGTCCAGATTGATACAGGGCAATAGCGATGACAAAGAAAGCGATCGCCAAGAGAATGCTGGCCCCAGGTCCGGCAAGAGTCATTAAAATGCGTTGGTGTCGATTGAGCTGGTCTTGTCGAAAGCGAGCTAGGCCTCCGAGTCCATGAAGCTGAATACTAGGGGTAGAAGCGCCGAAACGAATTCCAGCCAGGGCATGGCCAAGCTCATGAATGAGAATCGAGATAAACACGGCCACCATGAATAGAATCACGCGATGCCAGTCTTGAGCTGATTGAGCCCGCAAAGCTCCTCCCAGGAATGCGGCTAGGGCCCAGAACATCCAATGGATGGAAACTGGAATTCTGAAGAGGGTGAAGGTTAGCATCTAGGTAAAATCAGTGGAATGTTCGTTCAGTATTGTAGCGAACTCGATTACATAGGTGGCATTCGTAGTATAGCAAGTTGGGAGTTAGACCATGCGACCGATCTTATGGATTGGTCCTATAACTGCGTTGACCCGTTGGGCCGGAATGATTCACTATTCTCTCGATTACTTTACCCATATGAAGAGAAGACAGTTCCTCAAGGCGGCAGCGATTGCTGGCGCCGCATCTAGCTTTATCAATGTTAATTCATTCGCTCAGTTGCGCGATCCGAAGCGGAAGATGACCCTAAATCTGGTTTGTGGAGCCATCGGTGTAAAAGCTGACCAGAAGAGAGCGATTGAATTGGCTTCTAAATTCGGATTTGAATCGGTGGAAGCGAAGGCCGACTACCTAGCATCTCTGAGCGACGGGGAAGTGGACGCACTGAAGCGTTTGCTCAAAGACCGGAAGCTCGTCTGGGGGACTTCAGGATTGAGTGTCGATTTTAGGGGTGATGAGAGGAAATTCAAAGAAGGCCTGAAGCAATTGCCTCGATTGGCCAAAGGCTTGCAGCGGGCGGGAGTCGAGCGGGTGAGCACTTGGCTTAGGCCCGCTCATCATGACTTGACTTATAACCAGAATTTCAAGCAGCACGCCGACCGACTCAGGCAGGTTTGCCGGATTCTTAAAGACAATGATATCCGCTTTGGTATGGAGTATGTGGGAACGAATACCTTGCTCGTCTCTCGTAAGTATCCATTTATCCACTCTATGGCCGAAGCTCTGGAACTGGTCGACGCAATCGGTACCGGAAACGCTGGAATCGTCTTGGATAGCTGGCATTGGTGGCAGGCGGGGGATTCCACTTCCGATATTGAGAAGCTGCGTAATAAAGACATCATTTTGGTAGATCTAAACGACGCTCCAAAAGACATAGACAAGAAACGCCAGTTGGATGGTCAGCGCCAACTTCCCATGGCCACGGGCGTTATAGATACTGAAGGTTTCGTAAAAGCATTAGTGGAAATTGGATACGATGGACCGGTAAGAGCAGAGCCGTTTAATCAAACCTTGCGCGACCTCGACGACGAGTCTGCTTGCAAGGCGACCATCGATTCCCTGCGCAAGGCGATGGCCCTAGTTAGCTGAAGCAGGGGTAGCCACCTCGTCTTCTAAAAGCGGAAGGTATACTGGAATTTGGTAGCGATTTTCGTATCCTGTGATTGAAAATGGAATCCGCCGAGCGGGTCTTGCAGCCAGCCTTGATTGAATACGAGAAAAAGGTCGCGACCCGGTTGTAAGGTCCAGCGCATGCGGCTTTGCCAACCCAGGTTGCGGGAGCGGTTGTCATATTGAATCAGGTTGGTGAAGGAGAGGAAAGGAGACACTGAATAGTCGATGTTGGCTGTGTAAATCCGGGTGATGAAAGCGCCCTCGGGCAAGTGAGCGAAGGTCTGGTTAGCGGCCAGGGAGAAATTGAATTTCGGAGGGAGTTTGTAGGTGAACGTGCTTGAGATCCGCTCTGCGGTACCAGTCCAGAAGTCGCCTACGCTACCGCGGATAGAGAGAGTGGCTCGGCGTTTTCTAGCCGAGGCGAAGTTGAAGCCGTATCGATTATTCGTATACTCGCCAGGTTGGAGGATAACTCCAGGAGAAATCTGAAATGGCTCAAAAAGCCGTTCGTAAGTGCGGTCGTAGTCGCCAAACGCGTGCACCGAGTCGCCAGATTTGAAATGCCAGTCCAATGGAGTGACATGGAATTCTCGGCTTTCCACGAGGCCGTTGTCGAGATTCTCGAACTCGGTATAGAAAATATCGTGAAACATTTGCTGCATTCCTAAGAAGTTGGTGGGGCGAGGATTGTAGCTCACTCCCGCTCGATACATCTTCACGTTGCTTCGCTGCACGAACCCTAGGGCGGGATCAAAGTCGTCCTCGACTACGCGGTAGACGAATTCGCCCACATATTTGTCATTTGGATAGTGGGCGGAAATGCCGTATGATTGGCCTTCGCCAGAATCCTCGCCGCTGTCGCTTTGCACTGTGTAGGCACTGACGGCGAAGTTCTGCGATTTGCCGAGTAAGTCCGAGGTAGCGAAACGGGCATCCACTCCATAGGTGCTCGAGGACGGGCCCGAAGTCGGATTACCGTTTGTATAGATGCCCCCGATATAGGACTGCTCCAAAATGTTCTGCTTAAAGCGTCCCACCATGAGGTTCTCGCTGTCGACAAAAGAAGTCGAGCCGGACAGAACATTGAGCACTCCGAGCTCGGTCTGGCCGACTTTGCCGGTCAGTTTGATGCCGGCATCAAGTGGCACCTCTTGTCCGCGAACCAGACCTATGCGGCGACTGAAGAAGGGAAAGACATCCGCGCTGGCTGGAGGAATGCCTCCTGGAGATGATGGTCCTGTACTGGCGAAAGCGAATACGCCTGCGTCCTCGAGAAAGAAGGACCGCTTTTCCGGAAATCGAATGGAGAATCGGCCAAGGTTGATTTGCCGTTCATCAACCTCGGTTTCACCGAAGTCTGTGTTGATCGTTCCGGTTAGTTTAAGGCTCGGGGTAATGTTGTAGGAAATATCGACACCTGGTTCGGCATCAAAGCCATCATCACTAGATGTATCCGAGTCCAGCCAGCTAGCCGCGACGAATGGTCGTATGTCTAGACCGATGCCTTGATTGAGGCCTTGCAAATTAGTAATCCTTCCCGCTTCGGAGATTTGCAGAAAGTCCGTTTCCAGCCGAGCCCCCGACCAGCGAGACTGTTCAAGCTTGCGAATGATATTCCGCTCAATGTTGAAGCCCCACTGGTTGGATTCCTCAGGGAAATTGAGACTTTTGAAGGGAATCGCAATTTCTGCTACCCAGCCGGAGTCGGTCCGTTTGGTCCGAACTTCCCAGATGGCGTTCCAGTCGGTATTCAATTCTTGGTTGTCGTAAGCAAGACCATCGACGAATGCCCCTGCCGGGTTGGTGGCAAAGTAGAAGGCATTTTGCTGGGTGCGAAAGGTGTCCAGGATGATTTCGATCGAATCGTCTGATCGGAGGCTCCCGTCCCGTTCCATAACGGTTCCAATCACTTTGTCTGGCTCCGAGTCAAAGGCGGTAATTCCCACGTAAAGATTGTTGGCGTCGTATAGTAGCGTGACTTCCGTTTGTTCAGTTGGAGCTTGACCCGTGTCTGGCTGGCGCTGAACCAATTCTCCGATTTTGGGTGCCTGGCTCCACATCGCCTCGTCGAGATTGCCGTCAACTGTTATCCTGTCGGTTACTCGCGTTACCGTTACGGATGGAGTCGTATCTTGGCTGAAGGTTTGGTTCGAAACGCAGATGGACAATATCGTCAATAGAACGATTTGCGTTACAGGGATGTGTTGAGTATATTTCACTCTTTGGATAAGGAGGTAGTCTCTAGTATATTACGCCTTAAGATAGAACGTTGGACGTTTGGGCTTAAGGTGCCGGTCTTGATCACATTTTCATGTCATCAATAGCGCGAAATTCATCACGCCATTCGGTGGCCGTTTCTGGATACACGTCTGCGGAAATGCAGCCTGCGTCTGTTCCCGCTATAGATAGCTGCGTGCCGTGAGGATCAAAAATGACAGAGTGGCCTGGATAGTTAAATTTGGGATCGCTCCCGACTCGGTTCACTCCGATCGTGAAGGCTTGGTTCTCGATGGCTCGCGCTTTCAGCAGTGTTACCCAGTGATCGACCCGCGTATCGGGCCAATTGGCGATGACGGGAAAGAAATTGGCTCCTTCTTTGGCGCCTCTACGAAATAGCTCAGGAAATCGAAGATCGTAGCAAATGAACGGGCAAACAGTGAATCCTTGCCAATC
>CAZFUD010000083.1:0-16124 GCA_964521705.1 uncultured Opitutaceae bacterium | reverse complement strand
AATTCGCCGAGTATTTCGATTCCATTCGAACAATAGAAGAGCAGATCGACAAGCTGGACGCAATGAAGGGCGAGCTGGACAAAACCCTGATGCCCGAACCCACCGGGGCTTACCTGCCACGCGGTGAATATATTCGACTGATGGGAGACTTGATGGTCGTCGCTCTCCAAACGGGCCTAACTCGCGTCGCCACCTTCATGGTCGGTCCGGAAAGATGGGATACGCCTTTCACCTATGATAGCCTTTTCGACAAGCCAGTAACCCATCATTACCTTTCTCACAATCAAACTGAATACGTTGAGGATCTCGAAAAGCTCGATCGATTCCACATGGAACAATATGCCTACCTTATCCAGAAAATGGATAACATCGTGGAAAGCGATGGCACCACGCTGCTCCACAACACGATCTTCACTTACGGGTCCGGATTAGGCGATGGCTCTACCCATCAATATCATGACCTGCCAATGATTGTGGCCGGAACCGGCCGAGGCCAATTCATTCCTGGCAAGTACTACCACGCTCCGGAAGGCACACCGCTGGCGAATCTGTGGCTCTCTCAAGCCCAAGCAATGGGATTGAATTTGGATCGTTTCGCCGATAGCGCCGCTCCGCTCACTTCGGTTACGCGTTCTTAGCAAGTAGCTAGTCTTTACATCGACTCGCCCAAGGAATTTGCGATCGAGGTATAGGACCAAGCCTATTGTCTCGACGAATCCCTCAGGCCCCCTTTGGTGGCGACTTATCCACATAAAAAAGGAATTCTCGATTCGTCGGGGAGTTTGGGAGCGGCTTTACGCCGCGATCACCATAGAATTTACCAAAAGATTGTTGCGGGGTAAAACCGCTCCTACGTTCGAATACAACTTAAGTTGACGCATGTGCACGAATGCGGGATCAGGAAACAAGTACCCGCTTTGCGGATAGAAGGTTTGCCCCGCCATAGCCAATCCGCGTACGGGCGAGATCTCCAGCCTACCAAAATGCCTCTGGACTCGCTCCGCGGATCTCTACTCAAGGTGGTATTATTACCCAAGCCTTTCCCCGGTTCTTAAGGCTGGCTCCTGAGCAATCCAGCAACCCTTAGGCCTAAGCTAAATCCCTCATTTCGAGACTCTTAGCTAAAAGGGGCTCCCAACTTACCGTTGCCGGGCAAGTCTCGTTACCTCCTTATCAAAACAAAAAGGTATTGCATCCTCTGTCCAATTTACAAAATATTGACAATATGGCCCCCAGAAATTGGAGCACATCCCCTCTACTCAGCTTGAGCTTAGTCATTCTGCTCTCGTTTCTCGCTCAGGCCTCCAATCCTGAGAAGCCCAATATCGTCTTTTTGCTAGCTGATGATTTGGGTTGGACGGGCACCGGCAGCTTCGGGAGCGACTTTTATGAGACGCCTAACTTGGATCAGCTGGCATCTGAGGGAACTTCTTTTACTAATGCCTACGCCGCCTGCACCGTGTGTTCTCCGACTCGGGCGAGCATCCTAACTGGCATGTATCCGGCCAAACTTCGGTTGACGGATTTCATTGCCGGTCAAAACCGCCCGTATGCTCGTATGCAGATACCAGATTGGACCAAGGGGCTGAAGCCGGAGTTAACCACCATGGCTGAAGCCGTGAAAGGCGGCGGCTACCGAACCATTCACATCGGAAAATGGCATCTCGATTTTCCCCAGCAAAACGAGCCAGGCCCACTGACCCACGGATTCGACGTGTCGCACGACAAGCCGGAAGGGACGCGAGGCTACTTTATTTCAGACGATACCGCCAGATCACTGAAGTTAAAATCTAACTACAGCACCGACTATTTGACCGACAAGGCTGTCGAGGAAATCGCGCAATCCAAGGACACTCCTTTCTTCATGTATTTCGCCTACCATACGCCTCACACCCCCATCCAAGGTAGGGAAGATCTGGTAGAGTATTTTAAAAGCAAAGTGGATCCAGAGGCGATTCACAACAACCCCACCTATGCCGCTATGGTAATGAGTCTCGATATGAGCGTAGGGCGAATCGTGGAATCGCTCGAGAAGAACGGTCTCCGGGAGAATACGCTCATCATTTTTACTTCCGACAATGGCGGCCTGACCCAACGCTACGGTAAGAGGGATTTCTTCACAGAGAATATTCCTTTGCGGCGCGGCAAAGGATCCGCTTACGAGGGTGGTGTCCGTGTTCCCGCGATCGTTAGCTGGCCAGGGGTAATCGAAGAGGGAACCCGCTGCAATACGCCTATCATGTCGATCGACTATTATCCGACGCTCTTGGACGCGACAGGTATCGATGGCATCGCAAGTCACAATGAAGACCTCGACGGGAGAAGCCTCTTAAAACTCTTTAACGAGCCGATGCAGAAGATTCGCCGTAAATTGTTTTGGCACTACCCGCATTATCACGCCGGAGGAGATGGCCCTTATAGCGCGGTTCGTTTCGGAAAATGGCGACTCATCGAGTTTCATGAGACAGGTAAAGTTGAACTGTATGACCTATCCAAGGACATCGGGGAAACCTACGACCGTTCCGATTTCAATCTCAAGACCCGGGACCAATTGAAACTGGCTCTGAAGAAATGGCGCAATTCCATCGGAGCCCAGATGCCAAACAAAAATCCAGACTTCGATCCCCAGCGGGAGTACGAGGTGGTGAGGAAACCCGTCAAGCAGGATACATAACCGCGATCTTGCTACCAAGAGGATCGGCTCGATCCTCCAAAATACGAATACGGAGGCCCAAGCCCTTCGACGAAGCTCAGAGCAAGCCCGTCCTCCCTACCATAGATCCGAAACGACGGTTTTCGTCCCCGAAGTTGCGGAGAAACGCCGCATCGAGAGCTTCGGGAGGCTAAACCCAAAACAAAGAAGGAACCGAACAAGCATTTCATATGCTTTTTCCCAGCTAGCGTTCCCAGCCATTCATCCGCAATACCTCTTCCACGGACACGGGAACGCCCCCGCGACGCTTGCTTTCGTCAGCCGCTTCCATGAAGGCATAGATCTCGATCGTTTCTTCGAGAGAAACTGGGACTTCTCCCGTACGGAATCCCCTGACGATCTCTCGCAGCATTGGCGTGTAATCGCCCCCTCTCTCCTGCTCAACGATCGCGTCCGTGCCAAAAGCGGTCACTTTGTAAGCTCGTTTTGAATTCCTTATTCCATAGACCACTCCCACAGCTCCAGAATCCCAAATTCCAGTGATGACGTCATTGTCCGCCGTAAACGTGCGCGTCACTGTCGATACCCCAGTTCCCATAACTGTAAACAAAGCTTCCGTCGGATGGATACCGTACCAGAAAAAGTCGGGATGGGTGGGCTCCAGAGATGCGGGGCCGTAGGAAAAAGCCCCTTTCAGATCGCCTTTCTTCGCTTTGGCCACATCCACCACGCCTGGATAAAAGCGCAGAGACGACGAACTCCAGCAATGGACGTTATCCTTTTTCGCCAATTTATAAATCTGGATAGCGTCTTTGAGCGAGCCGGCAATCGGCTTATCGATGAACACTGGTAGTCCCGCTTCAATGACAGGAATAACCTGCTCTAGATGAGGCCGACCATCCACGCTTTCCAGCAGAATGACGTCGACGTTCTGGCAAAGCTCCTCGATTGAGTCGTAAAGCGTCACGCCATAATCATCCACTAAGGTATTGGTAAACCCATCGATCCGATCCGCGCTTGATGGGATATCCGGACTGCCGCCTTTGTAAGCAGCCACTACTCGGGCCCCTGGCACGCGCGACTCGTGGTCTGGATTATTGAATCGACTAGTGAAGGCTGTAACATGGGACGTATCCAATCCTATCATACCGACCTTGAATGCCAGTTCAGGCATCGCTCGATCAATGGCATCCGCCACTTGCAGGGCAATCGCCTGGGAGCCCTCCTTCGAATAGTGCACGTCCCCTGGTGCTCTGAATTGATTCGCCGGGAGTGATGCCGTGAGCGATCGGATATCATTGGTGGGCACGCCGTAGCGCTTCATTACCTTTTCGGCGACCGCGTTATACCTCAGCTCGTCCCCCTTCTTTCGCCCGAGTTCCCCATCGGGAACATAGGAAGTGTTTGCCCAAACGAGCCGGGCCCCAGTTTGCTTCAATCTGCGGACAAGGGAATCCAGATTCGTTTCGTACTGGTCAAGGGTGGTTGTCAGGAATCCGCGTTCCTTATCGCGCCGCCCTTGATTCGGGCTATCTGGATGACGGTAGCACAAATCATGGAGCCCCCAATTGAAATGGATGAGGTCCCAATTGCCATTCCCAAGCCACTCGTCCAATTTCTCTAATCCCGTACCTGTATGCTGAGCGTTTCCTTTGTTACGAGCAACTTCGGCTCGGCCTTCGTAAATCTCGGAGACGAATGGAGTGTAGCCAATGGAAATGGAATCTCCGATTAATAGGATGCGAGGCAACTCCTCTTGATCGCCGCGGGCGGTTACGCTCGAAATAATGACGAACAGAAGTATGGATAGGGCTCGGATTAGGGTCATCGAACAGCAGCTTAGTCCAGGCCAAGCCGCTGACAAGCACTGAGGCTTTACCATAAGCCAATTTCCTTGTGGCTCCCTCGCCTACTCGATAAATCCTTTAGCTTAAACTCTTCCATCATTACGACCCCTCGTACTATGCCTGAATCGCCTTCCACTCGCCGCTCATTCTTGAAACAAGCCACGGCTATCGGCGCCGTCTCATTCACCTCCTTTCCTAACATTCAAGCCCAGGGCTCGCCCTCGCGAAAGCTGCGGGTCGGCGTTATGGGATTGAAACGGGGCATAGCCCACGTACGCGGCTTTCAAGCAGTACCCGACGTGGAAATCGCCTACGTTTGCGACGTCGACCAGAGCCGTATGGCAGAGGGCGTTAACCTAGCCAATGCGGGCCAAGCGGCCAACGCCAAAGGGGTGACCGACTTTCGCGAAATCCTCGATGATCCCTCAGTGGATATTCTTTCCATCGCCGCCCCGAATTTCTGGCACGCTCCCGCATCGATCCTCGCCTGCCAGGCCGGCAAGCATGTGTACGTCGAAAAGCCCGGAAGCTACGATCCACAAGAAGCCAAGTGGGTCGTGGAAGCGGCCCGCAAGCACGACAGAAAGGTCCAACTAGGAACCCAACGCAGAAGCTACCAATCGATGATCGAGGGAATGGCCAAAATACGTGACGGATTGATCGGCGAAGTCCGATTCGCCCGTACTTGGTATAACAATGCCCGCGGTTCGATCGGTAAAGGCAAGCAGGCCAAGCCTCCATCTCATATCGACTACGAACTTTGGCAAGGGCCCGCTCCCCGGCGTCCGTATCAAGACAATCTCCTCCACTACAATTGGCATTGGGTTTGGCACTACGGAGGCGGGGAACTCATCAACAATGGCGTCCACGCCCTCGACTTGGCTCGCTGGGGGCTCGGAGTCGACTACCCCACCAAGGTAACCTATCTAGGCGGGCGCTATCACTTCAATGACGATCAGGAATCTCCCGATACAGCCGTAGCCCAATTCGACTTTGGCGACAAGGGAGCTACCTGGGATGGAAGCAGTTGCCTGAGACGAAAAGATGAAAACTTGGCCTTCTGCTCTTTCTACGGGGACGGCGGCACAATGGCCTTCGATTTTTCCGGATACAAAGTCTACGACACTGAGGGCATGCTTGTTGAAGAGCGCGAGGGCACGCCTGGCGACGTTCCTCACTTTCAAAATCACTGCGATGCCATACGCGACGGTGCCGCACTAAACCACGATAACGAAGAAGGGCAAAAAAGCACGCAGTGGTGTCATCTAGGCAACATCGCTTACCGGACTCAGTCCGTTCTAGAAGTTGATCCGAAAACGGGCCGCATCCGGAACAACCCTCAGGCTCTCAAGCTCTGGGGACGATCCTACAGCAAGGGCTGGAAACCTGAAGTCTAGCGAATAGGCGTATCACGATACCATTTACAAATTGGCCTATCGCGATCATTTGGCTTGCCGTCGCTATGATCGCGCTGGAAGCTTCAAGTCGACGCTCCTCCTGAAAACTCTGGTCCCCTTCCCAACAGCGCCCGCTTTGGATAGACTCTAGTATATCCCTTCTGTCACTGCGTCGAGCGTATCGGAAACTCTTTTTCTCGAATCTTTCTCTATCGAAATTTCGTCGTCGAATATTAGATACCGTTTTCTACTCACCGTGTATTCGGGCCAACGGGAACTAGTGGAGAACGCCAACATAGTAGCTCATACGAAATATACTGTCACCGATATCGACGAGCTTATGAAAATCCTGGAAACCGTAAAGAAACAGGGGTACGCGATCATAAGTGAGGAGTTGGAGGTCGGGCTACGCTCGCTGGCGACACCGGTGCGAGACCAGAGAGGATCGATTGTCGCCACTATGAATATCGGCCTTCAAGCCCCTCGGTTCAGCGAAGCGGAAATGCTGGAAACGATGCTACCTATATTGAGCGACACGGCAAGCGAGCTCAGCTCGCGAGTAATCCTTTGATCGGCAACTCCCATTTCCGACAGGAAGCATATCAGGCCGATGCGAAACCCATTTCTTTTGAAACCTACAATCTACCCGGGTATGCAAGACGAATTTCGATGCCCCTAAAAGAGAGAGCGACGACCCGGTTTCCCGGATCGCCGCCGTTTTCCTAGTACTTTGATCAGCCTAGAATGCCTGCGAATTAACGCAAACTATCCTATTGTTTGTAATAGAAATTCGTTTTCGTGGGTGAGGGGGGGGGTGAGGACGCTTAAAGGAGAGTATAGTAGTGTCGTGGAAGCACGTAGCTTCCCACGCCACACGCGTAGTTTTATCCACTATTTACCCATGTCAACGGATTTACCGTCAAATCGCCCTATAAACGCCTATCCTCCTGGTTTTTCAGGGCGTGCGAGGGCAAAGGCAAGTAATCGTGTTGACTGATCATCCAAGCCTCTAGCCGCTTTCGGAGTTGATCCACTATCTCAGCATAGGCTTGGTTCTCTGCTAAATTGTCCAGTTCGTAGGGATCTTTCTCCAAATCGTAAAGCTCCACGATGGGTCTGGGATTCTGAAAATACAGTCGTTCGTGGAGCTCCGATAGCTTTCCACCCGCCCGAGCGGCATGGATCGAAATCCAAGCTTCGGATCCCGGCATGTCCACCGGAGTATAGCTTCTGCCAGGCAAGACATTGTAGATTAGCCGGTATCGATGCGATGTAACAGACCGAGTAAAGTCCAATCCATCCGTACGAGTAATGGGTCCCCAATGCCATCCGCGCTCCGCATACACATAGTCGCGGCCCTCCATGGATCGCCCGAGCAACTCCGGGAGGAAACTCATACCGTCCATTTCCTCAGGAACAGACACGCCTGCTGCTTGCAAAAGCGTGGGGGCCAGATCGATTCCACTGATAAGCAAGTCACTCTCGGATCCGGGTTGGGTTATTCCGGGCCAACGAATGATTAGCGGAACATGCGTGCCCCTATCCAAAAGCGTTCCCTTCCCCCTCAAGAGCGCTTCGCCATTGTCACCCATAAACACGACCAGGGTATTATCCTTCAACTGCTGGGCTTCAAGCCAATCCATGATCATCCCAAATCCGTAATCGAGCTCACGAACGTCGTCTATGTAACGGGCATAGTCTAATCTCACCTCGGGCGTATCCGGCCAGTCCGGAGGAAGGCTTAGAGTGCTCGGGTCGATCCCTTCATGCTCTGGCCCGAATCTCCTATGGGGCTGATTAAAGCCGAAATAGAGAAAAAACGGTTTTCCTTCCGGAACCGAGTCCAATGCCAAGGCGACCATCTGATCGACTTTTTCGAGATCCTTCCCCCGCGTACGAGCAGCTCGGACAAAGTGGTCGAATCGCGTATCTAGATTGCGCATACCTTCCCGAACCAAGACTTCATCGATGTGGGCTGCCTCCCGGTTCCGTCCATCCAAATGCTGGTGTCGGCCATCCAGACCCACCCAGTAACCATTTTCCCGAAGAATATCGGTGAAAAAAGGAACATCCGCTCGCGCTGGTTGAGCAAAGCGCGTAACGCCAAGCTTTACTGGCGACTGAGAGGCAAAGATAGAAATTCGTGAAGGCGCGCATTGCGGAGCAGCAGTATAGGCCCGATCGAATCGTATACCTTGCCCAGCGAAGGCATCTAAATTGGGAGTGATATTGTATTTCAGGAAATCCGCATTTCCGTAACAGCCTACATGGGGAACGCTGTGATCGTCGGAAAGGATCAACAGTATGTTCGGCTTCGTCTCAACCGCCTGAACGGAAGCCAATATTGAAATCAGGCAAATCAATTGCCTCGCCCATCCAAAATTAGAATCTGACACTCTCGATTTCGGGGTTTGCCTCGGGAAACAAATCATTTTCCCAATATTGGGATCTATTCCTAGGAGGCAATCACTCTTGGCGGCAAACCGGGTTTCAAGCTTCTCTAATTGTTTCGAACCCCTAGACTAGAAATTCGTGAGATCCTTGGTTCTACTCAATTCCTTGCTGCGAACTTCCCAATTAATGTTAACCTTCCTGGCTACGGCAACCCTAGCCCAAGGGTTTGGGCCACCGGCTGGGGAACCTTGGGTTCGGCATGCCATCGATTCGAGCTCCCGCGGCGCCGATGGCATCCGCGTGGCTGATATTAACGGGGATGGGCTTTGGGATCTCACTACCGGATGGGAAGAAGGGGGGCGGGTGAGCGTCTATATAAATCCAGGCTTCAAGAAGGCCCGAAACAATTGGCCCAAAGTAATCGTCGGTAGCGTCAAGTCGCCGGAAGACGCAGTATTCGTCGACCTGAACTCCGATGGAAGATTGGACGTGGTCTCCTCCACGGAAGGCAAAGAACGAACCGTCTACGCCCATATTGCGCCCCCACCTTCAGTATCGCTAAGCCTGGAATCGGAATGGAAGACCCTGCCCTTTCCGGCAACCGAGAAGCGAAACCAATGGATGTTCGCCCTTCCAATGCAAATCGACGGAATCGGCGGAGACGACCTGGTACTCGGCTCCAAGGGGGCGAATGCCCAAATTTGCTGGTTGCAAGCGCCTCCGCCCGGTTCAGGCCTCGATTCTTGGCGACTGAGGAAGCTGTGTGAAGCCGGATGGATTATGTCATTGAAATCCAAAGACATGGACGACGATGGCGATCAGGATATCCTCTTGTCCGACCGGAAAGGATCCGACACCGGAATCTGGTGGCTCGAGAATCCAGGTCCCGAAAAAGCTGCCGACTTTCATTGGTCGAGGCGATACATTGCAGGTTCTGGCAAAGAAGTAATGTTTTTGGATACAGGTGATATCAATGGAGACGGGCTTGAGGATATCGTCGCCGCCGTCAAGGGGGGCGATTTCGTGGTGGCCATTCGCCTGCCTTCCGAATCGCCTTCATGGAAGGAGACCAGCCTACCCTTCCCCTCCGGTACCAGAACCGGTAAAGCTGTGGCCATCGGAGATATCGATCAGAACGGGCAAAGCGATATCGTCGCAACTTGCGAGCACTCTGAGGAAGCTAGCGGCGTTTTCTGGATACAGAAGGATGGTCAAGGCAAATGGTCGGCTATGGAAATCAGTGGGGCAGTCGAAGGCGTGAAATTCGATCGAATCGAAACGATCGATCTGGATGGCGACGGGGACCTAGATGTCCTCACCTGCGAAGAACGCGACAATCTAGGCGTCATCTGGTACGAGAATCCTCTTCGCTAGAGTCAGAAGAGAAACTTCCGTGACAAAGCTCTACAGGGTGCCTATCACCTTCATCATGAAAGCCTACTCAATTCCCCTCTTGGCCTCAGGTCTCGCCCTTCTGATATTGACCGCTCTTACGGCCTCACCAAATCCACCCAAGGGCTACAAAGCTCTTTTCGACGGAAAGTCTCTCAATGGATGGTTCTACCTGCCGGAGAATCTGCCCGAAACCGTCTGGAAAGTTAATACCAAGAACGGAACTCTCGGAAGAGAGTTGAAGGGAGGATCCATCTGGACGGAAGGGACCTATGGGGACTTCGTACTCGATCTGGAATTCAAGCTCCGCCCCCACTGCAACAGCGGGATTTTCGTCCGCAGCGATCCGCAAAATCCTGTTCAAGGAGGATTCGAGATTCAGCTCATTGACTCTTTCGGAAAAAGCGAAATCGACTCCCACGATTGCGGGGCCTTGTACGATGCCGTTGTGCCTTCAGTCAACGCGGTCAAACCAGCTATGGAATGGAACCGCATCATTATTCGATGCAAAGGTCCTATGATTCAAATCACTCTCAACGGCGAGCGCGTCGTCAATGCCAACCTCGATCGCTGGACAACGCCTAGACAGAATCCAGATGGCTCGAAAAACAAATTCAGGACTGCTCTCAAGGATCTTCCGCGAACCGGGAACATAGGTTTCCAGGACCACGGACACAATGTCTGGTTTCGCAACGTCTACTTGAAAGAGCTCAAGTAAACCTATCCTAGGCCAAGTGTATCGACCCAATGGATCCAAACAAGTATCTCTTTCTATTCCTAGTATTCTTGTTCCCGCCACGCATTTGATCCCACATTGATCGTTCCGGCTCCGGAAAACCGAACATCGTGCTTCTCGTTGCCGATGATTTGGGATATGGCAAACTTGGTTGCCAAGGGAATGAAGAGATACCCACGCCAAACATCGACTCGCTGAAGACATCGGTGAATCCAACGATCTGGCCGAGACGATACCTGAAAAGCGGGAGGAAATGCTCGCTGCCTGGGAGGCCATGAATGCCGAAATGATCGACCCCGTTTGGACGCCTTAATAAAGCGAGCTTAGTAGATTTCGAAGACGCGGTTTGGCCTTTCCCTAAACGCCAATTCCAAACTTTGAGATTGCCCCAACCAGCCGGGTTTGGATCTATTCTCTATCGTGAAAAATATCGTACCTCTAGCCCTTCTCATTGCTGCCATGCCCCACCTTGGAGCTGCCGATAAACCCAACGTCTTGTTCATAGCCATCGACGATCAAAATGACTGGATCGGCTGCATGGACTTCCATCCAAAAGTGCAGACGCCACATATCGACAAACTCGCGGAACGGGGCACGTTGATGAATAATGCCCACTGCCAGGCCCCTCTCTGCAATCCCTCACGAACCAGCCTCATGGTAGGTCTGAGGCCGAGCACGACCGGCATCCATGGACTGCGGCCCCGGTTTCGCAACGTACCCCAGTGGGCCGATCTCGTATCTCTGCCCCAGCACTTTCAAGCCAACGGCTACCAAACCTACAGCAATGGCAAGATCTACCACAGCGTTCGCTCGCAACCAGTCGATGAGCCAAACCCCGAATTCGAGCATTGGGGATCACGCGGCGGCGTCGGCTCGAGACCGCCGAAAAAGCTTATCCCGGAAACTCCTTTCGGCAATCACCCGCTCATGGACTGGGGAGTTTGGCCGGACAACAATGACGATTCGACTAAAGGCGATTACGACGTCGCTTCCCAAGCGGTTCGCATGATCGAGGAGATGCCCGACGATAAGCCTTTCTTTTTGGCAGCCGGATTCTTCCTTCCCCACGTTCCTTGCTACGCCACTCAAAAGTGGTTCGACTTGTATCCAGAAGATAGCTCCATACTCCCGCCCATGCCGGAAGGGGACCGCGACGATACGCCAAGATCATCTTGGTGGATACATTGGAGCCTCCCAGAACCGCGAAAACTTTGGATCGATGAAAACGATCAGCAGATCAACCTAGTGCGCTCCTACCTCGCATCAACGAGCTTCGTCGATAGCCAAGTTGGCCGCATTCTGGATGCCTTGGACAAAGAGGGGCACACCGACAACACCATCGTCGTCCTTTGGAGCGACCATGGCTATCATCTCGGCGAGAAAGCCATTACCGGCAAGAACACCTTGTGGCGCCGCTCCACAAGGGTTCCACTCATTTTCGCCGGCCCTGGAGTTAAGGAAGGGCAGGTCAGCACGAAACCTGCGGAGTTGCTCGACATCTACCCGACTCTCGTGGAACTCTGCGGCTTGCCCGAACTCGACCATCTAGAGGGACTTAGTCTCAAGCCGCAATTGGTCGACGCCAATGCCCCGCGGGAACGGCCCGCAATCACTTCTCACAACCAAGGCAATTACTCCATCGTGAGCGAAGAGTGGCGCTACATTCGCTACGTCGATGGCGAAGAAGAGCTCTACGATATCGTCAACGACCCGCACGAATGGGATAACGTAGTCGGCCAACAATCGGATGTCGCTGCCCAGATGCGCAAATGGCTACCGAAAATCGACGCCGGCCCTGTAGCCGGAAGCGGAGCCCGCGTACTTACCTACTACGACAACACGCCCGTTTGGCAGGGCAAGCCAATCGGCGAAAACGATCCTATACCTCAGGATGACTAATAGGCTTGGAGGATCGTTGCTTGGCCTGAGCTAAGTCGAAGGCCTAGATCCTCTGATTGAATTCTTAAAAGGTAGGGCCCCATTTTCCCCCACCGGCCGCTTGTCCCAATGCGGCCTATAATAAAACTTCTAAAGGGTCGTTTGGGTATATGGGGCCCTACCACAATTAAAAATGAACCGCCCCTTTCTCGCACTTCTATTCAGCTTATTCTCGACTTTCCTTTTTACGGCTCTGGTCGCCGCTTCCAAGACCAACATTCTTTTTATCCTGGCTGACGATCTCGGCTATTCAGACCTGGGCTGCTACGGAGGGGAAATCGAAACCCCGAATCTCGACGAGCTTGCTGCCAATGGACTACGGTATACCCAATTTTACAATACAGGTCGCTGCTGGCCTACGCGAGCCTCGCTATTGACCGGATACTACCCGCACGAAATCAAACGGGATAAACTCCCAGGCGTCGGGGGTGGGGGCGGCAATCGTAACGCCCGCCAAGAATGGGCGAGATTGTTGCCTCATTATCTTAAGCCGTATGAATATCGTAACTACCATAGTGGTAAATGGCACATAGACGGCAAAGTGCTCGATGGCGGGTTCGACAAATCTTTCAATACACAGAACCAAGGAGATTTCTTCACTGTCAAAGGAACTTTTCTGGACGACATCCCTGTAAAGCCGCCGGAAGATGAAGCGGGATACTATGTCACCACAGCTACAGCGGATCACGCAATCGAATGCCTTCAGGACCACGACGAGAACCACAAGGGCAAACCGTTCTTTCATTATCTGGCTTTCATCGCTCCCCATTTTCCCCTGCACGCTCTTCCCGAAGACATCGAAAAATACCGGGATCGCTACCTGGAAGGTTGGGATCAGCTGCGCAAGGAGCGCTACGCCAGGCAAAAACGTATGAAACTTTTGGACACATCTCTATCCGCAATGGAGCTCGATGTCGGCCCTCCCTATCACTTCCCCAAAGATCTGCACAAACTAGGTCCCGAAGAAGTGTATCGCCCTTTTACTTGGGATTCGCTCAGCGAAGAACAAAAGCGCTTTCAAGCGACTAAGATGGCCATACACGCTGCAATGGTCGATCGCATGGATATCGAAATCGGTCGCGTTATCGATCAGTTGAAGGCCATGGGGGTGTTCGAAAACACAATCATTTGCTTCGCCTCCGATAATGGGGCCAGCGCCGAAATCATGGTTCGCTCAAATGGCCATGACCCCAACGTTCCCCTCGGCAGCGCTGCTAGCTATCTTTGCCTGGGGCCAGGATTTTCCAGCGCTGCCAACACGCCTTTCCGCCGACATAAGACGTGGATGCATGAAGGTGGAACGGCGACTCCCTTTATCGTCCACTGGCCCGAAGGAATTGAAGCGCGCGGGGAATTCAGGAAGACGCCCGGACACGTAATCGATTTCCCGCCCACAATCTTGGATATCATCGGGGCAAGAGCTCCCACCTCCTGGAAAGGTGAAACGATTCCCCCAATGGCAGGGAAAAGCCTGGCGCCTTCCTTTGCAAGAGATGTCACCATTAACCGTGATCCGCTCTGGTGGATGCATGACGGGCACCGAGCCGTGCGCGTAGACAATTGGAAACTGGTGGCAGACGAAGGCGAAGCATGGGAACTGTACGATCTTACTAAAGACCGTGCCGAATCCGTTGACCTTTCTAAGTCCCGTCCCGAAAAGGTTAAGGAACTAGAACGCGTTTGGAATAGCCAGCTGCAAGCGATGATCGATACCGTCTCCAAATCGGATTAGTAATACGCGAAAGTTTTTCCAGATAAGCCCAAAATCATTCAATTTATCAAATTGTAGACGCGATCGTTGATCGCGTAACGCGGTCAGCGACCGCGTCTACAGAAGATACTAATCACACGACTTATGACTCCTTATCGCTTAATCCCGGCTATCCTAGCAGTCATCCTGTTCGCCCACTCCTACGCGAACGAACGGCCAAATGTTCTCCTGATCGCGATCGACGATCTCAACGACTGGATCGGTTGCATGGATGGGCACCCGCAATCCATATCGCCCAACATCGACAAGCTCGCAGCCCGGGGAACGCTTTTCACCAACGCCCATTGCCAGGCGCCCATCTGCGGACCGTCTCGAGCTTCGCTTCTTTCGGGACGCTATCCGCACGAAACCGGTGTCTACAACCAGCCGAAGGGCGGCAATGCCCTTTCCACAGACCCCATATTTTTTGACGGGCAACTCCTGCCGCAATACTTCGCCAAACACGGTTACGCCACCTACGGAGTCGGCAAGATCACACACGGTTACGATCAGGAAGCGGCTTTCCAATTTACCGGCTCAAAAGGAAATTCCGGCCCCAAACCTGAGGGGCCCAAAGCGCCCAACGATGTCCGATTCCACTATCGCCCGAATTACGATCTTCCCTACACTGGTACGCAAACGGACTGGGGAGCCTTTCCCGATCGCAACGATCAGATGCCTGATCACCAAACGGCATCGTGGATCGTCCCCCATCTAGAAAAGGAACACGACAAGCCTTTCTTCATGGCGGTCGGTTTCCATCGCCCGCACGTTCCCTTTTATGCCCCGCAAGAATGGTTCGACATGCACCCTCTTGAGAACGTAATCGTGCCTGAAATTCCAGTAGACGACCTTTCGGATGTTCCCGAAATCGGACGGCTGATACACGAGCTACCCCGCTATCCCGACATAGACTGGCTGCGGGCAAATCACGAAGAGCAGTTGCGACTATGCGTCCAAGCCTATCTGGCCTGCACGACATTCGTGGATGCTCAGGTTGGCCGCGTCCTGGACGCTCTAGATCGCTCGCCACATGCGGACAGTACGGTCGTCATTTTGTTTAGCGATCATGGCTACCATTTAGGCGAGAAGGAGCGGGTATCCAAACAGGGACTCTGGGAAGAGTCGACGAGGGTCCCCTTTATCGTTGCTACTCCCAATGGCCAGGAATCGGAAAAGCGTCACCAACCGGTTGGCCTGATAGACATCTATCCCACGCTTGTCGATCTATGCGACCTCCCAAAAAGACCGCAAAATGCGGGGCGCAGCCTGGTTCCCCTAATCGAAAACAGCGGAGCGAGCTGGAGACACTCGATCATCACCACATACGCGATGAATAACCATACGCTCCGTTCCGATCGATTCCGGTACATTCGCTACGAGGATGGATCCGAAGAGCTCTATGATCACTTTCGTGATTCCAACGAGTGGACGAACCTGGCAAATAATCCTGAATACGCGAGGGAACTGGATGCGTTTCGAAAGAACCTTCCAAAAGACAACGCGCCCTACCATCCCATCGTAGGCAGCGGACCAATCAATCCTTGGTTCGCCGAACACTACGAGCGACTAGGGGTCGACAACCAGTAAGTCTGGGGTTAGAGTTACTTCTCTCGCAACATCCTTAAGTTACTGACTATAAGCATTATATGTAATAATAAAGTAAGCGTTCTGATATTTAAGCTGTGAGAGTACAGAACAAATACTCCAGTAGTACTCCACTAAAACCTCTTTCGTGAACGTTTCATCCGAGGTGTCCAACTGATCTGGACCGTCGGAAGTCCCCCAACCAATAGGGGGTCGGGGTCGCGGGGGCGGCGCGCATCGCAATTGATATTCATAAACTGCCCCCAGAAAAAATATCCGCCCGCTCGGCCTCCCGAAGTGTACGGATCTTCCGCTCTGTGGTGTACCTTTTGCCTTCATTGTCTGGGTCCCTTATAAAGGCCCAGCCTCACTTTTCAAGCACCCCATTTCAGCTCACCTCGACCACAGTGCAATAGAGTATGTTTTGCTC
>CAZFUD010000082.1:0-16199 GCA_964521705.1 uncultured Opitutaceae bacterium | reverse complement strand
ATCCATCTAAGCCCCACCCATCTCTATGATGCCGCCAGGTCTAATCAATACCATGAGCGAAGACGACGTCCTCGACCTGCTGGCCTACTTCATCTCCGGCGGCGATCCCAAACACCCTGCTTTCAACGATAGGGATAAAAGAAAGTGACAATATCCCTAGTGCCAATCCGATTAAAGAGGACGCGCTCTAAGGCGTAAACGGCTAGGGTCTGAGAAGGCCGGAAAGGATATCGGTTTCGATAGGGCGTTAATCGATTGGGTTCGAAACCATCGTTCCGAATGGAGGGCAAGTCGCCAGACTCTGGTGGGGTGAAGATCTCAAGTATTTCGTTTCGCGATTCCTTTAGTCGATATCGAGTATTGCTGCTATGGGTTTACGGCATTGTTGGATAATTTCGGTTGGCTTTTCTATGGAAAACAGTTCTGCGACTTTAATGAGGTCGCTGTCCGAAATAGAATTCCATTTCGAGTTAACGCTTAAGGCATGTTCTGTTTTCTCTGGGGTCGGCGTTAGGTCGTAGGCGGGTGAGAGAGTCCATCCTTTGGATCTTCTGAATAGGAAGGAGTGATTGCGGACGTGATCGTCTCGATTGCCGGCCACGACGTTAAAGACCATTCTCCGGTATTGTTGGACGATTTGACGATGGTCCCGCGTTATTGCGTGGGTCGTTCGCAGCAAGTCTTCGTAACTGGACCCATAGCGAACTGCGAGCTGGTGAGTGAGCCCTCCGAATGTATGAGTATGGATTCTCTCTTCATTTTCGCGATCGAAGCGCTGGACGAGGAGGTGAGCGAATGGGCCGGTTTCCTTGTCTTCGCCTTCAATGAGCCAATGGTTCGGGGTTTCAATTCCTGCTTTTCTGGCGGCGGTGAGTAGTTGATGCTCTTTTTCGCAGATGTTTCTGAGGTGGACAGGAAGATTCTTTCCCATGTCCAATTTCATGATACAGGGAACTGAATTGCTCGCGTATGGATTCGAGCCGATGGTTAGGCGCTTCCCGTCGTGGTCCCACCCCACAAGCAATTTGGGAAACCTGCCGCCTGGATTGCTTCCGGCTTCTTGGAGCGTTTGGGGACCGGGGAGATTGTCGGCACTCTCCTCGATCACCGCTTTCGCGAATCGTGTCGCCTCTTTTAGGTCGAGTAGCTGTTCCTCGTCTTTCGTATCCGCTGGGTGGTAAGTTAACGCCCCGAGTCCGCCGGTCCCAACAAGAGCCAGTCGTTTAAGAATGGATACGTTTTGAGGCGAAAGTCCGGCTTCCCGCAATCGACGGTCCATGATCGTTCGCCCCCAGTGGTCGGGTAGGGAATCAGCGAAAAGTCCAGGGAGATCGCTTTCGAACGGACTTTTCGTCGCGAATGCTCCGGGCCGGAGCGGTAGATGAAGGGGAGAAAGTTCGATCCGTTTCGATAGGAAGTCGCCGTCGTATTGAAAGAGCATCGTGCCGGTGTCGTCGTTTAGGCGACCGATGGCTTCTCCGTTGTAGCGAACGGTAAGCCTCACTTCGACCGGCTCCTTTTTCTAAGAGGCTTCGGTCTTTCGATTTCGTCGAGGTCTTGAACCGGAGAGGGCAACAGTATCATCTCTAGCTCTGAGATGCGGTTTAGAGAGTGGATAACTGCGATCAATCGCTCTAGGGATATGAGGCCCTCCTGCTCGAAGCGTCGGTAGGTCCGTGGAGAGATGCCTGCTCGATTGGCGAGTTCCTCCTGGGTCACGTTTTGTTCTAGTCGCAGTGAGCGGCATCGCTGAGCGATCTCACGAGCAATTTCAGCTTTCGTTTTAATTGACCACATAATGACAATATTAGCGTAATAGATCGTTTAATAGGACAAATATGGACAAAAGCAAGTGCTTATCTCGTAGATTTAACTACGTAAATAGATCTTGTGAAGCCTTAGTTCTGGGCCTGTTGATGGCCCCTTTCGACCCCGTCCCCTCTGGGGGATGCGTCTCAGGGTCCAAGTTCGCAGCGTTCACCAATACCAGACGACACCTGTGTCGCCAGGGATTGGCCGCCTCGCGCTGCTTGGGTCTGAGTTCGCGCCATTTGATCATTCATTTTGGCAGATGGTATACCATCGAGCGCGATGATTTAAGAGGCGATTGGATCGATCGATTGGACTTGTCCACATGAATACATCTGTATGCTCTTTCTCTCATGAGGTAGCCTTGGAATAAGTGGGTTTATATCAAAAAAGGCCTCTGCAAACGAACTTCCCCAAATCTTCTAAAAAAATCCTCTCGTGACTATTCGCAGTCTACTAATCATTTCCCTAGCGAGTTTTCTCCTAAGTGAATCGCAGGCTCAGAACTCGGATCGGCCCAATGTCCTGATGATCAGCATTGACGATCTCAACGATTGGACAGGTTTCTTGGATGGCCACCCGCAAGCGCTCACTCCGAACATGGACAAGCTCGCCAAGCAGGGACGCGTGTTCGCCAATGCCCACTGCGCGGTTCCGGTTTGCTCGTCCTCGCGTGCCAGCGTCATGTCGGGCGTGGCAGCGACTACGCACGGCAGCTACGAGATCGGGCCCGCTTACCAGGAACTGCCAGCCCTGGCTGATGTACCCACAATTCAGCGACACTTTAAAAACAACGGCTACTACACTTTGGCGGGAGGCAAAGTGCTGCACCACGGTTTCGGCGATCGATTGGCGGGCGACGTCGATCGTTCGTTCGGCCGATATAAAGGGATTAGGCCAAAGGAGATGATGAATCTTCCCGTGGGCTGGAGCAAGGCATGGGATTGGGGAGAGTATCCGGAAAACGATGCCGGGCTGGGTGATTTTCAACTGGCGGAAAAAGCGGCCCAAGCCCTTCAAGAGAAGTTCGACAAGCCTTTCTTTATGTCGGTGGGGTTCTTTCGCCCGCACGTTCCTCTCTACGTCCCTAAAAAATGGTTCGATCTCTACGATGTCGGACGGATTTCGCTTCCCGACAACCCAATCTCGGACCTCGATGATCTTCCAAAGAATTTTCTCAGCATTAACGACTATGCCTTGGCACCGACGCACGTCGAGGTGCTCGAGCAGGGCAAACAGCGAAGCATCACCCAGGCTTATCTAGCCTCTATCAGTTTCGTAGATCATTGCGTGGGGATCGTGTTGGATGCCCTCGAATCCAGCGCCTATGCCGATAACACAATCGTCGTCCTGTGGAGCGATCACGGGTTTCACCTCGGAGAGAAACAGCACTGGGCCAAGCGCACGCTTTGGGAGGAGTCTACGCGCGTGCCGTTGCTCTTCGCTGGACCGGGCATAGATTCAGGGGAAGCGACAAAGGAACCTGCTAGTCTGATCGATATTTACCCAACCCTCGTCGAACTGTGCCAGCTTTCCGAAAATCCCCATCTCGAAGGCGTCTCGCTTGTCCCGCAGCTCGATAACCCCGAAGCGACGCGAGAACAACCGGCAATTACTTCATCCTACTTCGGCAATCACTCGATCCGCACGCGCGACTGGCGTCTGATCGTTTACGAGGATGGAGCCCAGGAGCTATACGATCATCGAAACGATCAAGACGAATTCCACAATCTGGCTGCCGACCCGGCTCACGAGGAGACTATTGAACGGCTTTCCCAGTGGCTGCCGCAGAACGCCGCGCCAGAGTTCAGGGAAGTCTCCGAACGAGCCAAGGCACGCGTGAACTGAATAGCCATGACACCCATACCTCGCATCGGGAAGATTGCTCCGCTCAGCGCCGATTTCTTGGGAGTGAATTTTCAGCGATAATCTTAGTTAAAAACGGACCCATAAGTGACTAAAGAGATGGAGATTTCGCTCGAAGCGATTATATCGCTCTTTGCCAATAGCTTACGCCCAATCTGAAAACGCTCGTATGAAATTTCCCGCTCGCCTCAACACTTCATACAACCTCTGGCAATTTCTGCTCATTCTGGGCGTTTCAACCTTATTGCAGGCAGCCTATGCGGAGCGTCCCAGCGTGCTCTTCTTGAACATCGACGATTGGAACGACTGGAACAGCGTACTTGATGGGCATCCTCAAGCGATCACGCCCTATCTCGAACGCTTTGCCGCTCGCAGCGTTACCTTCACCCGCGCGATCTGTTCCTCGCCAGTCTGCTTTCCCTCCCGGACTTCAATCTTCTCGGGTCTGCATCCCGTGCGAACGGGAGCGAAGTCGAATTGGAATTGGGGCAGACCTTGGCGAAGCTATGTCCCCGATGCAATCACCCTGCCCAAATTCTTAAGCGCTCGAGGATGGAAGAGCGTTGGAATCGGAAAGAATTTTCACAATGGCGACCAAGCCGAATTCGACGAGTACACGCGGCGCGGCAAAGAGCCAAAGCCGATCTTGGAAACGTACCGTAACATCGGTTCATCCGGCAGATGGGGCGTAGCATCCGTTCCGACTCATGAGATGCACGACTACCTATCGGTCAGCCAAGGGATCGAAGCTCTGGAATCAAATGGCGGCGGGCTCTTTCTCTCCCTTGGAATCTACCGCCCCCACGTGCCTTGGGTCGTGCCTCAGGAATACTTCGATCGCCATCCGCTTGATACGCTGCGGATGCCGGAAACTCAGGAGGACGATTTGGCCGATCTGCCCGAACGTTTCAAAACCATCGCTCGCGCCCCCGCCAAGTTCGGTCCTGGTTATCACAAAGAACTCGAAGCCAAGGGCTATGACCGGGAAAAGGTCCAGGCCTACCTCGCCTGCGTCAGTTTTGCCGACGAACAAGTTGGCCGCATCCTCGACGCCTGGTACGCAAGCCCTCACGCGGAGAACGGCTATGTCATCCTTTGGAGCGACCACGGCTATCAGTTGAGCGAAAAAGAAGGCTGGTCGAAAATGAAGCCTTGGTACGACTCCGCGCGAGTAAACCTTATGATCGCTGGTCCGGGTCTTGCCGAAGGGGCATTCTGCAACAAGGCCGTATCCTTGTTGGATCTCTACCCGACCCTAGTCGAGCTTCTGGGCCTTGCCGCGCCCCCTCAAGGGCTCGACGGCAATAGTTTGGTTCCCTTGCTCCAGAACCCTCAGGCCGACTGGGACAAGCCCGTCCTCATGTCGAGCGAAGAGGAGGGGATCCGCTACGACGTGGTATTGAGCAATGACTATCGCATGACTCGATTCGCCACCGGAGAGACCGAGCTCTACCATCTTGACAACGACCCTCACGAGTTCACCAACTTAGCCGACAAACCTGAATACGAAGGCGTCATCGCGAAACTGAGCGAACGCCTTAGCCTAAGACAGTCTGAACCCGACGCGGAGGGCTGGTTGGAAGCGGAGGACCTGCCTCATCAAACCTCGTCCGACTTCGGGCAGCGCGGCAACTTTCACTACCCCCAAGAGGATGCTAGAGCCTCCCAGGGGGTGGCCGTCTGCGCCGAGCTGAACAAGGGCGCCGGCAGCTATATCGAGTTTGTGGTAGATGTTCCGAAAATTGGAACCTACTCCCTGGGAGCTACACTGTCAGCGGAAGGATCCTCTACGGTGTTGGTTGACGATGTGAGGAACGATGCTGCCCAAGCGGACACTGGATATCCGATGAAAACAGTTGGCAAGATTGAGCTAGGCAGTGATGGCCTAAAAGAGGTTTCTATAGGGGCCGTTTTCTTTGATCAGCCCGGACTCAAACTCATCCGCTTTATGTCGAACGTCCCAAAACAACGATTGCAGATCGACCGCATACAGCTCATAAGCCTGTAATAACCCAAGTATCGAGATCCCCATGAATCGTCGTCATTTCATAAAACGCCAAGTAGCGGGAACAGCCATCTTAGCGGCCTAGCAGCAATGAGAAATTCATTGACAGAATAACCTCACAAGGTATACATTATAAGGTATATCATTATTCTTGCATGATGACCGATGAAGCGCATCAAAGCACTTTTCTACAAAACGAATTCCGGCAATGCGCCTGTGCGCGATTGGCTGGTTAGCGATTTAGGAAAGAGTGATCGTCAATCGGTCGGAATGGACTTGAAGGATGTCGAATACGGTTGGCCTGTGGGAATGCCCCTTTGCCGTAGGATCACATCTGAAAAGGGGCTTTGGGAAGTCAGGAGTAATATTAGCGGCGGACGAATAGCCCGTATTTTATTTTGTATATATGATGGAAAAATGATCCTACTGCATGGATTCATCAAGAAGACGCAAAAGACTCCGCGAAAAGATATAGAATTGGCAGTCAAACGAATGAATGAAGGAGATTAGAAATATGAAGAAAGAAAACATTGGTTCATCGCTCGATAGCTTTCTAGAAGAGGAAGGCATTCTTGAAGAGGCAACTGCACGGGCACAAAAGAAAGTGCTGGTTTTCCAGCTGAACGAAGCCATGAAAGCGACTAAGATTTCAAAAGCGGAGCTTGCCCGTAGAATGCGAACAAGCGCGACACAGATCAACCGGCTCTTTGATCCGGACAATGACAAAGTTCAGTTTAATACGATTCAAAAAGCGGCCCGCGCGATGGGTAAAGAAGTTCGTGTTGAGCTGGTTTGAAATCTGGGATTTGTATCCCGTCTCAGTTCGCTTCAATAAATCTGGCTAAGATTTGCTGCCCCTTGCTCATTAACTTTCAATAACCCACAATCTCAAATTCCCCATGAATCGTCGCCACTTTATAAAACGTCAAGTAGCGGGAACAGCCATCCTGGCAGCTTCCGGCCTCGTACACAAAGCGAGCGCTCAAAACCTGCCAACGCCCGATCCGCAGAATCCCGAGATGCTCGACGTCGACGTTCTCGTCGTAGGAGGCGGTTCCGCTGGGCATGTCGCCGCCATTCAAGCGGGGCGCCTTGGCGCGAAAACCGTCTTGCTGGAACGCAACTCTCAGCTCGGGGGGACGACCACCACTGGGGGCGTCAATTTCCCTGGCCTCTTTCATGCCTGGGGAAAGCAATACATTTCTGGGATCGGTTGGGAACTCGTCGCGAAGACGATGAAGGTCGATGGCAAAAAGCTGCAGGACTTTACCAAAGTCCCCAAGCGCCATCCTGATCACCAAGTACGCGTTAATGCCCATCTGTATGCCTTGCTCGCGGAGGAGGCCTGTTTGGAAGCGGGCGTCTCCCTGGCCTACTATCAGTTTCCTCAAGCGATCGAGAAAGCCTCGGGCGGCTGGCTCGTCACGGTAGTGGGGCAAGGGGTACAGTACCAATTGCGCTGCCGCCAAATCATCGATTGCACCGGAAGCGCTTCCGTTGTTGGTATGCTGGGCCTTGAACGGATGTGGAGCGACGTTCGCCAACCCGGAACGCAAATGGTTGTCTTCAAGGGCTTCGACGAAAAAGTTGTGCAAGAGAACAAGGCGCTCATCCAGAAGATGTACGACGAAGCGATCGCAGACGGCAGACTCCAGAAAGGGGATACGTGGAGAGGCAATGCAATGGCGCCGTTCAGTGGATCGAGTGGTAGCAACCACATCTTCGGCGCCAACTCATCCACTGCCGCTACACAAACTCAAACGAACTTGGCCGGTCGGAAGCACGTCTTGCGTATGCTCAAGTTCATGAAGACCGTACCCGGGGGCGAGAACGCAACCATCGATCGGATGATGAACGAAACCGCCAGCCGCGAAACCTATCGCATCAAAGGGGAAACAATCGTCACGGTACGCGACTACACTACCGGCCGGATCTTCGACGACGCTTTGTCCTACTCGTTTTATCCAATCGATTTGCACGACGAACACGGGGTGAAGCCCAAACCGCTTCCTCATGGCAAAGTGCCGACCATCCCAAGAGGCGCCCTCATTCCGAAGGGCTCGAAAAACATCATGGTGGCCGGTCGTTGCTTATCCAGCGACCGCCTCGCCAACTCGGCGGCTCGCGTGCAGGCCTCGTGCATGGGTATGGGACAAGCGGTGGCGGTGACGGCCGTTCTGGCTGCCAGATCCAGGACCACGCCACTGGACGTTCCGCTCGATCAGATTCGCGCGAAACTGAAAGAGCACGGCGCCATCGTGCCCAAAGGAGCGAAGGTCTAGCGCTTAGATGAAGCGCAGCGCCGTATCCCTGCTCGTCGCGTTTAGCTTTATCGTGTTGGCGGTGACGGGCGTGCTCGCCTTCATTTTGCCGTTTTCAATTCGAATCATCGGTTTGCATGCCCTTATCGGGTTTGGCTTCGTCGGCCTGATTGCCTTTCATGTATTCAACAATTTCAGACAGCTATCTGGCTATCTGAGAAGCCGCGTGGTCTGGGGAACCCTAGTGGCCACTCTTATTTTGGTCGCCGTCTTTCTCTGGCAGCCCGCCCCGGTGCGCAAGGTATTGCGGCTAAGCGGCAACCTGGGCCCAGCCCTCGACCGCTTTGAATTTACCGACGAAGGCATGCGTTACCAGTACGTTCCCGATCTCCGTTACCGGATGGCCTTGAACGTTCGAAGAGGTTCGGCTTTCGACGGAAGCAATCCTCCCGACTTCGCCATCTGGCTGGAGAACGCTTCGCACTATCATATCAAGACTTTGCATACGCCCCAGAGTCCAACTAGCGCATCGGCAACTTTGCCTTACTGGGACTTCAAGCGGCGCGGTTGGGAAGAAGCGAAGCGGGAGGCGGAAGCCTCTGGAAAGGAAATCGAGGAGGAACTCGAGGTCCATGCCCTTGCCGGGGCTACTCAGAACAGCTCTTTCGATCCAGCCGATTACATTTTGCCCGATGACACGGAGGAGTCTCTTCCGTACCGCTTGCTCATCGAAATCGACCAAGCCGATGATGACCAAGCGTCGCTCGTCTACGGGGTCGATATCGACAATGCCTACCCGCGGGCATACCAGCTGCTCGATCTCGTCGGCTATCCGGTGAAGCAAGAGGATGACGATGAGGGAAAGGAAGAATGGGCGCTCTACTACATTGATGAAACCTTCGACTCCTCCCTTAAATTAATTGATAGCGCCTTGCTTACCATCGAACGCGGCAGTGGCGAAAAGGGCGAGACGAGCAAATGATGAGACTTAACAATTTCGCAGTTTAAATGAAAACACACGCAAAGATCTCCTATCTCTCAGGTCTTGTTCTTTTGCCCTTGCTCACTTGCTTGGCTGGATGCGCTCAGCATGAATCCTCGACGACGAGTGACTCGAAGGCGGCCCAACGCCCGAATATCCTCTGGTTGGTCATTGATGACATGGGGCTTGAATTCTCCTGCTATGGCGAGGAGCTGATTGAAACACCCAATATTGATAGACTGGCTCGAGAGGGTACCCGCTTCACCAATGCCTTTTTGACCTCCCCTGTTTGTTCAACTGCCCGTTCCGCTATGATAACCGGGATGTATCAAACCACGATTGGCGCCCATAATCATCAAAGCGGGCGGGGGAAGCGGAAAATCCACCTGCCGGGGGAGGTGGTCCCTGTCCCGGTCCTGTTTCAAGCGGCGGGATACTTTACATCAAACGGGGATTACCCAAAGAAGCGGGAAGGTCTGGGCAAGAACGATTACAACTTCGAGTGGGACGAATCCATGTACGATGCGCCCTATCATGGAGGAAGAGGTGATAGCCAGCCGTTCTTTGCCCAGCTCCAACTTTGGGGAGGTAAGAATCGCCATGGTCAACAATGGGTCGAGGAAGTACGGCCGGAGGCCTTGGGGAAACTGACTCCGCCGGAAACAGCGCAACTGCCACCTTACTATCCTAGAGACCCCCTGATTCTGGAGGATTGGGCCCACTATCTGGATACAGTTCAATACACGGACCAGTTGATTGGCCAGATTCTCGACCAACTGGAAGGGGAAGGCGTCCTAGATGAGACCGTCATCATCGTCTTTGGGGACAACGGCATTAGCCACGCTCGGGGCAAACAGTTCGTTTACGATGAAGGTATTCGTACGCCTTTGATTATTCGAGGGCCGGGTATCGAGAGCGGCAAGGTCCGTGATGATCTGGTGGAGCATATCGACTTGGCTGCCGCCTCTCTAGCTCTGGCTGGAGAACCCGTTCCGGATTGGATGCAGGGAGATGACATTCTTGCCCAAGACTATGAGCCAAAGGACGCGGTATTCGCGGCCAGAGATCGCTGCGGGGAAACCGTCGACATGACACGTTCCGTGCATACCGGAAAGTACAAATACATCCGCAACTTCTTCCCAGACCGTCCCCATCTTCAACCGACAAACTACAAGGATACAAAGCCGATCCTTATCCGCCTGCGTGAACTGCGTGTTGAGGGCAAACTGAACGCTTTGCAGGAGGAGTTGCTGTTCGCCCCGAAGCGGCCGCTCGAAGAACTCTACGATATCGAAGCCGATCCCTACGAAACGCTGAATTTGGCAGAAGATCCGAATTATGAGACTGTATTGAAATCTCTTCGACAGCGTCTCAAAGTATGGATGGAGGAAACCAAGGATCCAGGCCCGGAATCTACCGAGGTTTATGCTGCCGAAATGGAATACCAGATTGAAAGGAATCGCAGAAACCCAGCGGCCTATGCTACGGTCAAAGGGAATGTCGAACTGTACAGACGTTGGGCCACCGAACGGCCGTATGTTCCGCTATCTGAATAATCGAATTATATGATTATGGAGAACGTAGGTTGTATGGTTTTTCCTCGAAGGTGAAGCGGCCATCCCCGACAATGCGGATGAATCGCGATTCGTCGACCAACAAGGAGGCGATAGTGACAGTAGGCTCTACCGCTTGTGATACGCGGTGAAGAAAAAGTTACACGGAGTATTGACGGAAAAGTATTAGGCTAAAGCTATCGCATTCATTCCGTCTTTTCAGATCGTAGCGATATCATTAATCCGATATTATACCACATGCAAAAAGTTTTGATAGGGTAGCGGGAATCGAGAGGGGCTTGGTCAAGGCGGCTTGTTTCCAAGCAGGCTGGAGCACGGTGGAAACAAACAACGCAGCCCAAGCCCCTCTCGAACCCGTCGGAAGATTTGGCTCTAGCGGGAGTTCGCGGCGTTAGCGCGTCGCATCCGACACCCGTGTCGCAAGCGCCGCGCCGCCTTGCGCTGCTCCCGCTAGAGCCTGCACTATCCTATCAAATCTTTTTGCATGTGGTATTAGTCATCCAAGCCAGAAGCTAAAGTAGAGATAGAACCCCGCTACTAGGCCGAGGACGACGGCGGTTCCGAAGACGTCCCATTTGTCCCAGCTATTACGGATTTCTTCACGATCCTCGTCGGTGAGCGAGCCGTACGTCAGTCCTGAGATTTGGGTGGGGTCCGGAGCTGGACTTAGCAACGATCCGACGATTACGATCACAGTGCTAACAAGCAAAAGCGCTCCGGAATAGTATAGGAAATTGAAGCTCGCGAATGACTCTACCAACGAGCCTTTGGTAAACGGATCGCTACCGTGGACCGCTTCGATGGCCAGCTTTGACATTCCTAATAAGAATCCCAATACCAATCCCCAAAACGCTCCCGTAGCGTTGATTCGTTTCCAGAAGAGTCCCAGCAGGAAGACGGCTGTAATGGGCGGGGCAAGGTAGGATTGCACCACTTGTAGATATTTGTAGAGCCCTCCGCCGGCCATGTTGTGCATCACGGGTATCCAAATCAGCCCGAATACAACCACTACGGCCGTAGCGATGCGCCCCACTCGAAGGAGCTCCCTCTCCGGGCGCCCGGGACGCAGCTTTTCGTAGATATCGACGGTGAAGAGAGTCGCGCAGGAATTGAAAAGCGATGCCAGCGAGGACATGAGCGCCGACATTAATCCGCCCACGACCAGTCCGCGAAAACCGGCGGGCAGCAGGTTTGAAACGAGCGTAGGGAAAACGATGTCACCGTCGATTGCTGAACCGTCTGCTTTCGAGCGTATCCTTAATGCCCTTTTCTGATGGAGCGCCCAGCCAATGAGTCCGGGTATCAGGAAGATCATTACCGGCCAGACTTTCAGGAACCCGCCCCATATTGCGCCGCGCCGCGCATTTGTAAGATCCTTCGCTGCAAGGGTACGTTGAACAATATACTGGTCGGTACACCAATACCATATGCCGATTACCGGCGATGCGATCATGATCCCCAGCCAGGGGAAATCCGGGTCGGAAAGCGGTCGCCAAAGCGCAAAGGCATCCTTGTTCACTGCAGCTAGGTCTCGAAGCTCACCCCATCCGCCCAACTCTCGCAGGCCATAGTAGGTTATGAACGCCGAGCCCATTAGAAGCAGGACTGTTTGGGCAACTTCGGTGTAAACCACTGCCCGCAGACCGCCAAGCACTGTATATACGCCGGTTAGAACAACCGTTACGAAGGCTCCTACCCAGAATGCATTATCGGGCGACCCAAATGTGTCAGGTAACAAAGTTTTGAATACGAGTGCTCCTGCATAAACCGTGACAGAGACCTTTGTGAATACGTAGGCAATCAGCGATACGATGGTCAGCATCCAACGAACTCTAGAGCTGTACCGGCGTTCGAGAAACTCGGGCATCGTAAATACTCCCGCTTTGTAGTAAAACGGCACGAACACCCACGCTAGCATGACCATAATCCAGGCATGGAGCTCCCAATGAGCCATCGCCATACCGGAAATGGCCCCGTTGCCCGCCAAACCGACGATGTGCTCAGAACCGATATTGGAGGCAAACAGCGAAGCCCCGACCACAAACCAACCGATGTGCCGACCGGCGAGAAAATAGTCCTCGGTGTTGGATACCCGTTTTGAAGACCAATAGACAATGGCGATCAATACAACGAGATAGGCGGCAATCAGAACCCAATCGATCGTTCCCAAAATAGTAGACGCTGCCAAAAAATTTAAAGGGGCCATTTGCGCAAGCTGGATCATTGTCTTTTGAAGTGTTCAAGGAAAGCTCTTTCTCTAAGCGAAACATCTTTCCTATCAACTGATGGCATCAGTTAAATGAGGCGATTTTGCTCGCAACAGAATTCAAGACAGGTTTTGGGATAGGGTCTAACTTGTATTGTAATAGAAGAAAGATGGCAGTGGAAACGTTACTGCTAGGAGTGGATGTTGGAACGACGGGCGCTAAAGCCGCCTTGTTTACAACCCACGGTGAATTGCGTGCTGTCGGGCAGTCGGAATATAAAACGAACCACCCTCATACAAGTTGGGCAGAACAAGATCCAGAGGACTGGTGGAAGGCTGTATGCCAGTCGATTCGACAAGCTTTGGACCAAGTGGATGGATCCTCCGATCGCGTGGCTGGAATCGCAGTCAGCTCGCAGGCCCCAACGCTTCTGCCTCTGGACAAATCGGGACGTCCTCTTCGCCCGGCGCTCATCTGGATGGATCGTCGAGCCGAAAAAGAGGCTATCCAATTGAAGGAATCCATTGGAGGAACCAAGGTTGAGCAGATAACGGGTAATCGAGCGGATCCTTTCTATGTCGCCGCCAAACTGCTCTGGTTCAAGACCCATGAAGAGGACTTGCACAGAAAAGCGGATTTGTTCGTGCAAGCGAATGGGTTCATCAACTACAAGCTAACCGGATTGCACGGTCTGGACCACGTGCACGCATCCTTATTGCAACTACGTCATTGGCAATCGGATCAGTGGTCTTCGGAACTGTGTGATGTTTGTGGAGTCTCCCCCGAGCAATTTCCCCCTATTTATCCGGGGCATCATGTGTTGGGCGAAATTACCTCAACGGCTGCCGAATTGACGGGATTAAGCGCTGGAACACCGGTCATGGCGGGCACGGTCGATGGAGCGGCTGCGGCTGTCGAGGCGGGCGTAGTAGAGCCTGGCCAAGCGGCGGAAATGACCGGTACCTCTACCGTTCTCCTGTTGCCGAACAACCAGCGTCTGAGCATGCCCATTTTTATTGCCATGCCCCATGCGTTACCTGGACTCGACCTGCTCTTGGGCGCCATGGCCACGTCGGGCGCGAGCCTGCGTTGGTTTCGGGATCAACTGGGAGAACTGGAAGTCGAAACTGCCGCTAGGACCGAGGGTAACAGTTACGACATTTTGACCCAACTGGCCGCGACAAGCCCTCCGGGCAGCGAGAAGGTTTTGTTCTTACCCTACATGATGGGGGAACGATCTCCTCTGTGGGATTCTCACGCGCGGGGCGTGTTTTTTGGGTTGTCGCTTTCTACTTCGAAAGCCGCCCTCGTTCGAGCTATTCTGGAGGGAAATGCGTTCGCCCTTAGGCACAATGTCGAGTCGGCTCAGCAAGCCGGAGTGACTATCAAAGAAATCCGTTCGGTAGGAGGTGGAACGCAGAGTCCATTGTGGAATCAAATCAAGGCGGATGTTCTCGGCATTCCCGTTCTATTGCCGCGCACGTCGGTCGGGGCTCCCTTTGGTAATGCTATATTGGCAGGAATGGGACTGGGGATTTATCAAGATATCCGTATAGCTTTGGAGGAAATGGTTACGATCCACAATCGGTATGAACCCAACCCCGATAATGAGGAGCTATATCAACAGCTGTACCAAATATTCCGTAACCTCTACCATCATCTCAAAGAAGATTTTGACGATTTAGCAGCTGTGATCTGATGAACGCAGTTGCAGTGACTTTTGCAATTTCCAAAAAAGCTTATGCAAACCAAACGCGTCCTCGTGACGGCTCGATTTCTTGAAAGCGAACTCAATCGATTGAAACCTCCTGTGGAGGAGTTCCAGTTTGCGGGGTGGCGCGTAGATCGTATCAAAATGAATCGGGAGGCTCTTCTGGAAAGGCTGCCGGAATTTCAAATGCTGATCCTCGAGTTCGAGTCGATCACGCGGGAAGTCCTCGAGGCCGCAAACGAGTTGCAAATAATTGGCTGCTGTCGAACGGGCCCCGAAGCCAATATCGATATTGAATGCGCAACGGAATTGGGTATCCCAGTCCTCAATACACCGGGGCGTAATGCCATTTCGGTGGCCGAATATACCCTGGGCCTAATGATCTCGCTCGCCAGGCATATCTCACAGGTGGATCACTTGCTTCGCTATACCTCCGAATTAACTCAAGTGGATTACGAGGACAAGCCAGTTGATCGGAGAGGAGTCACCTCCGAATGGAGCTTGGATGCGAATGCGCCCTTCAATCGCTTTACGGGACCTGAATTGTTCGGTAAAACGATGGGTCTGGTCGGTTGTGGCGCCATAGGTCGTGAAATTGCCTATCGCGCCCGCGCTTTTGGAATGAAAATACTCGTGTACGATCCTTTCGTTGCACCTGAAGCATTGGTTGCCTTCGACGGGCAAAAAGTTGAACTAGATGAGCTGGCGCAGCGCTCCGATTTTGTGGTGATGGCGACCAAGGTGTGTTCCGAAACCCAGGGATTGTTTTCCAAGGACCTGTTTGAAATGATGAAACCCACCGCTTTATTCATCAACACGGCTAGGGCTGCGTTGGTCGACTATGAGGCTTTGTATCAGATCCTAAAAGACAAAAAGATTGCCGGGGCCGCGCTTGATGTTTATCGGACAGAACCGATTTCTGGAGACGACAAGGCGTTTCTTTCCCTCAAAAATGTCGTACTCAGCCCTCATCTGGCCGGAGCCAGCGAGGAGGTTTTCCATCATCATAGCAGGATAATGGTCGACGATCTGCTTAGAGCCTTTGAAGGTGAACGGCCGACTAATTTAGTTAATCCTGAAGTCTGGGAAAGGTCCCGTTTAATCCGAGCCCTAAACGCCTAATAATTGTATCCAATATTCCATGCAAAAAAATGAGAATTCCGATGTTGACGTTTCGAAACGGGTGGCGCTCGTCACTGGAGGTTCTCGGGGAATAGGGCGGGCGGCTTGTCTGAAACTGGCTGAAAGCGCCACGGCCATCGCCGTGCATTTCAACCGAAGCTCTGAGGGTGCAGAGGAAACCGTTTCTAGTATTCGAGAAATGGGAGTCCCTGCGTGCGCAGTTCAAGCGAATTTGCGGGAACCGGATGCGGGAGAGCGCTTGGTGCGCTCGGTGGAAAAGTCGCTGGGGCCCGTCGCCATCTTGGTCAACAATGCAGCCGAATTTACGGATAGTCCCGTTGTTGAGATGAGCGATGAAGCGTGGAATCGTACACTAGCGGTGAATCTTTCGGCGGTCTTTCAGATTAGCAAGTCCTGCCTGCCGGGCATGAAACTCCAGGGATGGGGCCGGATCGTTAACCTCTCCTCTCAGGCTGCTTTTTCTGGATCTAAATATCACGCTCACTATGCAACAACGAAATCGGGTGTTCTGGGATTTACCTATTCATTGGCCAAGGAAATGGGCCCGTTTGGTATAACCGTTAACGTGGTGGCTCCCGGCAGGATCCTGACTGAGATGATTCAATGCGAATTAGAAGAGCGACAAGAAGATTGGCTTGAGC
>CAZFUD010000081.1:0-16203 GCA_964521705.1 uncultured Opitutaceae bacterium | reverse complement strand
ACGATACTGGGGCGTACGTTCTTTAGGTGCACGTGGCCGATCCGATCTATGTATTTCTTTAGAATCTTTGGTGGATCGATGCCGGCAAAAGTCAGATGCCCAGTATCGAAGAGCAGCTTGATTGTCTCAGTATTGTCCATAAGGGCATCGAGAGATTCCTCGGATTGAATCACGGTGCCCATATGATGATGGTAAACGGCTGGAATCCCGGTGTTAGCCGCTAGTTCGCTAAGCTTGTCGAGCCCCTTATAGAAAGGTTGCCATTGATCTTCTGAAAGCCCGATCGCCTCATCTTCGAAGACAAGCGCTTTCGATTCGTCACCGTGGATCGCGTTGGAGCACTCGGCTAGAACGACGACAGAGGCGTCCATGGCCTTGAGGAAATCCAAGTACTCCAAGAATCGCCGCTCTTCATCAGGATAAGCGTTCTCCGCTAAGAGCGTGCTGTGCCATCCGCCAATCAGCCGAAGCCGATAGGGTTCCATCAAGGCTCTTAGTTTGTGGGGGTCTTTTGGATACTTGTTCCCAACCTCAGTACCCGCGAATCCAGCTTCCTGCATTTGCTGGAAGCACTTCTCGACCGGAGTGTCCGCCCCCAGATCCTTGAAGTCGTCGTTGCTCCAGTTTATAGGATGGACGCCGAGAGGATTGTTCAGCTCCCGAAATTTGTCTCTATTGCTCAATAGTAGAAACGCTGTTTCTTTTTTGCCTCTTGATAGTTCTGGTGGGCTATCCGCACTGCAGGAATGTTTGAAGAATCGGAGACCGGAACATCCCACCATGAGTAGCCAGGGATGTTCGATTCCCGGCGAATCGGTACATAGATCATCGTCGTTCGAGTTTCCTCTTTGGCTTTGCCAAGGGCCTCGATTAGCGATGCTTCGTCTTCAGCTCGATAGACGGCTGCCCCCATGCTTTTTGCGTTGGCGCAGAAATCGATTTCCACGAACTCGCCTTCCAGACGGCTGCTCTCACTCTCGCGGGCTCTGAACTCGTTTCCGAAATCCTTGCCGCCACAGCTAGTCTGCAGTCCTCGGATACATTGGAATCCGTGGTTGTCTAGTAGGACAATGGTAATCTTCAGACCTTCCTGTATCGAGGTAAGGACATCTTGGCTAAGCATCATATAACTGCCATCCCCAACCAGAGCGTAGACCTCCCTGCTCGGATCGGCCATCTTAACGCCCATCGCGCCGGCAATTTCATACCCCATGCAGGAATAGCCGTATTCCGAGTGGTAGTCCATCGCCGCTTTGCAGTTCCAGAGCTTGTGGATATCGCCGGGAACGCCTCCGGAGGCGTGAATAGTGGTCGAATTCTCGTCCCCGAATTCGTTGAGAATATGGATCACTTCGCTTTGGTAAAGCGGTCCCTCATCGTTTTCGGGATGAACGATTTCGGCGTACGCCCTTTCCCAATCCGCTTTCCAGGATGCGATATTATGAGCGTACTCCGAGGACACCGAGTGGTCTCCAACGGCATCCGCCAAGTCGTTCAGCACGGCTCGAGCATCTCCAGTAAGCGGGAAGGCGCCGTGCTTATGAGCGTCCATGGGATTCACGTTAACAGCGATGAATCGAACACCGGGGTTTTGAAACTGGGACTTGGATGCGGTGGTAAAATCCGATAGCCGAGTGCCGATGTTGATGACCAAGTCCGCATCCGATGCCGCCTGATTGCCGGCCAAATTGCCTGTAGCTCCAACGGATCCAAGGCATTGGGGATGGCGTTCGAGCATAGATCCTTTTCCGGCTTGGGAAACAACGACGGGAATACCCGTTTTTTCAGCGAAATGGTGCAAGGCATCTTCTGCCTCCGAATAATGGATACCGCCGCCGGCTACGATTAGTGGCTGTTTGGCGGCCTGGATCAGGCTTACAGCTTCTTGTAGCGCTGCTGGAGTTACGGAAACGCGTTCGTTTATATAGACCCTTTTGTCGAATAGGTTTTCCGGAAAATCAAAGCTCTCCGCTTGCACGTCCTGAGGGAGGCAAAGGGTGACCGCTCCCGTTTGAGCGGGATCCGCAAGCACCCGCATTGCTTCAGGAAGGGCGGTAAGCAATTGTTCCGGGCGGTAGATTCGGTCCCAGTATTTCGAAACTGGCTTGAAGCAGTCGTTTACTCCGGAGTCTTGGGTGAGCGGGTTTTCCAACTGCTGGAGAACGGGCCCTTGGATGCGACTGGCGAAGATGTCCCCTGGCAACAGTAGGAGGGGCAGGCGATTGACTGTAGCGGTCGCGGCTCCGGTGACCATATTGGTCGCTCCTGGACCAATAGACGACGTGCAGGCCATGGCTCCTAGACGGCGGCGGGCTTTGGCGAAGGCGGTGGCCGAATGGGCCATGCATTGCTCGTTCTTGCCTTGGTAGTAGGGAAGGGCACGGCCGCCGTATTCTTCTAATGCTTGACCAAACCCAGTCACATTGCCGTGTCCGAATATCCCGAATACACCATTTATGAGGCGATGTTCCTGTCCGTCCCGGGCGATATATAGGTTCTGCAGAAATTTTACGATGGCTGCTCCCACCGATAGATGTTGTGTATTCATGGCTACTTTTGGGTTTCTTCGGGTTTCCAGCCTTGGTCATCCGGGCTCAAGGTCCATGCGTGATCCTCGGTAAACTCGAATCCGGTATAGGGGTTGCCGTCGAGATGTCGGATAACCCACAGATACCACATGCCATATCCGGGCGCGGAAACCTGAGCATGGTCCAATTGAGGAGGGATGACGATTGTGTCATTGTGCTGTACCTTGAACACTTCGTCGCCCAGTTCGGCATGTCCGTAGCCTTGCGGCTTCGTGAATCGGTAATGATAAATTTCCGGCTGATCGTGGTGGTGAGGCGGATAGCTGGACCAGCGGCCTGGGTAGTTGACTACCTCCCCGATGACCAGGTTCGAGTCGGGATTTACTGAGTAGTCGAATATCAGTCGAACATTTCGCAAGCAGGCATCCTGCACGAGGCCCGCTCCTCGATACTCCGGGGCCAGTTTATCAGGGGTGTAGACTACCGACTCGATCTCCTTGGGATTGTCCGTGCGCGTAATGGCCCATTCCACTTCGTCGCTCAATGGTTCGATGACGATTCGCGCTCCTGGACCGAGATGAATAGCAGTTGGAGGATCATCGAAAATCGAGTCACGTTTGAGCTCGTGGGTGGATCCGTCGACCTTGACTTTGGCCGCGCCACGGAGAAGCACCCAAACGGTTTCTTTGGGGCTCGCTTCGTCGATCGGTTCAGAGCGGCCGTGGATCTTGGTGCCGAAATCCATTTGCGTGTCCAAGCCTCCAGCGGAAGGGTCGCCCGCTTCGGTAATTTTCGTGTAGCCGTGGCCGATCCGATTGCCAGAGTTCGGTATTAGGTGAGGGGTCATGGGAAGTGTGTGGGTCTTTCAGAGAATGTAGGACTTTTAGTGCGGTTCGAGCGCGAGCTAAACACAACGCCGGGACGAGTTCACGGTCAATTTCAATCAGAACTTGTCTAGGCATCGATTAGACGCAAAATTGCCTACCGGTATGGACGACTGCATTGAAAAGCTGATTGCCAGGCTGCGAAATTGGCCGCGTTTCCCGCTCTTGGTCACCCTAGTGGTCTTTGCCCACTGGGAAGAAGGCTCCCGCGCCTTTGCCGACAGGCCGAACATCCTCTACATATTTACAGATGATCAATCACGGCGTTCGGTGAGCGCTTATGAGGAAGCTCACGAATGGGTACATACGCCGCATATCGATGCCTTGGCCGCTTCGGGCTTGCGATTTCGAACCTGTTACACCGGGGCTTCCTGCCAAATGTCGCGTTCCATGATGATGACCGGACGGTTCCAGCATGCCATCAAGAGCTTCGATACGTCCCGTTATCCAAAATGTGACTACGACCCTGAGGTCCAACCGTTCTGGCCGGCGAACTTTCGAGCTAACGGATACAAGACCGCCTGTATTGGCAAGTGGCACCTCGGAGAGGATGTTGGCCATGGCCGGGACTGGGATTACTCGGTCATTTGGGATCGCGGTGGACCGAAGGAAAATGGAAGCGCCTATTTTTATGGAACTCTCGTCCGCTACAACGGAGGCGAGCGAGTCCCTCTGAATGGGTATTCGACGGATCGTTACACGGAGCTCGCGGTGGACTATATCCGGAATGAATCTCAGGCAAACGATAAGCCCTGGTTCCTTTGGCTTTGCTATGGGGGAGTGCATGGACCCTACACGGAGGCGGATCGTCATAAGGAACTCTATGCCGATACTCCGGAAACGGAAATCCCTGAAGATGTGTTCGGCCCCAGACCGACTAAGCCCAAACACTTGGTCAATTACTCTCGGTGGGAGAAGGATGAGGACGGGAAACCTGCTAAATTCGACGCGATGGTTAAAAAGTACAATCGGGCCGTAGCTTCGCTGGATGATGGGGTCGGAGCTTTGATTCAAGCTCTCAAGGAGACGGGCCAGTTGGAGAACACGCTGGTAGTTTTTACATCCGACCAAGGATTCGCCTGGGGACAGCATGGCTCGCGAGAAAAGTGGATGGCCTACGATGCCAACATCGCCGCTCCGCTGATTGTCAGTTTGCCCGGGACCGTAATGTCTGGTCAAGTTTGCGAAGAACCGGTGAATGGCCTCGATATCGTAAGGACCTTTCACAAGCTCGCAGGTATCGAAACTGTAGTGGAAATGCACGGACGGGATATGTCGCCGTTGCTGGAGGATCCTTCCACGAAACTAAGCGAGCCGCTATTGCTCACGCATACCGCTCGAGTTTATGGCGAGACTTTTTTGGAGCATATAAAGAATGGCGATTGGGTCGGCCAAGAACCTAAGCCTGCATGGTTGATGCTGCGCGACGACAAATTCAAGTACATCCGACATATGCAGGAAGATACCATTGAAGAGTTGTACGATTTGGAAGCGGACCCGAAAGAACTGATGAATTTATCCGTGAATCCTGAATACGGCAGCATATTGCGAAGTCTGCGTCGCAAAGCGGCAGATGAAGTTCGGAAGAAAGACGGGGAATTCGTCGACTACCTGCCCAAGCCGAAAGGGGCGTAGGAGAATCTTTTATTTAACAACACGGCCCCATTGTCGGTCTCGCTGGATGCTTTCGGCAACAGGGTGGGCTACGCCCAACATGAATTACTTGCGATTCAATTTCCTGTACGGCCGAATTTGAAATCAAGCCTAATATCCGCTAAGCGGATACCTATTGGCACCGTCTGGCGTACGTAGGAAGAGGACTCCAGTGACGAAAGCAAAGAGGAACGATGTTTAAACAATTTCGCGGTCTTAAGAGCTACGCTACTTGAATCGCTTTTCGATTTTGGCTTTAAGCTGGGCAACGACGTCGGGTTGTTCATCGGCGACATTGCGGGTTTCGCCTTCGAGGGTGCGGTGATCGTATAGTTCGATGTAGCCGTCGGTATGGGCGATGAGGCGATGCGTTTCCGTGCGAATCGTGTGGCCATAGCTTCTATAAGCGTAGGCGTCGTGGCCTGGAGCATTGGGCGATTCGAGTATGGGTTTCAAAGATACGCCGTGAGAATGTTTTGCTTTTGGCAAGCCGGATAGTTCAACGAGCGTCGGAAAGACATCAATGGTTTCCACCATCGAGTGGCTCAGCTTGCCGGGATTGGGTATCCCGGGATAGCTTATGATAAGCGGCGAGCGCAGAGACTCCTCGAAGAGCGCGTGTTTACCCCAGATGGAGTGTTCACCCAGGTGCCAGCCGTGGTCACCCCAAAGGACGACGATAGTGTTATCGCGGATACCGAGCTCATCAAGCCGATTCAGCATGCGGCCCACTTGGGCGTCGGCGTAGCTAACGCAGGCTGCGTAGTGCTTGCGCACCTGAATGGAGTAGTCGGCATTGGTGTTAGGGTCCATGCCATCACGCTTATACTTGTAGAATTCCCCGGACTTGTGCCAAGTGGTGCGGCCTTCGGGCTTCTTGGGATGGGGCACGATGGGAAGTTCGGCGTCGGCATAGAGATCGAGGTATTGTTTTGGGGCGCCGAAAGGCAGGTGTGGTCTCAGAATGCCAAAAGCCAAGAAGAAGGGTTTGTCCCCATCATTCTTAGCCAAGGAGTCGAGCTGCTCTAGGGCCTGGTCTGTACTGATGCCATCTGGGTAGATGCTGTCAGGGCCTTCATAGGCTTGCAGCAGATCCATTTGGCTGGCGTTGCCCCTGATTTCGCCGTAAGCCTGGCCGTGCATCCAACCTCGAGGATGCTGCCAGGCCCCGGCCTTGAGCAGATGGCGATCCCAGGAATTGGGCATTTCGACAATGGCTTCGTCGTTCCAGTCCGGACCTCCAAGACCCCCGGGGTGATGAGATACTTTTCCTACCGAGACGGTTGTATAGCCGTTCTGCCGAAACCAGGCAGGCATGCTGGGAGGGGAGGCCTTTGGGTTCGCGGACAGCTCCTTGGCCCTATCGAAAAGAGCCGAGTTTCCAGGCCCACCGTAAGTGCCCGTTAGCAAGGCGTAGCGGGAGGCCCCACAAGTGGGAGCTTGGACGTAGTGCTTGTAGAAGGCCCGGCCTTCAGAAGCGAGTCGATCGATATTTGGGGAGTGGATGTAGTCGACTCCATAGCAATTCAGCTCGGGTCGCAGGTCGTCGACACAGATTAGCAAGACATTGGGCTTGTCAGCTGCCGAAATAAAAGGGAGGGCCACAACAAGAGCGGCGAAAAATGGGGTGAGACGATTCATCGCTCTAAAGCATCTTTCAGGACTTTATCATTTCAAGATTGGAAACGAATTATTTCTACCCTCTTATGGCTGTTAGAATGGCTCTATACGAGCTCACCTCAGCTGAATTATTCCAGAACGGGGCAATTCGAGTTTCGTATTCCGATGACCTGCCTGCTTAAAATTCTACCCTCATTTTTGATTGTGCTCGCTTTCCGAGCTTGGGGATCAGTGATTGCCATTCATGATTACGGAAGCATTCGATCCTGAGCCCTATTATCAGCCATTCATACTGGATAACGAGTCCAATAAATGTGAAAGAAAGCCCTGAAAGCGTATGCCAATTGAGGAGATCGATCTGAAGAAAGGGGGCGTTGGCCAAAATGCGCTTAACGAACATTCCGGGCGACGATGGCTTAGAAGTTAAGGATATCGAATTGAACCGAATCGATTAGCCTGAAATAGGCGAATTTTGCGACATTGCGCAGTGAAACTGATCACGTGATCAATTTCACTGCGCAACTATTTTGATATAGCTCGTTCTGGCGCAAACGTCTCAATATAGTCTCCATTGAGACTGAGCTAGTTTTTCAGAATTCTTTCAGTTTCCAATCTATTCAGTTCCCGTTCGTATTCGATATCTGGATGTATTTCGATGCCCTTTTTGTAAAAGGGAGCGAATTTCTCGAAAATGATATTCGATTTCCTAGAAATTTCGAAATACAGATTGAACATCAAACGCGAGGTATCCCCTCCCTTAAAGGCGTCCTGCAGAGTGCCGAGAGCTTGCTCTGGATCTAGCCTATCCTCGTTAACCGATCGCATGACCGACAAGGTTAAGAGAAAGGGATCTAATACTGAATGATGGATAGACTGATCCGCGAAATTCAGGGCAAGAGCGGAAATACCGAGCTTGATAGATACTTCCGATTTGGCGGTCAGCCAAAGTGGATTTTCTCTATCAGGATTGGCGGCGAGTCGCGATTCGGCTTCTTCCGCCTTGCCACTACGGGAGAGGGCGATAGCGATCATGGCTGCGACACTCGATGAAGGGGCAGAGCGTTGAGGGACGGAACCGGTTGTTTTTAGCTGTGTTCGTGGAAAGGATTTAGAAAACGAATCTCGTAGTTGTTTTTCTATGGCATCTTGTAATTCTATATAGCTGAGCCCTAGGAGAATCTGGCAATCCAGGTCTGTGATCGGCTTGTAATCGCTTCGCTCCACGAGTTGCCAGTAGCCGTTTTTCCTTTCTGGTCTGCCGAAATGGGTTAGCTCTGCTAGAAGCGCTGCTTGGGCATAGTAAGCTTGGGCTTTTAATCCATCCTTCTCGATCCAGTTCGTAAGCGTTTCTCGCGTGGTCGTGAAAAAACCTCCCCATTCAATAAATGCTGGCATCGATGCCTCATATCTGCGGGTCCGGTCTCGAGAGCGAGAGAGTTGGACCGCGCCTTTGGTGAACCTCAAGTTTGAAAACAGCTCTGCCAGGCCTTCATCAGCCCATACTGGTAAAGCGTTCAAATGCGAGTGGAGCACGTGGTGCGTGAATTCGTGATAAATGGTTTCCCAATTTTGGGATTCGTATGTCCCGCCAGCGAGCACTAATGGATTGAAATCTGATTGCAGGTAGAAACCGGTGGCCCTAGAGTTAGGGCTCCTCGATTGAAATGGAGTCAGCTTGTCGAATAGGTCTTTAGATTTTGGGATTAGGACGTAGTGAGGTCTAAGAGATCGAGGGCTTTCACCACGATCAATCTTGAGCTCCGCCTCTACGATTTCTTTTAGTATCCCGAATCGTTCAATAGCTTCGCTGGCCGTTTCAGCGGATCTATCAGTCAAGACCCAGGCTTCCTGGGACTTCGCGAGTGTCCATTCGCCCTTAATACTAGCGGCGGTTGATCCATAACCGATTACAGACAGAGATATTGCCGCTAATAGTTTCGTACTTTTCGAGATCAATGTCTTGAAAGATTGTCGAGGGGTATAGTCACCTCTCTCTGAATTTCGTTCCTCTCGTCGCGGATTTGCAAGCGGATCCTAGGTCCGGGATCGTCCCAATCGATTGTCATCATGCCAAAGCCCTTTCCCGAGAAGACCTTGCCCAATCGGTACTTGTTCGGTTCGCCGGGAAAGGATGAATAGGAATGGGTCAAGCCGCTGCTAGTGACTTCGTAAAGTGGATACGGTGTTTCGTAGTCATCTTTGACGGCTATTTCGTGGATATGGCGATCGCCACTAATGAGGATAACGCCGGGAATTTGACTATCCTTGATCAATCTCAGAAGCCGTTCGCGGGAGCGGGGAAAATTGGCCCATTTCTCGTATCGATGCTCCTCGTGGAGTATCTGGATTCCTGAGATAATCAGATGAATTTGGGCTTGGCTGTTGGCTAGCTCGTTCTCCAGCCAGCTCCATTGAGTCTTGCCTAGCAAATCGCTTTCAGGACCAGGGATATCGGCATGGTAGCGATTGTCTAATAGAAGGACTTTAACTCGCTTGCCAGTTGGACCGAAGGTGTAGCTGGTGTAGACTCCTTTTTGATGCCGCCTTTGGCTATCTTGGGGCTCATCTAGGAAATCCAAGAATTTCTCTTGGGTGACTTCCTTGCTCTGAAACCATTTGCCCGAATTGTTCTCGCCATAATCGTGATCGTCCCAGGTTCCGATGATGGGAACCTTGTCCCGAAACGCGTTGTAGTTGGGATTATTGTACTGAAATTCGAATTTGCGGATGATCACGTCCTTGTTTGGGCTATCTACATAGACGCAATCGCCGCTCCAGATCCAAAGATCCGGTTGAGCCTTTTCAATGTCCGACCAAATCGGCTGTAGCAAATTCTGGCGATTGCAGGAGCCGAACGCGATTGTGGTTAATGGCTGCTCGAAGTCGTTAGGATAGTGCGAGAATAGAAGATGGACGGTTGCTGATGCGATCAGGACAGTTAAGAAGAAAGCCGGCTTCATTTTAGTCAGAGCGAATGCGACAATCGCCTAGAAAGCAATTCTGCAACGGGACGAGCCCCGCGCGTCGAGCATTATAGTTTGGCGAATTCAAGAGGAAACAAGTATTGGGCTCTCACGGTTTTTCCGTTTCGTTTCGTCGATGTGAACTGAATTTGTCTCACGAATTTCTGCCGTGTTTTTGTAAATCATGCTGATCCTAGGGATCATCCTGCTACGCAATGCGGATTTGACCGCAGGTCACTGTTAATTGAGATTGTTGGGCCGACTTTCAGGATGGGCAGGCCTTGTCTCCGGCGCATTCTCACAAGTCTTTGCGGCGACTATTTCGGTTCCTTCGGCTCGATGCGCTCGACTTTGCCAACCAGGAAGAGGTAGCTGCAGAAGCCGATGATGGATACGATGGCGATGTAGATCAGCCCGGGCTCGAAGTTGCCATTCCTAGCAAGGTAGCCGATGATGATCGGCAGGCTGATGCCTGCGAGGTTACCAATGAAATTAAAGACGCCTCCAACCAGGCCCATGCAGCGGATGGGAGCGATAGATGAGATGAAAACCCAGGCGATAGAAGCCAGACCATTGCCGAATAGGGCGATAGTCATAAATACGATGACCATGCCTGTGCTGTCGGTGTAGTTGGCGCCGATTATGGAGGAGCCTAGCACCATGCCGCAGAGGACGGGTAGCTTGCGGGCAGTACTGGCCGATACGCCACTCTTAATGAGCTTGTCGGAAATGTATCCAGATAATAGGACGCCGCAAAAAGCGCCAATGGGTGGGATCATGGCCCACCAGCCCATCGATTGCAGCGTCAGACCACGAGTGTCCTTAAGGTAGGACGGGAACCATGTCAGGAAGAAGACAAAGAGCGAGCCCAGGCAAAATTGCCCTATGTAAACGCCCCAGAGCTTTCGGTATTTGAAAGCTTCAAGAAGATCAGCCCAGTTGAATTTCTTGGATCCCGACTCTGACTTGGGCTCCGCGCCGTCATCAACGAGACCACCTCCAGCGCGGACGTGATTCAGTTCTTCTTGGCTAACCGATTTGTGATCCTTTGGGTCGCGATAAATCAAATACATTACCAGCGACCCCAGAATGCTTATGGCTCCGGTGATGATGAATAGCCCTCTCCAAGTCACCGTGCTTAATAGATAAACGAATATCGGTGGCATCAGAGCCAGAACAACGAATTGGGCTGAGGTATAAGCCGCAATGGCCGAGGCCCGCTCGTCCGTCGGAAACCATCGGGTCACCATTTTGTTATGGGCCGGGTAGGAGGGGGCTTGGAAGAGTCCGAGGGAGAGACGCAAGCCTATTAGACTAAATAGCGAGTTGGCGAATCCTTGTAGAACGGTGACGGCTGACCAGAGAAACATGATCAGGGCATAGAAGGGACGGGTTCGGAAAATGTCGACAAGGGCCCCACCAGGGATTTGCAGCCATCCGTAGGTCCAGCTAAATGCTGAGTAGACCAGCCCCATCTTGATCATATCAATCCCGAGGTCGTCTCGCATGGTAGTGCCGGCGATGGAGATATTGGTCCGGTTCATGTAGTTGATCCAGACGCAGCCGAAGAGGAGGGCCAGGACGACGAAGCGTTTACGGGTAGGAAGGGGCATCTGAATTATGAAGGAAGAATTATGAAGTATGAGGGATGAAATAGGTGACTTGGCCCTTTGAGATCTTTGCGTCCTTCGCGGTTAGGAAATATTGATCAACTAATAGTATACGTATTATAACTACCAGTTTTGGTAGCTGCCGTCGGTCTTCCAGAGGCGAGGAGGCTCCCACAGTTTGATGGACATTTCTTTAAGAACAGCTTCATCGACATCGACGCCTAGGCCCGGCTCTGTTGGCGTTGGGTAGGCGTTGCTATCCATTTGTAGTCGCTGGGTGAAGACATTGGTATCGGCCACTGGCAACTGTTCGACGGGAGACTCGCGGGATTCGAGATGGGAAAAATTAGGCACGGCTGCGGCCAGATGAACGGAAGCGGCGGCGCAGATGGGGCCCAACGGGTTGTGCAAGAGTAAATCGATGTAGTTCGTTTCGGCCATAGCCGCTACTTTGACCGATTCCGTTAAACCTCCCACATTGCAAACGTCGACCCGGGCGTACTGAAGGATATTCCGTTCGATGTAGGGCTTGAAAGCCCACTTGCTTGAAAATTCCTCTCCGATCGCGAAAGGCACATCGGTTAGCTTGCGCAGAGCCTCGTAGGCCTCGGGCGACTCGTCCCGAATCGGCTCCTCTATGTAGTCAAGGGCGCCGGAAGGAATCCTCTGTAGAAAAGTGACGCTTTCAGCCACGGAAAGGCGGTGGTGGGCATCGCAGCCAAGCATGGCTGTAGGGCCTGCCGCTTCTCGACAGGCGAGGATGGCTTGAGTTGTATTCTCGATTGCCTTACGCGTTTCAAAGATGCCGCCTTCCTTGCCTTCGTAGCTAGCCTCGGGTGGAGCTACAATGTTGACTCGAAAGGAGTTCCAATTGGCGTCCATCAATTTTCGAGTTAGAGCCGGGTAATCTTTCAACTCGGTTTCCCCAGGATAGCTAGCGAAGCATTCTATGCGATCACGTTGAGCCCCGCCGAGCAATTGGTGGACCGGCACGCTCAGTTCCTTGCCGACAAGATCGTACAGGGCGATGTCGATAGCGGAGATGGCTGCGGTTAGCACGCGCCCCCCCCTCGAAATACTGGCTTCGGTACATTTCCTGCCACAGCCCGCCGATCTGTCGCGGATCCTTGCCAAGGAGAAACTCCCGGTAGTGCTTAACGGCTCCCTCGACAGCTAGTTCCCGTCCAGACAATCCAGACTCGCCCCAACCGTATTGGCCGTTGTCGGCCTCGACTTTGACCAGCAGTTGATTTCGGAAGCCGATCCAGGCGACGTAGGGAATAACATTGGAAATTTTCATTCGGTGGAGCAGTTAAGGTCGCTTTAGTTCTGTTTGGCGAAGCGAGTACGTTATTCGATTCTTGGGATTAAAAAAGGTAGGGAGGACCGGCTCGGTCCTCCCTACCGTTATGAATTCCTAACTAATTTGATAGGATTACGAAGTACTTACTTATGCAGGGCAATTAGATTGTTTCTGTTCACTCAGTATGCTGTCCCCAGGGCATGGGCATAGTCGGTGGAACGCGGTGACGGTCTTTGCGTTCATCTTTCGGGCGGTCCTTGAACCAGGAAACGAGGTTTACAAGCAGTGTTTCACTGCCTCGTCATAGGCCCGCTTGCCTTTTTCCGCGGTCGCAAGTTCGGCTGAACCAAGGACACCTGAATCAGAATAGCTACTTGAGGGCCGTGTTGCTCGATGGCCCCGCAAGGAAGAATGCACACTTTACCCAGCTCGATGGCGTCGTCGATCTCAGGCCAAGTTCGCTTTTCGTAGCGATATTCGGTTTCAGCTTTGGAGTTCATGATTCATGTCGATGTTTGTCTCGGAGTATCCAATGATTAGCAACGCATCGCCGTGAAAGGCGTTAATGAAAGCTAAAGGTGTCAGAGTTCCGACGGCGTTAATTCCATCCCTCCGGTGAATTTGGCAATGCCGTCGGGATTCAACTCGATTCCCAATCCCGGGCCGTTGGGGATGGCGATGTTGCCCTCATCGTCGAGGGTTATGGGATTGGCGAGAAGCTCTTCGATATAGGGAGCTGGAGTGATGTACTCCACCCATTGAGCATTGGCAGTAGCGGCCACGAGTTGCAGATCGGCTACAAGACCGATGGCGGTGTTCCAGCCATGAGGAACGAATTGTATGGAATGATCATCGGCGTATTGGGCAATCCGGTACTCCTCGCTGATTCCGCCCACTTTGGTGACGTCCGGCTGTATATAGTCGACGGCCCGGCGTTCGATCCATTCGATGAATGATTGCCGCCGTGTGAGGACTTCGCATCCGGTTATAGGAATGGGCGCGTTTTCTGTCAGTTTGACGTAGCCATCGATGTCATCGGGCCTGAGGGGTTCCTCGAACCAGGTGATGTCGTAATCGGCTAGCATCTTAGCCGTTTGCAGAGCCCATTTGTATCCATGTGGCCAGAACGCGTCAGAGCCACCGGCATCCACCATGAGTTTCGCATCGGGACCGACGGTGTCCCGAGCTGTCCGTACCAGGGCTTCGTCGGTCTTCCGGTCCACGCGGCCAAAAGGCCCCCAACCGATTTTGAAGGCCCTGAATCCTCGAGCCAAGCCATTCTCTAGTCGAGCCCTGAGGACATCCATATCGTCCATGAGGATGGAACCGTAGGGTTGGATCGTTTCCCTGTAGCGCCCACCGAGGAGGCGGCTGATCGGCTGTTGGCAGACTTTGCCCAGAATGTCCCAGAGAGCGATATCGATGCCCGACACGGCGTGGGTGATCGCTCCACCGCGCCCTTGCCAAAAACTCTGTTGGTGAAGTCGCTCGCTGGTCGCCGCGGGGTCGAGAGCTGAAGCGCTGATCAGGAACGGTTTGATAACGTTTATCGCTCCTTCGATCAGCGTAGCTGAGGTAAATACGCTTCCGATGCCGGTAATCCCCTCATCGGTGATGACCTCAACTAAGGTGTGGAGATTGTTTTCCTCGTCGAGGAAGCGTTCATCCCATCCGCCATCCGGTGTGGCTCCACGCAGAGGCAGCAAACGTATATCTTGGATTTTCATTATCTTAGGCCGAGTCGCTCGTATTGTTCGGGTGGGGCTTCTGCTTTCTCCATTTCTAGTACGAGTAGTTTCTTCATCGAAGCTTCAATCTCCTCGTCTTCCAAGGCCGTCCTTTGCTCGTAGTCGTTTTCCAGATCGAATAGAAGGGTGCCGAACTCGTGCTGGATTGATTTGTGCAGCGTTTCCGAAGCAGTTCTCATCGTCCGGCATCCTTTAGTGAAAGAAAAGGGCTCTTGCAATTGTATGTCCTGCAATTCCTGGACGTAGAATGTATGGGGCAGGTGAGTGGGCATGAGCGTGTATTGATAAAGCGGAGTGTTTTCCTCGCTAGCGGGCCCCCGCATGTAGACCCGTCGACCATCCGTGATATTCACTTGTCCGCCAAAAAGCCCAAACAGTGCAGTGTCGCGAGACCCCTGATCCTCGGAGACCACGCTCGCGAGGTTTTGTCCCATCATGCTGGAAGTCGGATCTAAACCGAAGTAGTCAAGAATCGTTGGGGCGAAGTCGATGAGCTGAGCGATCGATTGCCGTCGCTCCCCTTTTTTTTGCCAGCGTGGGTCCCAGACCCAAAGCGGAATATGGGCGATCTCGTTGTAGAAGGGCATGCGATTCTTTCCCCACCAATCGTGTTCGCTAAGCAGAAAACCATGATCGGTACATACGATGAGCAGAGTGTCCTCCCACAGGTTGAGTTCGTCCATCGTGTCTAACACTCGCCCGAGGTGCTCGTCGCAGAGGCTTAGATCGGCAGCGTATTCGTAGCGAACGTGCTCAATGGCATCGCGATCGGTTTGGTCCAGTGGCCGATATTCCGGCCAGTCGTAAGTTCCGCCTTCATAGCGATGGGGATAGAGTGATTTGTGTTTCTCGTGAGTGAAATAGGGCTCGTGGGGATCGAAGGTTTCGATTTGCAGAAACCAGTTGTCCTGCTCTGCATTAGTATTTATGAATTCGATACCTTGATCGAAGGTCTGGGCGATCGACTGCTTTTCGGGCATATCCATATACTTGCGGTTGACCCAGTTTTGCCGGTTGGCTTGCCGTTCCAGCCCTGGATGGAGTTCTGGAATATCTGGATCCTTGACTTCGCCTTTCCAGGGGTCCCATTCCTGGCCCCGATTGAATTCCCAGCTCGAGTAGCGCGTGTGGTAGGTGGCGCCTCCCTCTTCGAAATAGTGGTAATGATCCGTGATTAGGTGAGAATAGACGCCACTGTTCTTGAGGATTTCCGGAAGAGAGTCGTCGAAAGGCTCAATGGGCCCCCAACTGCGGTGCAGGAAGTTCAGCCGACCGGTGTGCATGTCTCGCCGGGCCGGCATGCATGGCATACTACCGACCCAAGCGTTGTCGAAGGTGACGGTTCGTTCGCCGAGTCTCTCGAAATTGGGGGCATGCGTCCAATCGCACCCGTAGTTAGGCAGGAAGTGCCGATTCAAAGTGTCGAACATGACGACGATCGCTTTCATAGGGATAAAGTTTATGAGACGGAAGAGGTTCAGAGATTTCAGCGGCTTGTTTTTGGGAAATCAACCTTTAGGTCCCGTTGTGTCCCTCAAATTTACAATTCCAGCGAAGTCCACGCTTGAAAGGATGCAGGGAAATCTGGGAAACTCGTAAGCCTATCCCAACTGGCCAAGGCCAAAACCAATATACTGAAGATGGAAAAACCGCCCCTTACACGTCGAACCTTCCTATCAACTATTGGAGTTGCTGCCGCTGCTCCTCTAATCGCTCGCGACTACGGTCCAGGAGCTCCGCCCGTTCGGTATCCAGAACCGGATGTCATCGTTTTGGAACCCGCGTTCGCCAAGTACAAGATTGGCAATACGCCCATCGAGCGCCTGTATACGGGAATGTATTGGGCGGAAGGGCCGGCTTGGAGCGGTTGGGGCGGCTATCTCGTTTGGAGCGA
>CAZFUD010000080.1:0-16311 GCA_964521705.1 uncultured Opitutaceae bacterium | reverse complement strand
TGATGATTCGAGTCTTGGTCGTCTGGCCTGCATCGCCACGCACACTGATCTCATAGCGAAGATAGATGAAGTCGTACCCTACTGGAGTTTCCAACCTGCAGTGCTAAACGGTACACCAGTGACGGGGGTACAACGGCTTCCGATTTTTTTTGATGCTACTCAGCTGAATGACGCTACTGGAGGCATCCCGCAAAAGGGTCGCTTGATGCACCGATCTCGTGGTCGCAACTCCCGGAAGGGGGCGTCGCACTATGCTCGGAATAAGCCGCTTCGTCTGGCAACTTTTGAGGAACTGGATCAATATCCCGAAGCGATCTTCCAGCCTCAGCCAATAGTCTCGCAAAGCTCTCTCACTGAGAGCCTGAGCGCGAACGTCACTTTTAATTCCGTTATCGATACCTAGGGTAGAGTCCGTACGCCCAAACTGTATAAAATCAATGGATACTTTTATCCACAGGTCATCTACGCGGTCAATGTGGCCCTTCCCCAATGGCGTTTCAGGCCCCTCAAATCCAATAAACGACCTGTTGCCTGCGAAGGAGCTAAAACATTCGAGCTTAACAGTCTCTACGCATTGGCAGAGTAATTCCGCGCCCGCTCGAGGCTCAAAATCCATCAAACGGCTACCATTGCTCGCATCAGCAAGTAATGCTGATCTGAATTTCCGAAAATGAAGTTTTCTTCTCGATCGGATTCTATATAGCTGGAGGCAGAGAGCGCCTCCTTTCCTCGGCATCGGGATCCATTGTATTTTAAGATGGCAACCCGCTGGCCCCCGTCTCTAGTTTCCGAATCTGTGAATATCGCCAGTTTCAAAGTAGCCCACAAGCTGGTCACCGGGTCCGGTTCCATCAAACGACTGAGGGACGAAGTGGAGCGGCTAAAGTTACAAAAGCCTCTCATTGTCACGGACTCGATGCTACAAAAGGCGGGAGCGGTCGGACAGGTAGCGGACGAACTTGGGTCGATTGAATTCGGAATCTACGCGGGCGTACAGCCGGAGCCCGAGATCCAACTTGTCGCCGAATGCTGTAATCAATTTAAAACTAACGATCACGATGGCTTGATAGCCGTAGGAGGTGGCAGCGCCATCGACATCGCTAAAGCAGTTTCCGCGGTGGCACATCAAGATGCCAATATCGAGAGTCTATTCGGAACAGATTTGGTTCCCGCAAAGGGACCACCGGTCATCGCGATTCCCACTACCGCCGGTACAGGTTCAGAAGTGACCAACATAGCCATACTATCTGACAAACGAGCCCAACTTAAAAAGGGTATCGTCAGCGACTATATTCTTCCCGATGTGGCCATCGTCTGCCCGGAATTGACGGCGACTATGCCGAAACCCGTTACAGCCGCCAGCGGTATCGACGCGCTGGTCCATGGACTGGAAGCCTACATTTCATTGAATGCATCACCCATCACGGATGCGCTCGCCCTTGGCGCAATTAGAATGATTACCGCCAGCTTGCCCCTCGCCTACAATGAGCCGAACAATCTCGCAGCCCGAGATTCCATGGCCACTGGGAGCTTGATGGCGGGGATGGCCTTTGGTAGTGCCGGGGTCGGCGCTGTGCATGCCATGGCCTATCCAATCGGTGGACGTTTCAATATAGCTCATGGGGTAAGCAATGCTCTACTTCTCCCGTATGTAATGAAATGGAATCGGGAAAGTTGCCTGGAAAAATTTCGCGACATCGCTGAAGCGATGGGTATCGACACACACGGTCTATCCAGCCAAGAGGCATCTACCAGAGCAGTTTCAAAAATGGATTCGCTTTGCCGCCAAGTGGAAATACCGAAAGGCCTGAGCACAATCGGGATTCCTGAATCCGCTTTACCTGAAATGGCAGCTGACGCTGTAAAGATCGATCGTCTCATGAAAAACAACCCGCGAAAGCTCTCGGAAAAGGACATCTTTGATATATACGCATCCGCTTACTAATCCCTTGTTCGCCAAACGATAGGCTCAGATCACGGGAAATTGGAAACGAGACGCCTTACACGCCGCTGGGATAGTTCTTTGCCAACTGATCTACGAAAAAGACTTTTTGAGGGGTGATACAGACGAAGCTTTCAAAGCGGAAAAAGTAGCCTCCCCAATATGGAATAGGTTGTACTCTCTGACATGAGTAATAGGCATCTGGAGAGCTTCAGCGTCGACTTTCCCCTGGGAAGATCGATACACAGTTTGATTCCATGACCGCAATTAGGGCGGCTGGGAATTGTGGGCGTGTCCAATAAGTCCGAAAGAACGGCTATTGAAATGGCAGGAAAGTGCGCGCAATCTTCCCCTCTCGATCTTCATCGCCTATGTACTATCGCGGACTTTCCATTTTCTCGTTTCTCCATCTTCTATTCGCTCAAGCCATTCTAGCTCAAGAGCTGCCACCGGGCGCCATGCTCCTGCCCGATTCGGCCCTTCCGGCTTACGAGTCGAAAATCGATCACGCTCGGCTAATTCAGGACGATAAGATCGCCAGCTTCAAGCTGGGCCAAGAAGTCTACCAGCAAGTCTGCCACAATTGTCACGGCGACATCAATTTGCCAGGCTCCATCCCCAATTCCCTGAGATTCGCCGAGGGGGAATTCCAGCATGGCAACGATCCCTACACCATGTATCAGACCATAACCCGGGGTTGGCGGCTAATGGCTCCGCAAACTCAACTGAGCCCTCGGGAAAAGTATTCAGTTATACGTTACATTAGAGAGCACTTTATCGAAGATCGAAATCCCGATCAGCTTTTCGCGGTCACCGATGCATATCTTTCCGGTCTTCCCAAAGGCGATCAGATTGGCCCTGAACCAACAAAACGCGAACCGTGGAGCGATATGGACTACGGTCCCTTCCTTACTGGGACCTTCGAAATCGTGCCCGAAGAGACAGAGCTCTATCGCTGGCCTGAGGGCAAAGACACAAGAGGCTACGTCGCCCCAAATGCCAACATCGCATACAAGGCTATCGCCATCCGCCTAGATACTGGCGAAGGCGGCATTTCAAAAGGCAACACCTGGTTGGCTTTCGAACACGACACCATGCGTGTCGCCGGTGTCTGGACCGGAGAAGGATTTACCAATTGGCAGGGGATCAACTTCGACCACAAGCATTGGTATTGGCCACGGACTCGCGGAAAAGTCGTCTACGAAACGGAAGACGTTCCCGGCTGGGCCAATCCAGCTACCGGATCCTTCGACGACCAGCGCTTCGTTGGGCTGGACGGACGCCGCTTCGGTCCCCTCCCGCGCGACTGGACGCATTTCAAGGGGCTTTACCGGCATGCGAACCGTATCGTCATCGCCTATACTGTCGGAGAATCCGAAATCTTGGAGAGTCATTTGCTAACTGACTCTGGAGGCATCGCTCGAATTCTGAATATCGGGAAATCCGATAAGGATCTCACACTGCGGCTGGGCAATGCAGGAACTCCGATGTCGATAGATGGAAGCGACACCGTCAAGATGGTAGACAAGGACGGTTTCCTGACAGCCACAATACCCGCCAAGTCCACACCGCTGAAGGTAGCCTTCATTTCCGGACGCGGCTCCGTTTCTAATCGAGACTTGGATCTGGCAGCCCTGACCAAAGGAAGCCCCTCGGAGTGGCAAACAGCAATTCCATCTCCAATCATTCGCGGCCAACAGGAGGGCCCATTCCAATGGGATAGCTTCGCTCTACCCATGGCGAATCCATGGAAGAGCTGGCTGCGGGCCAGCGGCATCGATTTTTCGCCCGATGGGAAAACGGCCTATCTCTGCACCTGGGACGGCGATGTTTGGCGAGTCGAAGGGATCGCCGACGAGACAGCGGTCAATGCCCAGTGGTATCGTATCGCCGCAGGCCTGTTTCAGCCGCTGGGTATTAAGCTCGTGGACGGAGAGATCTTCGTCACCTGCCGCAACCAGCTTGTGCGGCTCCATGATCTTAACGGGGACGGAGAAATGGACTTCCACGAGGCTTTCAATTCGGACCACCAGGTCACCCAGCACTTTCATGAGTTTGCGATGGGGCTGCAGGTCGATGATGAGGGCAATTTCTACTACGCCAAGAGCGCTCGTCACGCCCGCCCGCCTCTTGTCGCCCATCACGGCACCTTGCTCAAAGTCAGCCCGGATGGAGAACGCACGGAGATTTTGGCCAACGGATTTCGGGCCGCCAACGGCGTTTGCATCAATCCTGATGGCTCCTTCATTGTCACCGATCAAGAGGGTCACTGGAATCCTAAACTGCGTCATTCCCGATGGCCGCTTCTACGGCAACATGTGGAGCTACGGAGCGCCCGATGACAGCTCCGACGAGGCTATGGAACGGCCACTCGCCTGGGTCGACAAAGGCTTCGACCGCTCTCCCTCGGAACTGCTCTGGGTCGACAGCGAAGATTGGGGACCTCTGGATGGAAAACTGCTAAACCTATCTTACGGTCATGGACGACTGGAAATCGTCCCTCACGAAATCGTCAAAGGGCAAGCTCAAGGCGGGCTGTGTCGCTTGCCGATTCCCGATTTTCCTACCGGCACAATGCGGGGCCGCTTCCACCCGGATAACGGGCATCTTTACCTTTGCGGCATGTCTGCTTGGGGAACGGCCCAACTGCACCAAGCCGGAGGGTTCTACCGTGTTCGCAAAACGGATGCGCCTGCCCACTTGCCCATCGGCCTTCGGGTGAGCGAAGGCGAGATAGAAATCGAGTTTTCCGATCCTCTCGAGACAATGCCGCCTCAGCTGCTCCGGGATTCCATTATTGTCCGCACTTGGGCCCTCAAACGCACTGCCAACTACGGCTCAGCCCACTACGATAAAAAGCAAATTGAAGTCGCCGGTGCCAGCCTATCCACCCAAGGACGAATTCTCCGCTTGAAAATCCCCGACCTCGAACCGGTCTGGCAAATGTCGATCAAGTACTACCTTAAAGGCGCCAATGGACAACCCGTCGAAGGCGAAGTCCAAAACACCATCCACGAAATCGGCCGAAATCGATAGATCACGAGACCGCCCTTCAGAAATATTGCAGGAGCGGCTTTATGCCGCGATTATTTCAATCGGAGAGCGCGGCATAAAGCCGTCTAAATTTAGCCAATCAGCCCCATGAAACGACCCGTCCTAATTTTCAACATCCTTCTATCACTCCTAGCTATTCCGCTTTTCGCTGAAAGGGCAGAGAATCCAAACATTCTTTTCATTATGTCGGATGACCATGCGGCCCATGCCATCAGCGCCTATGGTGGTCGCCTAGCCCGAGTCGCTCCGACACCACATCTGGATAGACTAGCAAGCGAAGGCATGCGCTTCGCCAATGCATTTGTCACCAACTCCATTTGCACCCCCAGCCGAGCGGTTATTTGGACGGGAAAGTATTCGCACGTGAACGGAGTCTACAAATTCACCGGTCTCGACCAAAGCCAGCCCACTTTGCCGAAATACATGCAGGCCCACGGCTACCAGACAGGTTTTGTAGGAAAATATCACCTACACACTAATCCTGTCGGTTTCGACCACTGGGCCATCCTGCCGGGACAAGGGAAGTACCATGACACGGCATTCGTCGAAATGGGCGACGAGCATCCGTCTGGCGTTGTCCGCCAAGGAAAGCAAACCCCCAACGAAGGCTGGCACAGCTCCGATATCATTACCAGAAAGGCTCTGGACTGGTTCAAGGACGTCCGCGATCCACACAAGCCCTTCTTCTACATGCTTCACTACAAAGCGCCTCACGATCTGTGGGAGCACGCCCATCGCTACAATGACTTCCTTGCCGATGTGGAAATCCCCGAGCCCGAAACGCTGTCCGACCATGGGTCCGGTCGGTCTCCCGCCCTGGATCAGAGCACGCAAGAGATTGGCGGCCGGTCTCACCACACTCAATTTACCCCTGAAATCAAAGCTATGCCTTACAGTCTTGAGAAACGCCGCCTAGTCTACCAGGAGTACATGAAGCGCTACTTGCGCTGCGTTAGAGGAATTGACGACAATATTGGCAAGGTACTTCACTATCTGGATACAAGCGGGCTCGCCCAAAATACTGTCGTCATCTATACTGCCGATCAGGGATTCTTTCTCGGCGAACATGGCCTCTACGACAAGCGATTGATTCACGAACCATCGCTGCGCATCCCCTTAATTGTTCGCTGGACCGGCATCGTGGAAGCGGGAACGGTTAACTTCGATCTTACTCTAAATTTAGATTATCCAGAAACCATCCTGGATATCGCGGGACACCCTATCCCCAACGACATGCAAGGACGCAGCCTCACTCCCCTGCTGCGCAGCGAATTCGTCCAAGACTGGCGGCAATCCTTTTACTATCGCTACTACTACTCCCACTTCGATACGCCTAGCCACTACGGAGTGCGTACGCGAAATGAAAAGCTCGCCTATTACGATACTCGCGATGAGTGGGAGCTCTACGATTTGAGCAGCGACCCGACTGAGACCAACAACCTGGCGAATAATCCCGAATGGTCCGATAAAATGGCGGCCCTCAAAGAGGAACTGTTTTCTCTGCAATCCTCGCTCGGTGACGACCCCGAAGACCTCGGCGATCAACCGCGAACCGGCAACCCCATCCTAGACAAACTAGAAGCTGAACGAGCTGCACTTAGAGCAAGACAGTAGAGGCATGCCTTTAGACTGCCCCCTGAATAAGCCCATCGACGCTGAAGAGACACGCCCATTAGGACAAGATGACTGTTCCATATGTGACAACCCGCTATTCTCTACTTACCACTATTCCCCGAATCAGCCCCCTGTTGACAGTATGCTCACTTAGGTTCATCGATAGAATCTCGTATTTCTGTCCCCAGATAGCTCTTGAAAGGGAAATCAGGATAGAATGCGCCTCAAACTATCCCCAAAACCGACATGATTGACCGCCGTCATTTTCTGAAGTCCCTAGGAATAGGCCTCGCATTGCCCGCACTCGAATCGGTCCAGCCGGCTTTAGCCAAGGCGGCTGTAAAAACCGCTTCGGTTAAGCGGCTGGTCACAATCGGAACCTACCTCGGGTTCCACACGCCCAGTTGGTTTCCCCTAGAGACAGGCTCTCGTTATGCCATGTCGCCTGTTCTGGGGCCCATCGAAGATTTGCGAAAAGATTTCACCCTCTTTTCCGGACTCGATCATCGAGCTCCAAACGGGCACAAGAATTGGAAGAACTATCTTACCGGAAAAGGAACACCCAGTGTTTCCTTCGACCAAATCGTAGCCAAATCGATCGGTCGCCAGACCCGCTTTGAGTCGCTTCAGGTTACTTGCGGGACGCCTCCCGTAAACGGCTATATGAGCTATACTAAAGAAGGTATTATGCTTCCGGCGATCGGTCGTCCGAGCGTTCTTTTCGGTAAGCTCTTCAGTTCTGATTCGGACAAGGCCCGAATGAAGTATCTCCTCGACAGCGGTGGCAGCGTGCTGGACTTGGTGATGGATGAAGCCCGCTCGCTTGAGCGTCGCGTCACCTCCCGGGATCGCGAAAAGCTTGGAGAATACTTCTCGTCCGTGCGAGACGTGGAACAGCAAATACAGAAACAACGCCAATGGCTGGAAAAGCCTTCCCCAAAAATCGACTATCCGCTTCCGGAATTCGATCCCGTCGCGCCAGATCTCTCTTTGGAATGCGAATCCATCATGTACGATCTTATCACGTTGGCCTTGGAGACAGATTCTACGCGGGTCATTTCATTCCTCGTGCCGGGATCGGGTCAGGTATTCACCATAAATGGACAACTGCTTAGCGCTGGATATCACGGTCTATCCCATCATGGCAATGATCCCGGAAAAATCGCGGAATATAACCTTGTTGGGAAACAGCATGTTGAGCGTTTTGGAAAATTCCTGCGTCAATTGAAAGAACGCAAGGATCCCGATGGGCGAGCGCTTATAGATACAACCGCAGTTCTATACGGGAGTGGCATGGGTAACGCCAATACACACAACAATAGTCGTCTTCCTGTTCTCGTAGCCGGCGGTCCCTACAAGCACGGTTCCCATCAAGCTATTGATCGGAACAACCCCTCGGATACGACCCCGCTGATGGGCGACCTATTCCTCACCCTAATGCAGTCAATGGGCCTCGACACGGATCGTTTCGCCAATGCGAAGCGGAACATGAACGACTATCTGCTTTAATGGTTCGCCGCATCGCTTGTCTTACAGCGGCGATAACCTGCATTGCCGCCTTACCACTAACGACTCTGGCCAACCCGATAGTCGATAGCTTCAGCGAGCCCATACCCAAGGAAGCCGATAGTTTCCTAGTCGACTATTGTCTCAATTGCCATGACGAGATCGAACGCAAGGGCGACCTCAACCTGGACTTCGTAGAGATCAATTGGAACGACCACCAAGCGAAGGCGACCTGGAGCAAGGTCCATGAGATGCTCGACAAGGGGGAAATGCCCCCGAAAAAGGAGAGACAACCGACGGCGGTGGAGCGTCAGGCGATGCTAAGTTGGCTCGACACGACGCTAAGCAAGCGCGATCCGCCAGGAGGGACAGTCCTGAGACGACTAAACCGCGAGGAGTACGAGAATACGGTTCGCGACATTCTAGGAATACCATTCGCCGCTCCGGAGAGCTTTCCGTCCGACCTCGAATACCATGGATTCGACAATGTCGGTGAAGGGCTGGTGCTCTCGCCTCCGCTCATGGCCCAGTACTTCGAGATCGCAACCACAGCTGCAGATCTTCTCATCCCGCCATTGAAGGAAGAAAAAATCGTTCCTAGCGAAACGTCGGTCGTGGGCCCTAATGATTTCACCCTCAATTTCACTACGGGCCACCCAATTGATGGAGTTCTGAGGATGACAAGTTCCTCCGACCCTTTGGCTCGAGGTTCCGTTTGGCCCAATCGCTTTGAAGCAAAAACGACCGGTCGATACGCCGTGAAAATGGAGCTCTCCTCGTATGAACCAGAGACAGGGCACTTCCCCATCGTCAAACTCTTGGCGTTCACGGCCAATGGAAACAGCTTCACCCGAACCTCTACACTGCGAGAATTGGCTGAGATTCGCGTTGCAGGAGGAACGCCGGATACCTATCGCGCCGAGGTCGATCTGCAAAAAGGGGAAACGATTGTCGTTCATTACGACAATGCCTCTCTGAGCGCGGATCAGAGTACGGAATGGCTCGCTGAGCGCCTGCTGGAAATCTTCAAAGCCGACCTCGCGCTGGGAGCCGCTTGGAAAACAGCTGGCTACCAACGCTCCGATCGAGGGTGGTCCTGGTGGGATCGTATCCAGAAAATCAAGAATCAACCTGGATTCTCTGCCGAAAATTTTGATCCTGAATCCAAAGAAACTAAGGAATTCGCTCTCAAAATGGCTCGCACTGGGGTCAACCTTTTCGAGACCATGTGCTGCTATCGCTTTTTCGCGGGACCCGGTCTGGATATACACGAGTTATCAGTGTCTGGCCCCTTGCCAGCGGAGCAAAAGTCGATCAATCTGACTCCTTCGGATTTCACTTCATTAGATGCTTCCGGCACCTTCACGCAAGAGCAGCTTTATCGATTGATCTCCTCACGAAGCACGATCGCCGGGAGCGCAGTCTGGCCATCACGGTTTGAGGCCAAAATCAGTGGCGTGTACCGTATTCGATTCGACGCGACGACTTTCCAAGACTCCAAAGCTATTTATGACGTTGGAGCTGACCCTTTTCTCATCGAGCTCCATGCTCGCAGCAACTCTGCGGACCCATATGAATTAGTCGATACGATGCGCAAACTGGCTGAATTCAGCTTGTTGCCAAAACTTGACCAAGCCCAAGTCTACGAAACGGAAGTCGTATTGGAAAAAGGCGAAACGATCGCCTTTCGCTGGGGAAACAGCCCACTCTACTCGGATTCAGGAAACAGGTTTTATTCGCCAGATGCTTTGGGAAAGCTAGTAGATGATAAACGCATTCTGGCGGCCTACAGAATATTGGGGCGAGCTCGTGAACTGACGCCCTCGCAATACTATGAAGCGGTTATGGGACTTATGAATAGCGAATCTCTGAATACAAAAGAGACAGCCGCGCAGGAAGCTCCCAACTTAACCGCGCCCGCCGTTCAAAATCAGTTCGCTCGCATAGCCCGCCAGGACATGATTCGCCATGGGCCTGCATTGGATATTGGAAATGCTGAAATTCTTGGCCCCATTCGATTGGTGGAAGACAATGAAATGAAGGAGCAGCGTCTCCGAACCTCCCGGTTCATGGGCCATCGGCAAGGTCGCAATGACGAAGCATACGCGACAGCTATCTTGCAACCCTTTCTGGACAAGGCTTTCAGGCGACCGGTCACTGGTGAACAGGTTCCCAAGTACGTTAAGGTGGCTCTACAACATACTTCTGAAGGAAATCGTTTTGAGGATGGTATCCACTTGGCAATACGGGCGGCCTTGTGTTCGCCAAAGTTCATCTATCGCGGACTGGAAGCAGGCGAGCTCGATGACTATGACCTGGCGAGCCGATTGAGCTACTTTCTGACGAGCTCGCCGCCTGATAAAAAGTTATTGAAACTGGCATCGGCCCGAGACTTGTCAGATCCCGAAACACTCGCCCAGGAAACTCGCAGACTGCTCGCTAGCAAACGAGTGAATAACTTCATCAAATCCTTCGCTGGCCAATGGCTCGATCTTCGCGTCTTGCCGGATATTATGCCGGACCCGCGATTGATAAATTGGAACGACAACTACCTCAAAGCTATTACTGACGAAACCGAGATGTTCATCGCTGAAATTCTGCGAGAGAATCATACTTTGGATACATTCATCAATCCTGATTTTACCTACATGAATCGCTTCAATGCTCGGTTGTACGATCATCCATTTGATGGAAACAACGCCATGAAGCGAGTGCCTATCGAGCGAGGCTCCAAATACGGCGGGATCCTAGGACAGGCCAGCGTGATGATGGCCACCGCGAACGGAGTCGACACCCAACCAGTCCTTCGTGGAGTTTGGTTGCTAGAGAATGTGCTCGGCGACCCTCCTTCCGAGCCTCCTCCCGACGTTCCAGCTGTCGAGCCCGATACCAGCGGCGCCAAGACGATTCGCGAGCTACTGGAACGTCACCAAGCAGATGCTAGCTGCGCCAGCTGCCACCGCAAGATCGATCCCCCAGGTTTCGCCCTGGAAAATTTCGATCCGGTGGGCCGTTGGCGTTCGCACTACCCACTGTATGAGAAAAGAGGGGACAAAACCGTAACCTTGAAAGGGCAACCGGTTGACGCCGTCGGGCAGCTTCCCGACGGAACCCGTCTCGAGGACGTTAGGGATCTAAAACGCTACTTGGTAGAAAACATCGATATCTTCTCTCACTGCCTGACCGAGAAGCTAATGGTATATGCGACTGGCCGCCCCCCCAGCTATGGCGATCGCAAGGTAATCGACAATATCGTCGCTCAAGCCAAGGATCGAGGCAATGGCTTCCAAGACCTGGTTGTCGCTTTGGTAGTTAGCGACGTGTTCCGAGCAAAATGAACCATCGATTTCAACTTGGCGAACAAGCAGACCTACCCAAAAATCACATTTAACATGAGTCGCCCACTTCCTCCACCATTCACCATTCTAAATGCTCCGGTCTCCTATCGATCCGGTCATGTCCTCGCTCCCCTCCTCGGAACACTATTCGTTGCTACATTCCTTGTAGCGACGATCGGCTGCGCTCCGAAATCAAAAGATGAGCAGAGGCCCAAACCGAACATCATCTTTCTGCTGACCGACGATCAGCGTGACGACACCTTCGGAGCCATGGGCCACCCATGGGTAAAGACGCCCAATTTCGACCGTCTTCTCGCCCAGTCCGTTCGCTTCACTAATACCTACACCGCCGAACCCGTTTGCTCCCCCAGCCGCGTATCCCTGCTGACCGGAATGCACGAGCGCGTCCATGGCATCGGATTCACTTCTTCTTACGAACTCACCGAGGATCAATGGGCCCGCTCCTATCCGCATCTGTTGCGAGAATCCGGATACTACACTGGATTCGTCGGTAAAATCGGGATCGAATACTATACTTTCAAAGGCAATGCTGCTGAGAAGTTCGATTATTGGTGGGGACATGATGGCTGGACCCGCTTCCTGCCCAAAAATTCGAATTCCGCCAGCACTCAACCCTATCACCACGCCGAAAACGACATGATTACGCCTATCATGGGCGAGGCCATGGGCGACTTTCTGGACCATGTTCCTGATGACAAGCCCTTCTGCCTATCGGTTAGTCTGAACGTTCCCCACGGATCTCAAACCACCAGCATGTATGAGGATTATGAGGACTGGCGTAAAATGACGCGTCCCGCCAACGAGAATCTGCAGCTGCAAGGAACAGAATTCTACGATACGCTCTATCGTGATCTGGAAATCGAAATCCCCGCGGAAACCGCGACCGACCCGTACCGCTTCATCCCCAAGCGCCTGCTCGATCAAGACAAAGGCCGGAAAACGCAAACCTACCAATACAGCTACACACGCGAAACCAATACCGAGCACCACATCCGCTATTATCAAACCATCTCCGGCTTGGATAAGGTGATTGGCGACTTGCTAGAAAACTTAGAGCAGCGCGGTTTGATGGATAACACCGTTATTCTTTACGGTAGCGACCACGGATTGCTCATGGGCGAGTACGGAATGGGCGGCAAATCGTTGCTCTACGATCTGGCCTCAAAGATCCCTTGCTTCGTATTTGATTCACGGTTACCGAAAGCAAAACAGGGCCGAAAGCTTGATCAACTCGTATCCAGTCTGGATATTACCCAAACAATTCTCGACTACGCCGGTATCGAACCTCTGGAGTTTATGGATGGATCCAGTCTACGGCCATTGGTCTACGACGAGCCGACCGAGTGGCGAGAAGATCTGTTTCTGGAAAGCCTCTACACAGGACGAGACAATCCCTTTCAAGAAGGGGTTCGTCAAGGCAAGTGGAAGTATATACGCATGTATGACGGGGTTGGGAAATATGCCGAAAGCGATATCGACTTCAGCAACCGGCCTCCGGAATTCGAAATGCTCTTCGACCTGGAAGCCGATCCCGGAGAGATGAACAATCTCGCGGAAGACATGGCCGACAGTGAAATCCTGGCATCCCTCAGGCAGAAAACCGCCGAACGCTCGAACGCCTTGAATCAGTTACGGGAGATATACAAAGAGCAAGTGGCCACGAAAGGCCGATAATCCTGCAATCTCGGTAGCTATTTAAGAGTCTGTAGGAGCCACTTTGGGCCACGATATTTATTTTTCCCATCGCGGGATAAACCCTCTCCTACAATTATTAATCTGCCGATGAAAGCCCGCCTCCCAGCTTCCCTACTCTCTCTTCTCCATTTAATACTTTTCGCCAGCCTCGCTGGCGAAAACCCCAATATCGTTATCATCTACGCGGATGACCTGGGCTACGGAGACGTTCAGATCTACAACCCTGAACGGGGAAAGATCCCGACACCCCACATCGATCGCATGGCTCGCGAGGGTATGCGTTTCATGGATGCCCACTCTTCGTCCGGGGTGTGTTCGCCTTCTCGATACACACTACTTACGGGTCGCTATCATTGGCGCACGCGACTGCAGCGAGGAATTGTTAGCCTCTGGGGGCCACCAGTGATTCCGACAGACCGGCTCACCATCGCAGGACTAGCCAAGCAAGCGGGATATCAAACCGCCTGCATCGGCAAGTGGCACCTCGGCTGGAATTGGCCTATCGCCGATGAGGACAAAGACTGGTTTCTGACCGGCGGCTATGGAGGCGAGAAAGATCTCACGGCTACAGATGTCCACCGAGAAGCCTGGAAACGGGCATTTACCCAACCGATTACAGGTGGCCCCACCGCCAACGGCTTCGACTACTACTTTGGGACTGATGTCCCCAATTGGCCGCCCTACTGCTATATCGAGAATGAGCGAACGATTGGAATCCCTACGGAGTACGCCGATGTGTCCCTGTTCGAGAAAAACCAAGCGAGCATCCAAGGTCCCGCTTTGAAGGATTGGGCCCTGGAGCCCATCCTTCCCGAACTAGGCAAGCGAGCATCGGAGTACATTCGCGAATCCGCTCCAAAAGATGACCCCTATCTTCTTTACCTGCCACTGACCTCGCCCCATACTCCTTTGTCCGTCAACAGCGAGTGGAAAGGCAAAAGCGGTCTCGGACTTTACGCGGACTTCGTCATGGAAACGGACGCGTTCGTTGGCCAAGTCCTCCAAGCTATCGACGATAGTGGCGAGGCAGAAAACACCTTCGTTCTTTTCACCAGCGACAATGGCTGCGCCCCTTACATCGATGTGGAGAGTTTAGAGAAACAAGGGCACTTCCCTAGCGGTCCACTTCGTGGATATAAGTCGGACGTTTGGGAAGGCGGCCATCGAGTGGCCTTCATCGCTCGCTGGCCAAAGATCATAGACAAGAACACAGTCAACCGCCAGCTTGTCCACCAAGCCGACCTAATGGCGACAATCGCGGACATCGTGGATCAAGATCTGCCCGACAACGCCGGCGAAGACAGCTTTAGTTTCTTTCCGCTGCTCCAAGGCAGCGACCAAACCGTACGCCAGCACTCTATCAGCTGTTCTATGCGGGGCCTACCAAGTATTCGCGAAGGTCAATGGAAGCTAATTTTAGGGCCTGGCTCGGGCGGCTGGACCGATGGAAGCGAGGAAGAACCGATCCAGCTTTACAATTTGGCCGTGGACATTAGCGAGTCCCGCAATTTCGCCGAACAGCATCCAGAACGCGTCGCCGATATGTCTTCTGTATTGGTTTCATTAATACAATTTGGTCGTAGCAACCCTGGCCCGGCTCAGCGAAACGACATTGACGTTCTTAGCTATCCGATAAACTGAAAAGCGAAAGGAATTATAGGCTTGTTTCAAGAGGCGGTTATTTAAAATCGCGCGTCTAGAGGGACGAGATATTCGCGTGTCCATATCAAGTAGCATTTGACTCTATCCATTTCGAGACCATCGATTCTTCGTTGCGTCGGAACACTGAGCTGCTATCTCTCGACTCGTTCCTCTAAAGGTTTTTTTGGCCCGAAACTTTCAAAACACGCTCTCCATGACAATCCATCGCATCCTGCTCGCCCTATCTTTCATCCTACCCAGCCTGCTCTTAGCTGATGCCATTCGTCAGACCAAGGGCGATTACTACGATGCTTTCCGCCAATTGAATGTCGATCTCCCGAGCCCCAATGTCTATCGCACGGCTTCCGGGGCTCCAGGCTCGCAATATTGGCAGCAACGAGCCGACTATAAAATAAAAGTTCAACTAGACGAAGAGAAAAGGCGCATTGCCGCGTCCGAAACGATCACTTACACGAATCAATCGCCGGACCACCTGCGCTACATTTGGATCCAGCTCGACCAGAACCGATTCCGTGACGATTCTACGGCTCGCCTTACAGAGACTTCCAGCAAAGACGAGCTAACCTACGGAACACTCGCGCGCTATCACAAATATGAAGACCTTGAATACGGGCACGAAATCCAATCCGTGCTAGACTCAAGGGGAAGGCCGTTAAAACACACCATTGTGGATACGATGATGCGCATCGATTTGCCCGAGGCGCTCAAGCCAGGTGATCACAATACCTTCTCCATCGATTGGGCCTTCAACATTATAGACAATAAGCGGATAGGGGGACGCAATGGATACGAGCGCTTTGAAGAAAATGACACCTATATCTACTTCCTTGCGCAGTGGTTTCCTCGGCTCGTCGCCTACACCGACTACGATGGCTGGCACAACAAGCAGTTTCTTGGACGCGGAGAATTCACTCTCGAATTCGGCGACTACGAAGTCGAAATTACCGTACCTGAAGACCACATCGTCTCAGCCACTGGCGAGCTCCAAAATCCCAATGCGGTTCTGAGCGACGCGCAGAAAGAGCGTCTTCGCGATTCTGAGGATGCCGAGAAACCTGTATACATTGTTACGCCCGAAGAAGCATTGGAGAACGAAAAAGAAAAGTCCGAAGGGGCAAAAACCTGGAAGTTCAAGGCTAAGAACGTGCGGGACTTCGCCTGGTCTAGTTCCCGCAAATTCATTTGGGACGCCATGATCCACCACCAAGATGACGAGGAAGTGCCCGAGGTTCTGGCCATGTCCTTTTATCCGAATGAGGCGATGCCTATCTGGAACATGTACTCAACAGAGGCAGTCGTTCACACGATGGAAGTGTATTCACGTTTCTCTTTCAACTATCCCTACCCAACCGCCCAATCCGTCAATACCTGGGAAGGGGGCGGGATGGAGTATCCCATGATCACCTTCAATGGATACCGACCTAAACCCTACAAGCCCAACGATAAGAAGGATGAGGAGGCCGATGATTCCGAGAGCGA
>CAZFUD010000079.1:0-16359 GCA_964521705.1 uncultured Opitutaceae bacterium | reverse complement strand
ATCGATATTCATAGCTTGTTTGGCCCTTTCGCTCTTTTGGCTAATCTTGTTTTCTCGCTTGGTGTGGCGAAAGCGAATAGCCGCCTTGGGAGTTATTTGCTTTGTTGCTGTTGTTACCGTGGCGCTTTTTCGTTACGAAGGCGTATCTGGCGACCTCATTCCCATAGTGAAGTGGCGGTGGTCATATGTAGAAAAGGCCGAACTGGGCGACACAGATGTCAACGATTCGATTCTCGCTGGAGCGTACCCCCAATTTTTGGGACCTAATCGTAACGCTACCGTAACTGAACTGGACCTTTCGAATGACTGGGCTACCGATGGACCCAAGTTGCTTTGGCGCCAGCCGATTGGGGAGGCTTGGTCAGGATTCGCGATTTCTGGTATAAATGCGGTAACCCAGGAACAGCAAGACGATAGCGAGTTGGTGACCTGCTATCATTTGCTCACGGGGGAAAAGCTCTGGGAATCTAGCGTTTCCGCCAGATATGACAATGCCCTCGGCGGGGTTGGACCAAGGGCGACCCCGGCCATCGATGGGGGGCGTGTTTACGCGGTAGGCGCGACGGGCGAACTTAGTTGCCTGGACCTGACTTCCGGAAAAAAACTTTGGGGATTCAATATTCTTGAGAAGCATGAGGCCAAACTTCCCGATTGGGGCGTGGCGGGCTCTCCTCTGATTCATGATGATCTCGTTATACTGAGTCCAGGAGGACGAAACGGGAGTTCACTGGTGGCCTACGATAAGTTTACAGGGTCGGTGGTTTGGGCTGCCGGAAACGACCGGGCTCATTGGAGCTCGCCCGTGATTCACGAAATTGAGGGAGAAAAACAAGTATTGATATTCAACGCTCCCGGTGTTGCAGCCCATAGCGTGAAAGACGGGAGCACTCGCTGGGAATATCCCTGGACTCGGTCAACGGGCACGCCTCGCGTATCGATTCCTGTCAGGACGTTCGGCAATCAATTCGTAGTTTCGAGTGGATACGGAGCAGGGGCGGACCTTTTTCAGGTTTCAAAATCAGAGGCCGTTTTTCAAGCTGAACAGAAGTGGAGAAGTCTCCATCTGAAAGCCAAGTTCAATAATTTCGTATTCAGAGGTGGATACATCTATGGCTTAGACGATGGCGTCTTGACTTGCATCGATGCCGAGACCGGACGAAGGACTTGGAAAAAGGGGCGTTATGGTCATGGCCAAGTAATACTCGGCGATAGCTGGTTGTTGTTGATGGCGGAAAATGGGGAAGTGATGCTCTTGGATCCGAATCCCGATGGCGCCAAGATATTGGGCTCGTTTGACGCTTTGGAGGGAAAGACTTGGAATCCGCCGGCGATAGCTGGGCCTTACCTCCTAGTGAGAAATCATTTAGAAGCGGCCTGCTACCAGCTGCCCGTATCGGAATAGTTTACCAATTCTATTTTCCGTTCGCAGCGGTGCGGGAATCCCCGCCGATGGAGATTGATGCTAGGTGCAATTCGTCTCTTGAAAAGTCTGAATTCATCTGCGTCCATCTGCGGGACACTGATGGCGAAGAGGGAAGACTATTTTATTGGAGGGCATGTGGATGGATCCGATTAGCCAGGGAGCCATGGGGGCGGTTGCGGCTGCCGCCCTGAGCAAAGGATCCAAATCGCGATTGGCGATTGGCATTGGCTGGGCTGGAGGAATGCTTGCCGACGCGGATATCTTCATCCGATCTGAGTCGGATCCCTTGCTAAATATCGAGTATCACCGGCATTTTAGCCACGCGTTGGCCTTTATTCCAATCGGCGGGCTCGTGTGCTCTTTTGTTCTCTGGCTACTCTCCCGGGAGCGGATAGCATTCGCCGAACTATATCGATATTCATTTCTTGGCTACGCTACCGCGGGATTGCTGGATGCTTGCACGAGCTATGGCACGCGATTGTTGTGGCCGTTTTCAGAGGTCCGTATCGCTTGGAATATTATTTCCATAATTGATCCGGTGTTCACGGGTGGAATTCTCGTTTTGCTGCTGGCGGCGTTTCTTAGAAAAAAGCGGTTGTTCTCGAGGCTCGCATTTGCCTTTGCGTCGCTTTATCTGCTTTTTGGTCTGGTTCAAAACAAGCGAGCGGTCGCGGCGCTGGAGGAACTAGCTCTATCGAGAGATCATGGAGACGCTACTCGATTCACCGCGAAACCGTCCTTTGGAAATCTACTCGTTTGGAGGGGCCTCTATGCGTTGGATGGCGATATTCATGTAAATGCCATTCGCGTTGGCGTATTCAATTCCGAGCCAAAAGTTTATCCTGGGGCGATAGCTAAGGGAGTAGATTTGCCCGCACTGAAGGTGGGGATTGAACCAGGCTCTAGGCTCAGTGGAGACATTGATCGATTTAATCACTTTTCTGATGGCTACTTGTCCTGGCATCCAGACCAGGATAATGTAATCGGCGATGCTCGCTATGCTCTCCTGCCCAATTCAATCGATCCGCTATGGGGAATCGAAATCGACCGGGCTAGACCGAATCAGCATGTTCGGTTTGTGAATTTCAGAAATGCCGATGGAGAAGCCTTGGATTCGCTGTACAAGATGATACTCGGTCAGGATTTGGGCCCCTAATCGAATGCGGATAGCCTATTTCGAACAGAAGCGGAGGCGTTTTGCCTGTCGACGTCGCCAGCATATGAACTGTCAGAATACCTGCATTGCTCCAATTGAATGGACTAGAGTCTGAACCCGTGGGAGCCGACGGTGTCTAGTCTTTGGAAAAAGACAGGCTAAACGCTTGCTTTGACAGCCGGCGATAGCTTGCCTAGGGTCACAAACGATTACCTGCGCGTATGACGTCTTATTGCCTCCGTATATCCCTAGTTGTCGCATTTTCGATCAGTTTCGTCTCGTCGGGTCTGGCGCGGCCTGAAGTTCTGGAAGATCTATCGGGATTCGATCGGCCGGTCGCTACTGTGTTCGCCCCTGACGGAAAGGCCCTGTTCGTAGTAAATCGTTCTCGAGGCGAGGTGGGGGCCCGAAGAGGAGCCGGTTCTATTACCAAAATGTCGGTAAGCTCGGATCTGCAATTCAAGGTAGCCAGCAAGCGATTCGTTTTCGGACTGACGGCCCCATCGGATGTCGACTTTTTGCCCATGGAACTGGATGGGGTGGCTCCTAAGGATACATTGATTCTCGTTTCGGGAACGCCGCTAATCGAATCAGAGGATGGCAGAATGGAGAAGAATGCTTCCAATGATTTGATTGGGTTCACTCTTTTCGATCCCTTGACGGGAAAGACGTTGGCCAAAGCGGACTTCAGCCCGGAAGCGGATTTGAGGTTCAATGGCGAATATCCGCTGATTTCACCAAACAGCATTAGCTTCGACCGGAGCGGAAATCTCTATGTCGCTGACACTGGGATCGGAGGAAATCTATTCAGGAACCGCGTCAAGGCTCAGCCGGTCATTTACCGAATCAGCGCCTCAGGAATGCTGCAAATGTTTAGTGGCCAAAGCCCATCCGAAGTAGACGTCATGAAAATTTCCAGTATTCCCGGAGATATTTCTTATCATCAGCAGGAGGATGCCGTCTATTTCCTGGCGAATCATCTGCAAGGCGCTTCGCGTGGATCCGTGTTCAAGGTAAGCAGCCGCAACTTCACGGAGGTTATGAAGATCGAAACGGTGGTTCGAGAACTTACATCCTTGGCGAGTTTGATTATTTCGCCGACTGGAAGAACCTTGATAGCCAGCGCCAAAGGGGAGTTGCTGATTCCAAGAAATCGAAAGTCGGCTCGATTGGTTCGCTTCAAGCCGGAAATGACGTATTCGTCACCGGGAAAATTCGACTATCTCTCGCTGCCTGGCGGCGACTATATCCTGGCGATGCCGGAAGAAACCGGGGATGCCGGGGCTGGTAAAGGCCAGAGGGTGCGAATCACTCGACTGACATCGAAGTATTGAATTATTGGATATGATATTCGAGCGTCGCCTGTAGGCGATCGTGGGCCCTGCCATTTCGATGCCAGACGCATTGCCTTGTTAGTAGCGGAAGATCTCCGAGCGCCCGCAGGAAACAGCATGGGCTTCCAGCCTGAGGAAAAATCGGCCTCAGCGTACAGGCCCGCAATAGTATGGCATTAGCCGGGCTATGCCGGGCCCGACAGGATGCCTCTTCGACTTTTTAATATGGGCGCTCGGAGATCGCCCGCTACCTTGATTGCTTCAGATGCTTAAACTACAGGTTTCAGATAGCTTTTGCCTATTTGCATGGCTCTTGAGATGATAAACGACTCCTTGACTTGAATTCCGGGGCCCTCTATCCCCGCCTCGATGTCGCTAGGACCTGTTGAGCACCCCAAATCTGTCGTCGCTGTCTACTCGGGAGGGATCGACTCTACGGTGATGCTCTACTCCATGAGAGAACTGGGCATCGATATCCGGGGAGCGCTGAGCGTCGACTACGGGCAAAAGCATCGCAAGGAAATCGAGGTTGCCGCGGGTGTTTGCCGATCGCTCGGCATCGAGCATCAAGTGGCGAACTTGAGTGGCATCTCTGGCTTGTTTGGCCACAGTGGTTTGGTTGATTCGAAATTTGCGGTTTCAGAGGGGCATTATGAAGAGGAGTCGATGAAATCGACTGTCGTGCCAAATCGGAATATGATATTGATATCGTTGGCGACGGCCTGGGCGATTACCAAAGAAACAGAAGCGGTTGCCTACGCGGCCCATTCTGGCGATCATGCGATCTATCCCGATTGTCGGGAATCGTTCGCCTCCGCCTTGGATGAAGCCATTCAGCTATGCGATTGGGCTTCTGTCCGATTGTATCGTCCCTTTGTCGATTCGAGCAAAACCGAGATCGTGGCGGAGGGGATCAGACTAAAAGCGCCCTTGGGTGAAGCCTGGTCCTGCTACAAGGGAGGCGGTCTCCATTGTAGCAGGTGCGGTACCTGTATTGAGCGGCGGGAAGCCTTCTATTTGGCGGGAGTGGAGGATCCAACGGAATATGAAGCGGACGCTCCCGAGCTCGAAACGCTTGTCAATGCGGGTTGGCGTTTGACAACATAGAGTCGATGTTCACTTGCCAGAAAACCTACTCGGATATCCCTTTTGCCCACAGGCAGCACAAGCATGAAGGGCATTGCCGGCAAATTCACGGCCACAATTGGAGCTTTACCTTCACTTTTGGATGCCAGCGCTTAGACGAGTGCGGGTTTGTTGTGGATTTCGGGAAGCTGAAGCCTCTGCGCGACTGGATTTCGGAGAGCCTAGATCACGCTTGTGTTTTCAATCGGGATGACCCGATGCTGGAGCAATTCACAAGTTTGAGCGATCAAGCGGGAAGGATTGTCTTCAAGCCCTACATTGTGGATCAATGCTCGAGTGAGGGCTTGGCTACGCACTTGTATGATGTAGTAGATCCTATGATACGTGAACTTACGGCTGATCGCGCCTATCTGCTCTCGGTAACCGTTATAGAGGATTCTAGGAATAGCGCGACTTTCGCTCCGAAGGGAATTCAAGAACGGATCTAATGGGCTATCCTATTTACGAAACCTTTTACTCCTGGCAGGGGGAAGGCGTTTATCTTGGCAAATCCGCTTTTTTCATACGCCTTTTTGGTTGCCCGGTTCATTGTCCTTGGTGCGATTCAGCTGGAACCTGGCATCCAGACTACGTTCCGGATCGAGTCGAGAAATTCGAGGCGGAAACGCTGGCGAAATTGGCGGCAGCTGCAGAGCCCGAGTTGGTAGTGGTAACAGGTGGCGAACCCGTGATACACGATCTTGAAAGCCTGACAGCCGAATTGGGTAAAGCGGGTTTGTCACGACATTTGGAAACCTCCGGATGCCGGGAGATTTCGGGCGAATGGGATTGGATTACCTTAAGTCCGAAGCGCGAAGCCGTGCCGGTCCAAAGCGCCTTGGAAAACGCTGACGAGTTTAAGTTGATTATAGACAATGATGGAGCGATCGACGAATGGGTGGCTTTCCTGTCTGATCAAATCGATGGAAGACCAATTTGGCTTCATCCCGAGTGGTCTCAGCATTCGAATGCCGACATCCTTAATCGGATAACCAGTTTCGTTAAGGAAAGCGGATCCCCTTTTAGAGCGGGCGCTCAGGCCCACAAATTCTACCAGGCCGACACGCTTGATCCAAGATCTGCGCACCCAAAGCCATTAGGAGGAAATCCAAAACTTGGATACTAATATTGCTTATTAAGTGAACTTCCGAAGAGTCATTCTCGTCAACTATCGCAACATAAGTCATGCTCGGATCGATCTGGATTCCCGAAGAGTGTTTCTGCATGGAGCGAACGGCCAGGGGAAGACGAATTTTTTAGAGGCTTTGGGATTGGCGACTGCGCTGAGGCCGTTTCGCACGCATGAGAATAGGATTATTATTGGCCCGGATGGCGAGCAATCTGAGGCGCGTTTCGAAATTGAGTGTGAGCGGGCAGGGGAATCCGTTGTCGACGTTCGTATCAAGAGATCTGGAAAAGAGGTGAAATTGGATTCCAAGCCGGTACGACGGTTATCCGATTTCGTAGGGAGATTTCCAACGGTCGTTTTGTCATCCAACGATTTGCAACTAACCAGGGGAGCTCCTGGGGGGCGTAGACGTTATTTCGACACGTTTATTTGCGGAATCGATCGCGACTACTTTGCTTCCTTGCAGCAATATCAAAAGCTATTGCAAGAGAGGAATGCATTAATTCGATCAGAAGAGAGCGAAGCGGTCGTTGCGGCATTCGAGAAGCAAATGGATCGTCCGGCTTTGAAAATCTGCCGCTCTCGAAGGGAAATCGTGTCCGAACTACTGCAAATAGCGGAGCCGATCTACGAGAATCTTTCTGGCAAATCGGAGAAGATGGGGATCGAGTATACTTCTAGCTCTGACTTGAAGAAAGAGGGGGATTTCCTAGAAACTTTGGATAGGAACCGGAAGCGGGATCGCTATTTGCAATCTACTAGTCAAGGACCTCATCGAGACGACTACGGACTGTTTGTTAACCGCTTGCCCGCGAGCGACTACGCGTCTGAGGGACAACAAAGGTCGATAACATTGGCCCTCTCGTTGGCGATCATTCAGTACTGGAGAGAGCGAAAGGGATTGCTGCCCGTAGCTTTGGCTGACGATGCGTTTGCTGAATTGGATACAGTCCGGCGCAAACGGTTTTGGGAACTGCTTGACGAAGACATGCAGTTGATCGCTACCGGCACTCAAGTACCAGCAGTTTGCCGGAGCGGAGAATGGAAGACAGTGGCGGTTGAGAACGGCTGCTTTGGCGATTGAGGGGCAACAGCCCCTTGATACGTGATCCCTCTTGAGTACTTTTAATCTGTGTAGGTATGGATTGCCTTAGCTAGGGCAGAACAGGCCAGATGCTCGCGGTGATTGGCTCGCTCCGTTCGGGACTATCGTCCTCCCGCTATCGCGGGCCCCCATCTCCGGTCGCTGGCGCTCCCTGCATCCCCCCTTCGGGCTTCTCGTCCCGTCTCGGCTTGGCAGCCTCGCAGGGACTCGAACCCCGACAGAAGGAACCAGAATCCTTAGTGCTACCATTACACCACGAGGCTGTCAGAGCCGAAGAAGGTAGGGACTCAAATGGCTGAATCAATAGAAAAGAGCTAGGGCTGCGGTCGCGAGGCATATGCCGCTGCAGCGTTGCAGGGGCGTGAGATCGGCAGCTATCTTTAGAAGCTCGGGGCGAGCTCAGTTCTGGCTTTGCTTAGACTTGCTCGAGTCTGGTTTTACAGTCCCTTTGTAAGGGGCGTTTTTCCAGAATCCTCGGTAGAAGCAAGATCGGTTGCCCGCCAAAAACTTTCGGCATTGCTCTGCATCTTGTTGATTTGCAGCAACTGTGGAGGGGATAGAACGATTCATGATGGATCTGTTTCCTATCGGCGCATAGGGGAAGTTATTGAGCTCTCAGTGTAGAATTACGCAGGCTAGGGCCGTGATGGGTGTTGATTTCGGGTGAGCAGCGCATTTGATCGGAATGATGAAAGTGGGGATTATCAGCGGAACGAGCATCGCCCGTTCTGGCATATTCGATAATTGGGAACTGCAGGTAAGTTCGACGCCCTATGGCGAAATTGATTTCAAGGAAGCTAATGGCATTGTGGTCATCAATCGCCATGGTTTCCGCCATCCTCTGCCCCCCCATCGAACGAATTATCGCGGTTATGCCCACTTGCTCAAGGAGATGGGTGTAGAGGCTACCCTTTCCCTAAATTCTGTGGGTTCTTTGGATGAGGATCTTCTTCCGGGGAGCCTGGTCTCGTGCGCCGACTACGTTAGTTTTGCTCCCATCACCTTCATCGACGATGCTCCCAGCGCGTTTGCTCCGAGTATCGACAACAGTCTGCTGGATAGACTTGAGCCTAGCTTGTCTTGCCAAATCACCAAAGATAGGATCTATGCTCAAACGAGGGGCCCGCGTTTCGAGACTAAGGCCGAAGTAAGAATTCTGCAAAAATGGGGATGCGACGTGGTCGGGATGACTTTTGCCAGCGAATGCGATTTACTTCTGGAGAGTGGGATATCCGTCACGTCCCTTTGCATGGTCGATAATTATGCTCATGGTATTGGTAAACAAAAGCTTAGCTATGATTTATTTCGAAATTTAGTGGACGAAAACCAGAAAATTGTGGATGAGGTGCTCGAGGTAGCAGTCGAGTTATTCCAGGTTTGAGGAAGAATTTTAGAAGAGTGGGGGGCAAACGATGGCTAGAATTGTAAATTCCCTTGGGAAAAGGCCGATGGGTTATCTTGTCTGATTACGCAATTGTCGTCAGCGACGAGCAGCATGGAAAAAACAATGAGCGAATTTCTCCCTACTGAAGTCATGAATTCGTCTCGCGAGGTGTTTCATCGCTTGAAATCACTAATTAGGACCCGGATTAAGGGTAAAGACGAGGTAATCGACAACATACTCATTTGTTTGGCTGCTGGCGGGCACGCGCTGATCGAAGACCTTCCCGGCGTCGGAAAGACGACGCTAGCCTATTGTCTAGCGAAGGCGATGGATTCGGACTTTACGCGTATCCAATTCACCAGCGATTTGCTGCCCACCGATGTAACGGGAGTATCGGTTTACGACGAAAAGGAAAAGTCATTCATTTTTAAGAAAGGCCCCATTTTTTCCAACATCGTGCTGGCCGATGAGATTAATCGAGCCACGCCCAAGACGCAATCAAGCCTGCTAGAGGTCATGGACCATGGCCGCGTTTCCATTGATGGGGTGACCTACTCGGTGGGCGATCCGTTCATCGTATTGGCGACGCAAAACCCAGTCGACTACGAGGGAACGTTTCCGCTGCCTGAGAGCCAAATGGACCGTTTTCTCATGCGTCTGCAGATGGGCTATCCAAGCCATGAAAACGAACTGCAGATCCTAGCTAGCGAGAACTCGAACTATAACGAATTGGAATTTGGCGATCCAGTCAGTCGCGAGGATATCATACGAGTTCGCGGCACCGTAGCCAATGTGTATATCGAGCATAGTGTGCTCGAGTACATCCTCGGAATCATCACTGCGACTCGGACCGAAACCGAGTTTAAAGCGGGCATCAGTGTTCGAGGCTGCTTGGCTCTAAAGACAGCCGCTCAAGCTCGGGCGTTATATCTAGGTCGCGATTTCGTTCTTCCGGAAGATGTTGAGGTTGTATCGCCCGCTACCCTGGGCCATCGTTTGAATCTCCGTAGGCCTTCATCCGACGCAATAGAGGAGCGGCGGCTGGTGGAAGGAATTGTATCCAGAATCTTGACGGTCGTTCCTCAGCCCAAGTAATCGGGGCCGGATTTCATGGCTCTCTTAGTTTCGAAAGACCAGTTTGATTGGAGGGGTCCGGCGTCTATAAAGAAGCCCAAGGCGTTTTCTCGGCGAATTATCGAGCTTTTTGTTCCGCCGAAAGGCGAAAAAGTGCTGCCGACGGCCTCGGGAATGATGTTGATTCTCATTGGGCTTTGCTTGGGTCTGGCCGCTTACAATACGGAGAACAATATTCTATTTATCGCCTTATCCTTGCTGATAGCCACTATTGTTCTGAGCGGGATCTTTTGCTGGTCCAATATCATATCAGCCCGTTGGCGACTCGAGACGAGTTCGACCTTTCGGGTGGGCGAAGTGGGGGAAATCGCCGTTGTCGTTGAAAATGCCCGACAACGCTTCCCTTTGTTTAGCCTGCTGTTCGAGTTGTGTAGCGAGAAAACGGAAGAGTTCCAAGAGCTGTATTTGCAGGATAGTGTAGCTCCAGGGGATTCCGCTAGGCTTGTTTGGCGCTACAAGCCTGAAGTACGCTGCCGAACCAAAATCAAGATCCTGGAAACGACATCGCTTTTCCCTTTTGGCTTTTTGAAAAAACACGTTCCTGGAGGTTGTGTGAGTGAAGTCAGCATTTGGCCGGCTCGTGTGGAATATCGGAGAATAAAGAATCTTGGCTCAGGCTTTGGTTGGCAGGGCGAGAGCACCAAGGCCAAAGGTTCCACGGGCGAATTGATAGGGCTTCGCGAGTATAGCAGGGGAGACGCTCCTCGGTCGATTCATTGGAAGGTGTCCGCTCGTCAGGGCTCCCTTGTTGTAAAACAGAACGCAACGGAGAGCCAAGGTCGTTATACGCTTCATGTTACTCCTTACAAGTATCTTTGGTCGACTAGGGAGATATTCGAGCGTATGGGCTCCTTCGTCGTTAGCCTGGCTGAGGATCTGTTTTTGGCTGGCGACCTTGATTATTGCCGCATCGAAGGAGGATCGGAGATCAAGATCAGCCGGGTGTCCGATTTAAGCTCTTTCTTCGATCAGATTTCGTCGCTTGATTGGGATGGAGATACGGATAGAGGAACTGCCGAAGATGCCGGTAATGCGGTGACTTTTCGGCCAGAAGATGGAAATCGAGTAGTCGCTTACGTCAATGGCAGGGCAATCGCCAAAGCTTAGTGTGAACGACATGTTTCGCGTGAAGTGGTTCTTGGGAGCCACCATGGCGATGGTGTCGGTAAGCTCGCTGTTCAATTTGGAAAGCCATTCAAAGGTTCCTGGAGCTGTCTGTTTCGCGGTCTTGGCGATCAGCGTAGCTTTTCCGAAAATCTATTCGAGCGCTCCTCATATTATCTGGAAGCTCTTCGCTTTTAGCATCGTGCCGATGGTGTCGATGGATGTTCTTGCCAAGGAAACGATCCCTGCGTTGCTAAATTTGAATACATGGCTCGTGCTGTATCGCGGCTTGAATCATCAAAAGCGACGGGAAGAAATGCAACTCGTGTTGCTCTGCCTGTTCTTGCTCGTTATGGCAGGAATGCTGACAACGTCACTCGTATTTGGAGTACAGTTACTGGTATATACAGGATTGGCGTTGGCGTTTCTTACAGTAGGAACCTTGCTCGATAGCAAATCGCAAGGGGAGAGCGAGGGAATCGACCCGAAAGAAGCTTGGAAGCATCATAAGGGGTGGCTTCGGTTATCGAATCGAACTCGCTACCGCAACCTGGCAGTGGGATCCGCTATGTTCGCCTCGCTACTGGGAATTGCAGGCCTAGCGTTTCTATTTATTCCTCGGGTCGACGTGGAGGACAAGGTAGACCTTTTCAAAATGAAGGCTGTCTCATCGCAAACCGGCTTTAGCGAATCGGTAAAATTGGGGGAAGTAACCAATATAGCGAAGGACAACCGAGTGGCCTTGCGAGTCGATGTTTCAGGTAGAACCTTTGTTCCGGCAATGCCCTACTGGCGAGTCTTGGCTTTGGATGAGTACGAGGATGGCGGATTCAGCGTTTCTCCAGTGCTGAAGGAGTTGATTGAGCTAAAACAAGTTACGCCTTATAATGCGATCCGCTTTTGGAACGATCGATGGTTCGCCGACACGCCGAGCCAGGACGTTAGAAGGGACCGCTGGACCTTTTTTCTCGAGCCGGGAGTAAGCAGGTTCTTGCCGGTCTTGGGCTCGTTTAGGCAACTGACTTTCTCCGATCTAGATAAGTTGTCGATAGGCCCTTACGAGCATGCTTTTTCCATGGAGGAAACTCCATCGAAAATGGTTTCCTATCAGCTAGAAGGAATCGATTTTTCAGCGACGATTCCATCCATAGATTCGTATCGACATTTACAAGACGTCTATTTGGATTTGAAAAACAAGCGATTGGAGCGGGAGTCAGACTTTCCGAGATCATTACGGAACTTGCCTATGGATTCGGCGTCTCGGGACTATATAGATAGCGTTGTTACTGAAATTCGTCAGGGTATGCCTATGACCCCGATCGATTTCGCGGCCCGCGCCACTGAATATCTAGCCAGTACGCATGGATACTCTTTAAGCTCAACCTTGCCGCCGGAATCCGAAATAAAAGACCCCGTCGCCCGGTGGATGGATGCTGGACTAGATGGGCATTGCGAGTTCTTCGCATCTTCGCTCGTACTGTTATCGCGAGCGGCCGGATTTCAATCTAGATTGGTAGTCGGGTACAAGGGTGGTTCGTGGAACGCCTTTGAGAATTACTATATGGTCAGGAATTCTGACGCCCATGCATGGGTGGAGATTAACGACGGGCAGGGCAATTGGGTTCGAGTAGATCCTACCCCTGGATCGGGATTGCCGACTGCAACCCCTCAGACAGTTGCTTTAGGCTCCCAAGTAGCCGAGGGGGGATCCTTGGCCTACCTGGATAGTTTGCGAATGCTTTGGTATCGACGGATCGTCAATTTCGATGAGCAGGCCCAGAAAGAGGCGGTGATCCAAATCAAGGATTTTCTATTAGCTTATCTTCAAATCGCAGAGGAGTGGGCTACCAAAGGAGTTAAGGAATTGTATGCCTGGATTGTCGCCCCATGGAGCGTTAAGAAATTCGTTTCGACCACTGGTTCTCTCATTATCGCTGTGCTGGTACTGCTGTATCAGCGAAATCTTGCTCTCAACTACAGAGAGTTGTTGGCGGCGCCATTCAGACGAGGAGATCCAATCCGGCGTAAGGCCAGCAAGCTATTGAAGAAAAGCGAACGCGCCAAGGCAGACATTTCCGAGGATTTGGCCGGTCGGCGCGATAAATTGATTTCCGAGCTCCAACGCCTTCGGTTTGGGCCCAAGGAGTCATGGAACGATCCTCGAATCGTTTTCAGGGAAGCGAGGCGCTTGCTATAGCCCCTTCCTCCGATGTATCCAAATACTCGGGATGCTTTTTGAAGTAAGCTTCGAGTACGTAGCGAGCCATGGGGGCTGCATAACGTCCTCCACCGAAACTTTGATTCAGTTCTTGGCCTTCTACGATTGCGGCAATGGCGATTTTCGGATCGTCCACCGGCGCAAAACCGACGAACCAGGCTAACTCCAAATTCCCCTCCGCTTTGTTTATCTGGGCGGTGCCGGTTTTTCCGGCGACGGAAATTCCCTTGATCATGGCGGCTCTAGCGGTGCCCGTAGAACTCACTACACGATCCATCCCCTCGATAATCGCCTGGTGCACATCTTTCGGCAGGCCGAGAGGTTTGGGTGGAGGTCGACGCAATAGTTGGGCCGCGCTTTGCTTCAAAATAGTGGGATGAGAATAGACTTGGTTCTTAGCAACAGAGGCAACGAGAAGGGCCATCTGAAGAGGCGTAACTGTTAGGGAGCCTTGTCCAATTGATATATTAGCGGTGTCTCCTGGATACCAAGGCTCGCCAGTACGAGCCTTCTTCCAGTCTCTGGTAGGCGTTAGCATACTTCCGGTCTCATTGGGTAAGTCGACGTGCGTAGGAGCGTTAAGTCGCATGTAGATGGCTTCCCTGCTCAGGTTATCCACTCCGGTTGCCAAGCCTACCCGATAGAAATACTCGTTACAGCTCTTCTCGATGGCCGTTCTCAGGTCGATCTCTCCATGGCGGCCCATGCAAGGGAATCTGCGTCCACCGACTTGGTGAGCCCCATCGCATTCGAAAATTGTGGATGCGTCTATTTTGCCTGCCTTCAGGCCGGCAATGGCTGTGATAAGCTTAAACGGAGATCCTGGAGGATAAAGGCCTCGAATTGCTTTGTTCTCCCAGGCTTTGCGGTCGCTAATTTCGTCGAATACTAGATTGGATATAAAAGGGGAGGTGGCGTTCAGGTCGTAGTCGGGCTTGCTCAGCATGGCGAGGATTTCCATGCGATTAATGTCCATGGCAATGAGCGCTCCTTTGTCCTGATAGAGATCGTATCCAGATTCTCCAGCTAGTTGCAGATCAATGTCGATAGACAGTGTGATATCTTTGCCTTTTTCCGGATACGTTTGCCTGACGGGTTCAACTTGATAGCCGCTTGGATCGACCACCCAGATTTCGGACCCGGTCTTGCCCTGCAATACCTGGTCGAATTGCTTTTCTACGCCATTCCTTCCATAGGTCCCTTTGGTAGCAAAAGTCTTGAGCTCGTTTCCGGGCATGTCGTTTTCGACCTCGAGAGGGCTTTGCCCCACGTATCCAAGAGCATGGGCCGCGGCGTTTTCGTAAGGATAGTGCCGCATATTGGATACATAGACCTGTACTGGGGACTCGACAGGGAGCGATTCCAGTAGAACGGCGAATTCCGAGGCCGTCAGGTTTTCTACTAGAGGGTAGGGTAGCAGCGGATTGACATACAGGTGTCTCGATATGTCGTTAGCATCGACTTCCTCCTGACGCCCGATCAGCTGGTTTGCCTCGGAAAGATAGCTCTGGAGTACCATTGCCCGCGAATGTATGCGGAGTTGCGAGTAGCTTTCGATCGTCTTCCCAAGTTCGCGATAATCCCTTACTAGACTACGGTAATGGTTGTGGAACGCGCTTTGAACGAGATCGTCTGAAAGAAAAACGACGGCTGAAAATTTCGATCGATTGGCGACTAGCACTCTGCCCTCGCGGTCTAGCAAGTTGCCTCGAGGTCCCGGGGTGAGGATCCGCCGCTGGTTTTGTATCTTCTCTCTGTTCGCGTGAGACTCCGACTCGACAAGTTGCCGATAGAAAAGGCCACTGTAGAGTATGGACATGAGGATAATTAGCAATCCGTAGAAGATCCAAAGCCGCGACTGGTACTTTTTAGTGTTCTCTGGATTCATCGTTTGCGTCGAGGTTCCTGGTTTACGTTGACCCCGAATATTCCGAGAATATCCAAAACGATTCGAGAATATAGGGTATAGAGCAGGGCGACAACCAGACTGCTGCAAAGCGCATTTACGCTTATCAGCATGGGATCGATACTGACTGTTCCAATGTAAACTCGCGAGAAAAGCGAGTACCCGAGATGGATTACCAGATTGGCGAATAGAGCGGTTGCGATAGCAAGGCCGTCGGTCTCCCGTTGAATCTGGCTCCTGAATAGAACGATCGCGAAATGAAGTCCGATGAGGATTATTAGACTGGATCCAAATGGGATGGGAACACGGCTATCGATGTAAAGAGCGATCGGAATGAGGGAAAGCGCTCCCTGCGTTGGGCTCAGTATCAGCGAGCTGGATGTTAATAGCATCCCTGTAATCAGTATATAGATACCGCTAAACGCTATTTGGTAGTTGATTTCCGAAAATAGGAGCAATGCCCCGTAATGGCAAATGGCTACCACGGTCCATCGATTGCGAGACAGGAAGCTCATTCTTCGGTTTCCCTTCCTATGGTGATGAGCACGGCTACCTCGGTCAGATTGGAAAGACGGGTCTCCAATCGAACTTCTCCGTCTTGAAACATGCCGCTGGACCCAGGTCGCAGGCTTACTAAGTGCCCTATATGAAGCCCTGCCGGAAAGACGCCGCCCATACCTGAGGTAAGTATTCTAGGCGGATCACTCGGGTCGATGGCAATGTCGGTGGGAACATACTGCGCGAGACCCATGGGCGATCGGAATAACCGGAACCCGGCCCCCCGGAAACTCATGGGTCGATTGTCGCCTTCGATAATGACCGCCATGCGTAGATAGCTGTTGCTCAGCAATTCGACTGTAGAAGTGTACTGATGCACCTCGCTAATGCGGCCCACCACCCCTCCTGCGAATACAACAGGTGCTCCCATCGGAATGCCATGCAAAGAACCTTTGCGGATTTCGAGGCGTTGCCACCACGAGTTGAAATCCCGGGTTACGACGCGAGCGATCTCATAAGTGTATTCAGGTCTCGATGGCAGCGCTAAAAGGGATTCCAGTCGGCTGATTTCCTCTTTCATCGCCTGGTTCTCCAGAATCATCAATTCGTAGGTGGCATTGAGATGAGCCAGGTCTTTACCGGCTTCGTAGAGCTCGCTCTTCGACTTAGATCGAGCGGCCCAGAAATTCTGCAGTTCGCGAACGTAGGAGGCGCTGGCTGAAATGGGAGCTTGAAATTCGTAGAAAGCCGATCGTAGGGTAGTTTTTACGAAATACGGAACGAAAATCCAGAAAATCGCTACCGCGATTAGAACGACGAAAGGCTTTGTATTGAAAAGTCGCT
>CAZFUD010000078.1:0-16412 GCA_964521705.1 uncultured Opitutaceae bacterium | reverse complement strand
ATTGATTTCCGTAAGAACCCAACTCTGACCATCCAAGATCGTCTGCGAGAATAATCAGGACATTAGGCTCAGTTTCATGAGAAGAAGCCTGGGATAAAAGGAGGAAGGAGGAAAGATGAAGGATGAATAGAGCGAAGGGGCGAATCATTCTCATAGGGGAAAATTGAATCGCGTCGAAGCTCTTAGATCAAGTAAAGGATTGAACCTGGATTCGCGTTGCTCAGAGCGATGTCCATACCAACCCTCAACCGAATTAGTTCTAACATCGTCCCGCAGGGGCGAGAGTAGATACACAGTAAACTATGTACTGCTGGCCCGCCTGAGCGAGACGATCCCCTGGCTCGGCTTAATTCGTCGCGAGAAGGACGTAGACGGCTCGCCCCGAAGCGTCGGGGATCTAGCGATCCCGCGGCTGCGGGATCCCTGTTAAAAAATGAGTTCCCCTAGCATTTGAGCGATGTCCACTTTCAAGAATTAATTACTTGAGTAACTACCTTCCTCAATAGCGATCTCTAGCAACTTCTCGAGCTCCGCTTCCGTTTTAACCAAGGCCGATTTTCCAGCAAGGTTATCGAACTCCTCCGGATCCTTGAGCATGTCATACACCTCTCTACCGCCATCCATGTACTGGATCAGCTTACGCTCCTCGGTCCGAATCATGTTATTCGCAACATCACCATAGGTTGATTGGGCCGGCACTTCCCAATTCGCGTCTGGATTTACAAAAAGAGGTGTCAGATCGTGACCCGTGATGCGCGGGTCCGGCCAGTCGAGACCAGCCATGGACATCACGGTCGGGTAGATGTCGATCAGACTGACCGGCCGATAGCTGCGTTTACCAGCCGACTGCGGATTCCGCGGATCCTTAACGAAGAAGTTAATCTGATTAGCGTCATCCCATAAGGCGAATTTCGTCATGTGCAGCTTTTCGCCCAGAGCGTATCCATGATCACTCCACAGGATAACCAATGTGTTATCCGCGTAGGGGCTGTTCTCCAAGCCATCCAATATTCGCCCCACGGCCCGATCCGCTATGGCGCAACTGGCGAAATAGTGCTGAAGCATGTTCTTCCAACCCTTGAGATCTCCCTGGTTTCGATCGATACTCAGGCCATGGCGTAACATGGTGGTGAATCGATCGTTGCCCAAGATGGGGTCTCCTCTCTCGTCGCGGGCCAAACCTGACCACTTGAACGCGAACTCAGGAACGTCGTCCCCATCATTCTTATACATCTCTAGCAAATCGTAAGTGATATTCATTTCCTCCACAGGGAAGAGATCGAGAAGATCCTTAGTCGCATAAAAGGGCAGATGTGGTCGAAAAATACCGAGCGCTAAAAAGAAGGGTTGGTCTTCTGAAACCTGGAAGGTAACCCCCTCGTGAGAGGCTTGTCCTGTTTCCAATACCGTAGCCATAAAGTCAGCCTTCCGATAATCGTCGAGCAAGGTGTAGCTCGCATCGTCATCGCCCTCCTGTCCCCACGCCAATCCCTGGGATTCCCACTTCGAAGGGACACGTTCACCCGCGCTGCTGGTCACATTTACCCAATCCGTCCAGGATCTTGGGTTATCCGAGTGATGGTAGTCGCTCCATCTGTGAAAAATCTTTCCTGTGGAAGCGGTATACCAACCGTGCTTACGCAGGTATTGGGGCATGGTCTGAGCATTCTCCAAATAACGAACCCCTGCGTACATGTAATCGCGGAAAAAGATTCCTCCTGCATTGGTCGTCAACCCCGACTTGTGCGGTCGGATCCCCGTCATTAGCGCCGCCCGGCTCGGATTGCAGGCAGGTGACGCGCAATAGGCATTCATAAAGGTGATCCCTTGATCAGCCAGACGTTGAATATTGGGCGTCATGCGATTGGCCACTTCGGTTCGCAGCCTCTTGTTCGGATAGACGTGCTGAAGGAAATTCTCCGGATCCTCAGCGAAAACCGATCCGATCGGCTTAAGATCATCGATCGCAATCATAAGCACGTTCAAAGGGCGATCGCCTTTGTGATGAGAGGCTTGCACGAAGCCAACCACGAAGCTGGAGGCGACAAGGAAGAACAATAGTCGAGTTTTCATGAGGGGTGAGGCATCTCTAGTAAGGATGCTTAACCGAGCCTTCGAATCGAGCCAGAAAAATCAAACAACCAGATCCCGCCGAGAATCCGCGGAAGCACGATGAATAAGGCAACCATTTGGTCCAACATCGTCCCGCGACTGCGGGACTGGATCCCCGTCCCTTCGACAAGCTCAGCGCATGCTGTCGCGGGGCCAAGATCCTCGCGTTGCGAGGGCAGGCCTAATCTTCGTCATGCCGTCCCGCAATTGCGGGACGATCCTGGCCCGGATCCCGCTGAGCGGAATGAAGGATCTAGCGATCCGGCGACTGCGGGAGAGTGATGTTAATCCAAGATCTACATACTTGTTGTATCAAACTTACCCATATCAGTCCAAAAGCAGACAATTCCGCGTTACACTCATTTCGGTAAGGTTACCGAAATGAGTGTAACGCTGGTTGGGGAAGAATCGGGCTAATCAATCTACATCGAACTGGGCTACTGCCGGTTTTGGGATAACTGCTAGGTTCGTAAGGTCATATTATTAAAAAGTAAGAGCGGGTTCATCCTGCGATAAACGCTTGCTAGAATCGCGGTCCTCGCTTAGCTCAACCGCTCCTACAATCTTTAACTGGCATCATGCTGGCGTACCTCCACTGCGCCATCCTGCTCCCGAAACAGCGGGATCCTTTTAAATTCCCCCTTAAAGGCGCAATACCGAGATCTTGACCAATCCGGAGCCAAAATGAATACTCTCCGCAAAATCCCCTCGTCCATGATGAATCCCAAGCTATCCCGCCGCTCCTTTATCAAAGCCAGCTCGGCCCTGGCCGGTTTTCAGATTCTACCATCCGGGCTTCTGGCCAATTCGCCCAATGGCAAGCTATGCACTGCCCATATCGGCGTCGCTGGCAAAGGCTACACCGACACTTTTCAAATCGCCGCCGACCCGAGAGTGCAAGTCTTGGGGCTGTGTGATGTTGATCTGCGTCACCTTAACGGGGAAGGACCACGGAACCGAAAAGACAGGAAACCCATTCCCGCTCTTTCCGCTCGCAAGTTCCGGGACTACCGCGAAATGCTCAGCGAATTAGGCGATACGATCGACGCCGTTTCCATCTCCACACCGGATCATACCCACTATCCAGCAACCTTGGCCGCGATGGAACGTGGTAAGCACGTTTTTACTCAGAAACCCTTGACCAACAATATCGCCGAAGCTCGTCGCTTAATGAAGGTCGCGCGGGAAAAAGATTTGGTCACTCAGATGGGGATCCAGAACAAGGCGACGGAAGGATACAGACTAGCAACGCGGCTTATCCGCGAGGGAGCCATAGGGAAAGTCTCCAAGGTACACGTCTGGTGCTGGAAGGTCTGGGGACACGACGGAGCTCCCTACGCTGGCGAAGACCCCATCCCAGAATATCTCGATTGGAACCTTTGGCTGGGAACGGCTCCCAAACGCCCCTTTATCGAAGGCAAGTACCATCCAGGCCAATGGCGCCGGTCATTGGAATTCGGTTGCGGGACCCTCGGAGACATGGGTGTCCACATATTCGATACGCCTTTCGATTCCCTTGGACTAGAACCGCCAATTTGGGCAAAAGCTACCTGTCGGGATCCCAATTATTTCAGTCTGCCAACCAAAAACATCGTCAACTACGGATTCAAGCCAACGCCTTTGACTACCAAGGATTTTCAGTGGACCTGGTACGATGGCAATTATTCTCCTCCCAAAGGGCCCGACATGGAAATGCCAGAGGGGCAAAGCCTCCCTCGACAAGGAGCCATGCTCGTGGGCGAGGAAGGTCGTATGCTACTGCCTCACATTGCTGGACCTCAACTGCTGCCGCGAAGCCTCTACTCGAAGCTGAAGAAGCCAGACATGGGACCACCAGTAAATCACTACGGGCAATGGATCGACGCTATTTTCGGAAGCAAAACCAAGCCGGCTGCCAATTTCGAGTATTCCGGAAAAATGGTGGAAGGCGTCCTACTGGGAGTCGTCGCCGGCCTTTACCCCGAGAAGAAACTCAAGTGGAACTCGGCCAAGGGCAAAGTAACCAACCTCGCTGAGGCCAACGATTTCATCAAGCGAGAGTACCGGGCGTTTTAGAAACAGAAACGATTGTATTCGATTGTTTGGATCGAATATTAACATCGCCTCTCCCTTGGCCGCAGCATCGCTAGATCCCCGACGCGTCGGGGCGACAATGGCCCCAGTTCGTCGGTGATCTAGACATCCCGCGACTGAGGGAGAGCGATGTTGACTCGAATTGGCACGAAACAGGCAGGATGCCTGCACTACTCTGCTACTCTCTGACGCGCTCGTATTCCTTGTTCACTGCGTCATCGCCCCAACGGTCGATAACGGCACGCAAGGCATTGTCGGTTTCCGGGAAGCGGCCTTTATCATCGGTATCCAGTACCCAACGGTAGAGGATGTCGCGATGATTGGCCAAAGCGACCTGGTGATCGCGATCGATGGAGTGAACGAGGTTTTTCGTCTCATGGGGATCGGTCCATAAGTCATAGAACTCTTCGGCCGGGCGTTCGTCTCTGAAAAAATGGGCTTGGACCTCGTTCAGCTTCCCTGCCTCGTATTGGCTTTCCATAAACTTCAGCAGCTCCCAATCGCTGCGATAGTTGGGCTGCATATACGGCTTTTCCGTCATGAAATTCCGGATATATTTGTAGCGTTTCGAAGTGATGGCTCGAATTCGATCGATTGTAAAATCGCAGCGATCGCGAGCGGATACAACGTAGTCCCTGTGAAAACCATCCGCTAGCAAGTTCATGCCATGCATGTTTCCCGGCACGCCAATATCCGCTAAGGCTAGTGTTGTCGCGCTAATGTCGATACCGCTCACCAAATCATCGCGCACAGCGCCCGAGGGAACTCCCGGTCCTGCAAGAATGAAGGGCACTTTAATCCCTCCCTCGTAGAGGAATTGCTTGCTACGCGGCAAGCGACATCCGTGATCGGAGAAAAAGAAAATGGCTGTATTCTCGTAGAGCCCATCGCGCTTTAAGCCTTCAACGATTTCGCTCAATTCGCGATCCAGCTCCAGAATGGTATTGTAGTGATAGGCGATCTCATCGCGGATGATAGGATGGTCGGGGTAAATGGGCGGCACCCCTACGTCTTCCGCTTTAACGACTGGCTTGGCATTGCTGAACTTGCCACCCACCAATTGGATCTGCCCAAAGAATGGCTGCCCTTCTTTACGACCGCTCCACTCCGTACCGTTTTTGGCCCCTTTGTATCCATTGGATCCATGACGATGATAAAGCTCCTCGGGATCGAAAACGAAGTTGTAGTGGAATTTACCTTCATTGAAGGTGTAGTAGCCTGCCGTGCGCATGATCTCGGGAACCGTTTTGACCCCGATATGATTCGGCTCCCAAGTTTCCATCACATTGCCCCGCCATACGGAAAAGGAACTATAATGCTCATGAGCCCCGATCGACGTTTGGTACATACCAGTGATCACCGCTGATCGAGTTGGTGAACACACTCCCGAAGGCATATAGGCCCGGTCAAAACGGACACCTTCTTTAGCCAGCTGATCGATATTGGGAGTCTTGGCTACCGTATCACCATAGCAGCTCATCCAAGCATTGGTGTCCTCGATGTAGATCCAGAGGATATTCGGTTTAGTTGCGTTTTCTTCCAGCGTCGGCACGTGGGAGTTCGCTCCTTGGGAAAAGGCGGCCGGCAAGCAGAAGAGAGTAGCAATCGAAAGCAATGGGACACGGTATCGTTTTAGCATAAGAGAGTGACTAGCGCTATTCGCGTTGAATGGGCAAAGGGATTTTTAAGCCTAGGTAGCGGGTGATCTCACGCCTACGCCGAAGCTACGGCGGTGCAAGCCGATCGCCGATCTAGAGTAGCACAGGCTTCCAGCCTGTAAGCAGAAGTTGAAGCACAAGGCAGTCATCGCTCTCAAGCTATACCCTGCAAAACTAGAAGCCTATGCTACCACCATCGTGGCCAAATGAATGTATGAGCGGGTTTATCCCGCGATTTCGATGCCCTTTGGATTGGAGTTATCGCGGGATAAACCCAATCCTACAAATTAGGTTTTGGTCAAACTAAGAGATATTTCGAAATATTCCTTCCCGAAATAAAAAAGCGCCCCCCCGAAACGAGAGAGCGCTTTGCCCAAACAATTACAAAATTCGAACTACCTATCTATGGATTAGCTGTTCTCCCTTTGACTCCTTCGATAGGCGTTCATCTTACGGACATTGTCACGTCCAACCGCTTCGCGAATCTTGCCAGCGTACTTTTGGTTAATCTCTTTAGCCGCAGCTTGGAGCTTTTCCTTGGCTCCTTTATTGGCTTTCCGGTTAGCGACTAGGGCTTCCGTTTTCTCGGTGATCAGCTTTTTCAGCGCCGCTGTTTGATCGGCGCTGAGATCGCATTGCTCAGTCCACATGGCCATCTGCTTGTCGATTTGCTTCTGGGCGGCTTTGCTTTGCCCGAGGACAACGATCGGAGCCATAAGCGCCATGACGATTAGGAATAGTTTTTTCATAGTTTAAGTAGGGTTTAGGATAGCTCCGCGTGGCTTCTGATCCATTTCTGCGGAATAAGGAACGATCACTATTGGCTCAAAATTAGCCTAGATCAATGGAAATTAACCTAGCTAATCCCTACTCTGAAAATTTGATAGCGAACAGATCCGCGTCCTTCAGAGCGATACGGAGCCGTACGGTTCTGCCGCTCAACTGGGACACACCGGATCCATCGACCCACCGCACGAACCGCTCGATCTCGTCGCCAAAAATGGGCAGGCATTGATCGAGCTCAAAACCCGAAATAGGCTTACCGGACTCATCCTGGATCTCGAACCGCACCTCCCCCGCCGCCGAACTGGCATAGTTCACAAGCAATTCGCTTCCGCTAAAAGTGAATGGCTTTGTGTACACAGAGCCTCCCTCATAGTCGGCGGATAGAGCGACGAATCCGTCCGTACGCAACGAGTATCGAGTCAAGTGAGAGCTATCCTGTCCGTAGTGAGACATTCGGTACAAATACAAATGGCGATCATTACCTTGGACTACCCCAAGAGCTGGAGTATTGTCTCTAGCTACCCAATCTTGCAACGTTGGTCCTGGCCTGATAAAAGCCTCCATGAATCGACGGTCGTACTGATTCCCTCCGCGCGTTGACATGAAGATCGAATCGCTGGACGCTTTTCCATAGTTGGGGTTGTCAACCAATGTTTGGGAAACCTCTTTCGACAAAGCGGCCTTCTCAGGAAAAAACCGCTTGGCCAATGCGACATAGATGTGGGGAGCTCGAACGTAAGGATGCGTTCCATTGGTGTAAAGATGCTCTTGGGAAGTGTTCCCATATTCCATTTCCACTCGCGGACCCCAATTCATAAAATCCTCGGAAGTCGTCCGGGCGATGGTTCGAAACCCCGAATAGCCCTCGCCCGTCCAGGTCCGAAAGTAGCAAACGTAGCGTTTCTCGCTTTCCGACCAAAAGGCGACGTTGTGAGAATCGAATAGTCCGTCGGTGAAAAAGAAGCCCTCACTCAGTCGCTTCCAATCTATCCCATCGGGAGATACGAAAGAAACCAGGCCATTCTTGTTTTCACTGGCGATCGCTTTGAAACGCTCCTCTGGAGGCACACCTGGCCGCGTATCCAAAAAAGGACTGAAATTGTGGGACCACAGATTCTCTTCCATGAGAACCACGTTGTTGTCCCGCGTCCCCATCACCTCGTAAAGCCCGAGATTGGGCTTACGCCACACAATTCCATCACTCGATTCCGCATAGCAGGTATAGGCTCTCGTTTCTTTAGACGGATCCGGCAAACCGCGATAGTACATGCGGTACAGATCCCCGTCCTTAATCACCGTCGGGTAAGCAGAAAATTTCCCTTCCCAAGGTCTGTCAAAACGCAGGGCAATCTCTTCCCGCCTCGGTTCTTGCAGTTCTTGCCGCACGTTGTCCAAACGATCGATCAAGTAGCCATCCACGAACAGCTCCCTTCGCGAACCGATATCCAAGGTTTTGGCAGCCAATGCTTGACCTCCAGGCAATTTCCAAATCGTCCCCAGAATGCCCGGCTTCTTCCGGTTCGGATGCGGTGGACGGGTTTCCGGATTAGCCCCTTTAGGCACATTCGGCTGATAATAGACGCTGAGAATTTCACCTGGACTCAGTTCTATGGATACAGGATAACCGAGATCCTTGTTAGGGGCATTATCGCGAAGGACAAACTCGTTATCCAAACTCCAATTGACCCCATCTTCGCTGATGCAGGCTCGCTGCCCATAAGGTGGTCGACGGTGCCCATAGGTGCAAAGAACGCGGCCATCGGAAAGAAGCGTCAAATGGGGAGGGAATCCCCAAAGCGGAGTTTCATAGGCAGGGACCCAAGTTTTTCCATTATCGTCGGAAAACGTTCCCCACAAATGGCAAAGCGGCGATTGATCGTCGTACGGTTTAGCCGTAGCTCGAATCATCATGACGATTCGTCCACTCGGCAGTTGCAAGATGTGAGGTTCGCCAAAGCGAATCTTGTCAGCTACCTCGTCAGGACAAGCTATGGTCGAAATATGGCTCCACTCCTCATCCGGATTTTCTGCAGCATAGACGCCAATTTTCCCGCCATACTCTCTGTAGGATGCTACTAGCAAAGAACCATCAGTCAACTGAATGCCGCCATGAATCGAGTCCGTTCCGGGAGCGGGATCACTCCAGATGTAACCATTATCTGACGACACCGTTTGCCATGCCCTGTGGAGATGGTCGGCATTCTTGTACTCCTCGTTACCCACATAATCCGTCCAGCGTTCCCGCAATTCAGGTGGGTAGCTGGTGTCCGACATCGATGTGTAGGTAGACTCGGGAAATTTCACCGATCTCAGATGAGTGAGAAGCCTACCATCCCGAAGCACGGTTAATCCCGATTCGCGGTCATCGACAATGGTATCGAAAATAATCGTTGGCGGCATCCAGGTCTGGCCATTGTCCCTCGAACGCGTCATGAGAATTTCCCCATTGGGACTCATATGCTCTTCCGTGCGGGTAAAGAGAACGAGGATATCGCCATTGGCCGCCCTGCCAATGGCTGGCCAAGCCGAATAGGCATCCCGTTTTTCATAGATACTAAGATGCTGGATGATTTCCGGATGGGTCGAGCCGATGACGAGAGTACTCAGTGCGGATAGGGCAACTGCCCAACGGAGAAAACGGGATACGAGGGACATCCGAACACTCTAGGAACGTAAGACCCCCGCTGACAATCCCAGGAGCGATTTACGATACAATACGGCCGCCGGCATCATCAGTAGCGCGGCGCTTTAGCCCGCGTTCCGGAATAGAAGCCCAAACTGATGCGGGCTATAGCGCCGCATTACTCATTTAATCGGTAGGGCTGACTGTCCCTGGTCAGCCGCAGCGGTAGTTATATCCTTTATTTCGGCTGACCGGGGACAGTCAGCCCTACCATTGGCGAAAACAACAAGCCACTACCAACGCTACTGACTATGCTTACCCCTATCCCTTGACCTTGTCTGGCAGGCCTGGGATAAAAATGGTCTGTTGTTCCTCATGCGTATCACCTATTTATCCCCTATTCTTGTTATTCTTTGTTGCTGCTGCACGCCATTCACCAAAGGGCAAAACACACCACCCAACATACTCATTATCACGGCCGACAACTTGGGCTACGGGGACCTACCGATCTACAATCCCGATTCTGACATCAAAGCTCCCCGCTTGGCCCAGCTCGCCCAAGAAGGTGCTCGCCTCACCAGCTTCTACACAGCATCCCCGACCTGCACGGTTTCCCGGGCATGTCTCTTGACCGGACGCATTCCCCAGCGTCATGGGTTGGACTATCAGCTTCCTGGTGTGGAGGGGAATTACGGGATCGGGCTAAATCATGATGAGATCCTCATACCGGAAATTCTCAAGGAAGCTCCGACCCCCTACACCACTGCTTGCTTCGGCAAATGGAACATCGGTTTTGCGGAAGGCTCGCGTCCCACGGAGCGCGGCTTCGACGAATTCATCGGCCATGCATCCGGAAACATGGACTACTACAATCACAATTACCGGACCGAGCACGATCTTTACGAGGGAACAGAAAAGTTGTATCTAAAAGGCGTATACGCGACTGATATTTTTGCCGATGCCGCCATCGAATTTATCCAACGCCAATCCCGAACCGACGATCCCTGGTTTTGCTACCTTCCCTTCAACGCCCCCCACTTTCCCAGTGCCGGAAACAAGCAGCCTCGGCAGCCCAATATCTGGCAAGCCCCTGCCTGGGCCTTCGAAGAATACGGCTGGTCTCCAGATGAACAAGACTACTGGAAACGCTACGCGGCTGTGGTCACTGCCTTGGACCAAGCCATCGGCCGCGTACTCGATGCTTTGGAAGCAAGTGGGACTGCCAAGAATACACTCGTCTTTTTCATGTCCGATAACGGCGGCTTCCGTCTCGATCGGGAAGGGATCGACATCGGTATCAACGATCCCCTTCGCAGCGGCGGGGTAACATGCTGGGAAGGCGGACTACGCGTGGCCGCCTTCGCTCGCTGGCCTGGACGCATCGAAGCGGGCTCGGTTATTGATGAAGCCTTTTGGTCGCCCGATTTGCTGGTCGCTTGCGCCAAGCTAGCGGGAACCACCTTGCCAAAAGGCGTTAAAATCGATGGCCAAGACCCGCTGCCCATCTTGACCCAAGGCAAACGCTCCCGTCACAAGTCCTTCTTTTTCATCTACCAACGACACGCGGCCTTGCGGGCGAGAGATTGGAAGATTGTCCGCGTGAATCCCGAGGATCCGTGGCAGCTATTCAATTTGAAGGCCGATCTTTCGGAATCGATCGATCTCGCTGATGAGCGACCCCGACAGGTGAACCGGTTAGACAAGATCTTCAAGAGCTGGCAAGAGAGTTTCTGATTGGAACCGCTACCTGAACCCGCCCTGAGATCGGGTTCCACCCTCGGAACTGGAAAAATCCCGCTCCTAGGCAAATAAATTGTTTGTAAAATCCAATCGCTGAAATGCAAGTTGGAACTTTCTATTACCTTCTGGCACGAAACACTTTCTCGCTTTCCCATTTCTCAAGTAGATCCCTGTAGATTCTCCGTGACTCATCAATTCGTTCGACCAGCCCAAACGCCTGATTTCCTAAAGTACGCTGCTCTTCTGGACTGCCGATCGAACCGAGATAGGCGTGGCGGTAATCATCCTTTGAAAAGGAAAGCCAATGCAGTGGAATAGGCTCTTTGGCTCCTCCCTCTCGACTCATGGAAAGATGCAAATAAGACACTGGAGCTTGTCGGTGCTGATACTCCATCGCTATTCGGTAAGAGCGACCTCGATCAAGAGTGACCGAGCCCGATTCTTCACCGCGTCCGTCAAGTCTAGCGATCACATTTCCATCAATAGAAACGGACGCTTCACTTGAGGCACTCAGATGGATAGCGTCTGGAGGGAGATGATTCTCCGGAACCGTCAATGTTCCCTGCCAAAAGGCCGACCAATAACCGCGATTCGGTCGATTGTTCATCCATGTTGACTTCGTATCCTTATACCGGTCCAAGCCTTTGGCTCGAACGTATTCAGCCCTGGCATACCAAGCCCCAATCAGCCCCTGCCCCGATTCGGCCGGCAAATCGCTCGGCACTTCGATATTGGTAGCTACTTCCTCGAGATCCTCAAGGCTCTTAAGGCTTCGCTCGATCAATTCAGGCACCTCCTCATACTTCCAGAATCGCAGTGACGGTCGCTTGAGATAGATGGGAGTCGTGTGAGCTACGGACCTATCCTTGGCAAACGCCCTAGCCGCTATCCAGCAGCCAGATCCAGGATCGATCTCGAAGTCCAAATTGAGTTCATCCGATTTTTTGCCTTTCGCTTCGGATTGACGAATCACCTCCCCAAGCTGAACGATCTCCAATCGGTCGATGGGCGCTCGCTTGGCATGTCCCCAAGCCCGGGCTCGCACCCGAACGGTGTTCTTGGCTTCGCCCAAATCGATTTGATCGCCTGGCAGGGCATCATCGATTGTGAATTCGATCATGGGACCATTTGTGACGAAGGTTCGGCCCGCTTCCAGGGCTTCGAACCAAGCATCGGCGGAAAACGAATCGTCCCCAAGATACGCATACACGCGTACCTCTCCAATCGTGCCTCCCCAAGGAACATCGGAGCCAGCGGATGCAGTCAACTTCTCGCCGAGATTAAGGAAATGATAATAAAGCTCCGTTCCCAAGTAGTGAAACTGAAGCAGTTCCACGAAATCCACCTTTTGCTTGGGAATGTTCAAACTCAGGTTCCGTTCGATTTCGAAAAGCCCGCGATTCACATGGGCGTATCCATAAAGCCCGCCCACTTCTTTAACCGAATCGTAAACCCAATCATGTAAATAGTACTTCGAGATATCTCTGACCTGAGAAGAGATATTGAGAGCGATGGTGTGCCCTAAATGGGCTATACGGGGATCCTCTTGACCGGGCACCAAAACCGTGTCGCCGTTTTGAATACGGTTCTTCTCCCCGAATCCTCTCTGTTGGAAGAAGGTGCGTTCATGATCGCCCATCTCCAGAATGTTGACCAAGTGGGTATCCTCAGCCTGGGCCCAAACCATCATTCGCTCGGCATCGGCATCACTTTGGATCTGCATGTGCACATGATCATCGCCCGAGTACCAGCCACGATCCGACATCTTGACCCAGCGCTTGGGACGGTAGGACCGCGAGATGGTCATTCCTGATTCCATGGATATCGTATCCACAACCGGAATATGCTCGACTCCCCGAAGGATGGTCAGTTTCCAGTCGCCCGGCGGCAGAGCCATATCAAAAGGTCCATCGCATATCCAATAGTGACCCGGCTCGAAACCGGGATAGGCCACCGTTCGGCTTCCTTGAATCTGCTCTAGCGTTCGGGCCTGGGAATCAAATTGACGCGTGTAGTCGATAGCCCTGCCCGGAGCCCGCACACTGCCATCCAATTGCCACTCAAGCTGAACCATCGCTGGAGTTGGCAAACCCGTATCATTCGAACGGATATCCACCTGCAAACGACCCATCTTCGGGGCCGTCAGCCTAACGGGAAGGCGAACCGGTTCCTTGGCTCCCGATTCGAGAGACAAGTAGACGATGGTTTCTCCATTCGGGATGCCGCTCAAACTCAGTAGAACCCAGGTTTCCCCATTCTCCGATATTGGTATCGTCAGCGTCTTTTCGCGTTTCGATAAATCCAGTTCTGAAACCTCAAAATTGGTTGGTCCTTTCCCGTTCGACACCCGTAAAAGAAACCCGCCCCGATCTCCAGGAAGTTCAAGCCGCAGGTTTCCATTGTCAGCCAGTTGATCCGCATCTTGCAAATCAACAGCCGCTTGGGCATCGATCGATTCCAGCAACTCGAGGAACTCCGCTTCTGGCAATCCCCCTTCAACCCGTCGCTCCCCTTTCCTCAATTCACTTAGGAGCCAGTTCCGCTTTGCTTGAGGCAGCAAATAGGGATGCCTTTCGATAAGAACCTTAGCCACCGAAAGGGAGCCCAGCGACGGCGGCTCCAACTCGTGGCCGGGATGAGAGAATGCAGGTTGGGTCGAACCCCCGGCTAGGGCAATAACGAGAAAACAAATCAACCTACTGGCAAAGGTGGGGTAAAGTGACATCGCTAAAAGCCTAGCAAGCCCGAACCGAAAAGAAAAGCTCTCAAGAGAGCCACGATGCTATAGTCTAATCTATAATGCTTTTGGTTCTTTGACATCGTCCCGCCCGCTATGGAGGGACTAGATCCCCGCTATCGCGGGAGAGCGATGTTAAACCAACCAGGAAAATGATACAGCCGAACCGATTCCGACTCGTCGTTTCAGCCCAGATTTCTAGACGCCAGAAACGGTATTAGCTCATCAACGCCAAAATCCGCAAGAACTTCGCCTCCCCAGTTCATTGTCGGCGTGAGGGTCTGGCCCGAAAGCTTAATCATCTCCTCCATGGCGACAGGATCCGAACGCACTTCCTTGCGATCGTACTCGACTCCTTCTTGCTTCAGATGGGCTTCCGCCTCGACGCACCACGGGCAGCCATTCTTCACGTATAATACTGGTTTCATTGATACTTCTTATTTTGAATTCTTAAAATCTAACGAACTATGGAAGCCATTTTATGCGCATTGTCACGCCGAGCACCCATTTCATAAAGTAGAACAGGCATCCCACCTGTAAGCATAAGTTAAGATCACAGGCTGGAAGCCTATGCTACCCTTTTGTGGCCGCTCGGAGATCGGCCGCTACCATGGAAAAAACGATGCTCTAGGATATCCTAAGCTCTCGCCTTCAACAGTTCTTCCTTCAACTGCAGGGCCACTGTTCCGAGGCGTTCAGGCTGTAGCATCCAGGTCGTGACATTGAAACCATCGTCCCGAGGCCGGGCTACCGCCACCGATGGGTCTCCATCGATTAGCGCTTTCACCACTTCGTGACCCGTTTTGGAAAAGGCTCCCTTTTTAAAGGTTAGCACTAGGGTCGGAACTGTATTCGGACTTTGAGGAATGACACTCTCTGTCTTCAAGCCATCGATGGAAGCTAACTGCTCTTTCAGCCATTCGATTTGCATCTTCCAGCCCTCATATTCCTTCTCGTAGTCGATTTCCAAGAATCGCTCGACGGCGATCCACATAGCCACCATTTCTTCCTTGTTCACTTTCATCCCTCGTCCGATCCGGTCTGAAGTGGGTGGCCCATTAAAACGGGCGGCTGCGACAAGATCTTTCTTACCTAGAAGTAATCCAGCGCTTTGGGGTCCGCGGATGGCCTTGCCGCCAGATATGGCGACCAGATCGTACCCCATTTTCGTGAATTTCCACAAATTCTCTCGTGGCGGAATTCCCGCCGCCGCATCATTAAAGGTGGGAATACCGTACTCCTTGCCGATCTCGACAAACCGCTCGTGCTGCACCGCCCCATCGAGATTGTGGGCATCGGTAGAATACAGCATGGCAGTCTTCCGATTGATAGCCCGTATCAGATCACGCTCGCTTTCCACCACAACCAGCTTCACGCCGCAATTGATGATGGCATGGGTGTATCCAACGATATGTGACTTTTGCACGATAACTTCGTTTTTCATGCCCCGGAGATCGATGGGGATGCGTTTGGCTTTATCATCATCCAAGCCGGTTAGAACTCCCGCCGTCGCCAAGGTCATAGCGGAGGCGGCTCCCGCCGTAATCATGGCCGCCTCGCAGCTAATCATTTCCGCGATCTTCTTTCCCACCGCATCATGCAGCCCATCGAGAGATACGTACTCCCCCGCCGTTTGCCGATAAGCCTCAAGAACCTCCTCCGGCATCAGGCTGGCCGTCATGGTAGTGTAGGCGCCCGCAGCGTTAATGATCGGCTTTACACCGAGCTCACCCAAATAGTCGCGAACGACTTTCTTCTCTTCCTCTTTGTGCTCATCGGCAATACTCGGAACGGCGCTTCCAGCCATAACGCCACCCACCAAGGGCAGCCCCGAAAAGCGTTTGAGAAGTTTGCGGCGGCTCAGCATGGCTACTCGCCGGCAATCTCCACGATCATTTCGATCTCGACCGCTATGTTGTTAGGCAAAGACCCCATGCCTACAGCTGCTCGGGCCGGCTTACCGAGGTCTCCGAATATGGAGGTCAATACAGCGGTAGCTCCATTCATCACAGCCGGTTGCTTAGTGAAATCGGGCGGGCAATTCACCATTCCATGAACCTTAACGATACGGGATACTCTATCAAGGCTGCCGATTTCATTGCGTAAGGAAGATAGCAAAGCAATCATCGTCAATCCAGCAGCGTCGTAACCTTCTTCGATCGTCAAATCCTTCCCCACCTTCCCTTGCACGGCTCCGCCCTCGGGCTTGCGCGGTCCATGGCCGGAAAGGAAAACCAGATTTCCCGTTTGAACGGCAGGCACAAAGTGATCGTTGGGCTTGGCAGCCGTGTTGAACTCGATCCCAAGCTCCTTGGCCTTGGCCTCGTATCCAGGACTTTGGGCCGAGAGGGGCTGAACAAACGTTAGCGCGGAAATCGCCAGCGCGGCTAACGAGCGTGAGAGATATTTATAATTCGTATTCATCATTGTGGTGGATTTGCAAATTGTTGTACTTCCGGACGGCCTGGCGAAGGCGGGATATCAACTTCGTCCCAGGCAGGGCTGGCCATTCCGTTCCGATCCCAAACCACTTCCCCATCAAGGATCGTCAATTCGCACTCTAGCAGGTACTTGCCATCGAGTCGCGTCCTGGCCCCCTCGAAAAAACCGAAATTACCTTCCCCTCTCCCCCAAACGGCGACAACCGCGAAGGCCCCGACGCATAAATTCCCTAGCGCTTTAT
>CAZFUD010000077.1:0-16418 GCA_964521705.1 uncultured Opitutaceae bacterium | reverse complement strand
ATCTTTCGAGATATGGGCCACTGAACGGTACAGCCTGTATTGCCAAAGCGCCAAAGGCCACCTCTATCGCACGGAAGTCCAACACCAAAAATGGCCGTTGCAAAACGCCGAAATTGACATCCGGAGAAACAACCTCCTCGACCGTTTCAAAGTTGGGGAACGGCACGCCTCGGTACTGTATTCTGCAAGCATTGATGTAGTTGCCTACCCTCCAGAACGAATTGCCTAGAGAGCCACTCGTCCCTCTCCATACAATTGGGCTGCGGCTTCGATTGGATTTTGCCGGAGCTCCTATCCCCCATAAGCTTCGTCAAGAAACATGGATAAATCCTGCCAGTTTCTAATTAATTACGATTGGCGGCATTCTCTCACTCGGGCTAGCGGTATCCAATTTGGCCCAACGCACTTTCCTGCCGAGAGTCACACTGCTTCTCGTCTTCGGGGCCGTCATCGGCAAGCAAGGGCTCGATCTAATCCCCCATGTATTCGAGGACCGTTTCGAAATTATCGCCGACATGAACTTACTGATGGTAGTTTCCTACTCGGAGGAAAACTCACCCGCAAATCGCTCCAGGGGTATAAGCGAAAGGTGTTCTGGATATCGATTAGCGCCACCGTCATAACCGCTCTATTCGTCAGCCTTAGCCTGATCGCCCTTAGCATAAGCATCGAGGTCGCCGTTATACTGGGATGCATTACCTCGGCCACTGCTCCCGCTGCTGTGCTAGATGTCGTCAGCGAAACAAAAGCCCGTGGCAAGTTCAGCACTCTCTTGTTATCGATAGTGGCTTTGGACGACATTTGGGCCCTGATGCTTTTCGGCTTAGGCATGGCAATCGTTGGATCCCTTAGTGGCAATGGCGGCGAATCCTACTTCCTTGTAGTCGCTGCCCGGGAAATTGGAGGAGCGCTCTTACTAGGCCTGTTGATAGGACTGCCAGCAGCCTTTTTGACTGGGCGAATAAAATCGGGAGAACCCATACTGTCAGAAGCCATAGGAATCGTTTTTCTGTGCGGTGGCCTGGCCATCTGACTAGAAGTTTCGCACTTGATAGCGGCGATGGCCATGGGAGCCGTAATCGCTAATTTTGCAGGCCATCATACCCGCCCCTTCCATGCTATAGAAGGCATCGAGTGGCCCTTCATGGTAATATTTTTCTTCCTAGCCGGGGCCTCCCTCGAGATTCTGGCCCTTCAGGAAGTTGGAATCATAGGCAGCGCTTATATCCTCGCTAGGTCGCTAGGAAAATACTTGGGCGGGCGATTAGGCAGCATCTTTAGCGGAGCCAGCGAGCGAACTCAACGCTGGGTGGGAGCCGCCCTCTTGCCACAAGCCGGAGTAGCCATCGGAATGGGCTTGGTCGCCTCGAATCAATACCCTGAATACAGGCAGGCTCTACTGCCCATCGTTATCAGCGGCACCGTCTTCTTCGAGATTTTCGGGCCCATTTTCACCCGCATGGCAATCCGGAAGTCGGGAGAAGACGAGGCTCTCTAGGCAAACAGCTTGCGAATCACGTTACCCGTGTTAATCGTCGGACGTTCCAGCCGACCACCTGTCCTGAATTCAAGCGCCATATGATCCAACCCGATAGCGTGCAGAATGGAGGCATGAATGTCGTGCACATGAGCCTTATCGCTGACTGCCCATAGGCCTAGATCGTCCGTCGAACCAATTGTTTGCCCACCTTGAACACCGCCGCCCGCCATCCACATGGTGAATCCAAATGGATTGTGATCGCGGCCATTGCCCTTTTCGCTCATTGGCGTCCGACCGAATTCGCCACCCCAAACGACAAGCGTATCCTCCAGCATGCCGCGTTGCTTTAGATCGCTCAGCAATCCGGAAATCGGTTGATCCACCGATCGGCAAAGGTCCGTACTCCGCTTTTCATGATCAGCATGCGTATCCCAAGCGCTTCCAGAGCCACTGTAAACCTGCACGAAGCGAACACCACGCTCTACCAATCTACGGGCCAGCAGGCACTGCCTACCATATCCCTCAGTTTCCTTTTGATCGAGTCCGTAAAGCGATTTCGTGGCATCGCTTTCCTGGGAGAGATCCACTGCTTCCGGGGCCTCCGATTGCATGCGATAAGCCATTTCGTAAGCATTGATGCGGGCCTCAAGCTCGTCGTCGAAAGCATTCTTTTCCGAGTGCCTGCGGTTCAACTTCGCCAGCATGTCCAGCTTCTTGCGCTGACGTGAATCCGTCATTCCCTCCGGCGGAACCAGATTCTGAATCGGGGTCGAACCATTCTGGAAAAGCGTCCCTTGATAGGTCGCCGGCATGAATCCCGTTCCCCAGTTGCGCACGCCTCCCAAGGGCATCTTTTCGCGGTCGGTCAGCACAACATAGGACGGGAGGTTATCGTTGAGTGAACCAAGCCCGTAAACAGTCCAGGCCCCAAGCGAAGGGCGACCACCTAAGATCGAACCAGTATTCATTTGGCAGACCGATCCAACATGATTGAGCCCATCCGCCCAGCAGGATCGAACAACTGCCAGGTCATCCACGTGTTTGGCAATATGAGGAAACCAATCCGATACCCACAATCCGCTTTGGCCGTGCTGTTTCCATTCGCGGGGCGAACCGAGCAAGGGCGATCCTTGTTCGCCCATAGCTGTAATCGGCTCCTTGAAATTCTTGGGAAGCGTCTCTCCATGCAGTTCGTTTAGCAAGGGCTTGGGATCAAAAAGATCGAGGTGGCTAGGACCGCCTTCCATGAATAGGAAAATCACCTGTTTTGCCGCTCCCGAATAGTGCCCCACTTTGGCTCTGAGAGGATTGGGCGGGGCCGCAAAAGCCTTGTCCAAGCCTAGCATTCCCGCCAGCGCTAGACCCGAAAAGCCGCCACCGGCTCGCATAATGAAGCCCCTCCTGGAAACGGGAGTTTCCCTGTGCGGTATCATATCATTTCGACGGTCTCGGTAGAACTTCACTAAACTGCGCCTCGGGTTAGTTGATGTATATAAATTCGTTCGTATTCAGCAATACGTGACAGAGATCGACCCAAGAATCCCACGAGTCTGGTTCTTCTATAAAGCTCTGCGCCAATTGAATCTCCTCCACTTCCGGCGTCCGGCCGAGAGCAATTTCGTAAGCAGAGACAATCCGCTTCTCGACGCCGTCTGATTCGATTTTCAATAGACGCTCAGCAAACGATTCCGCTCGGGCAAGTGGCCATTCCCCGTTCATCAGCGACAAGGCCTGCAAAGGGGTTGTCGTCACGTCACGCATGTGACAGCTATTATGCAAATCAGGAGTATCGAACTTGTTCATCATGGTACGAAGCTTGTTTCGCTTATTCAATACGTAGATGGAACGCCGGGCCGAATCTTCTTCAGAAACCCCAGGACCCCCCATTTTCAAATCCATATCGCCACCGACGAACAGCATCGAGTCTCGCAACTGCTCGGCATCCATTCGTCTTACCGGCATTCGCCATAGCAAGCGATTGTCAGCATCGACACGTTCCGCGAGCTCGTTTGAATTAACCGACCCCTGACGATAGGTTGACGAGGTCATGATCAACCGGTGCATGGCTTTTACGCTCCAACCTTCCTCTACGAATCGCCTAGCCAGCCAATCTAGCAATTCGGGATGACTCGGCCGGTCACCCAAAAAACCGAAATCATTACTAGACGCTACGATCCCTTGCCCGAAATGCCACTGCCATAAGCGATTAGCCATTACGCGAGTAGTTAGTTGGTTAGAGCCTTCGGTTAACCAATCGGCCAAAGCCGCTCGCCTGCCAGTTGTATTCGGATTCTCGGGTATCGGCTCTATCTCGGGGTCTTCCAAACCGAGAATCGCCAAATAACCGGGATCAACTTCAGCCTTCTTCCCTTTGGATTCCACAAATACTTTTGGAGCTATCATACCGACATCACGAACTGAAGCCACTCGCTCCCGCTCCATTGGTCGGATTTTATCGTATTCGGCAAGCTGCGACGTAAGCTCTTTCCACTCTTCTAAATCCTCTTTAGCTATATTCTTTTGCAGGTCCTTGTTCGACCGCCAGCCAATCATTTTCTCGGCGAAGCGAGCTAGCTGCTCTTCGTAAGGAGTGCGTTCATTCTTAAGCACGATATCCTGCACATAGGGCGGCAGTTTTGCGAAAGCGGCATCCCAACCTATCTTCAATGAAGCCGATTCGATAACCGCAATCTCCGCCCTCAATTCTACAGTCGCCTCTTCCCATCGAGACAACTGCTTCTGGTAAGCCTCTTCAACGTCCTCGCCACCCAAGTAGACTTCTTCCCACGGCGACAAAGCAGCGAAGAAAGATTGCATTTTATAATAGTCCTTCTGGGAAATCGGATCGAATTTGTGATCATGGCAACGAGCGCACTTCATGCTCAGCCCAAGAAACACATCGCCCGACACATCGGTCATATCATCCAGAATTGCCTCCCAATGACGCCCCATATCGGGCTGGTTGTCCTCATATGGCCACAATCTCAAATAGCCGGTCGCCATTTTCGCAGCATCACTATCTGGGTACAATTCATCGCCCGCTATCTGCTCCTCTACAAAGCGCGAATAAGGCTTATCATCATTGAATGACTCGATAACATAGTCCCGATAGCGCCACGCGTTGGGCCTAAGCTGATCCGCTTTGTATCCATCCGAATCGGCGTAGCGAACTAAGTCCAGCCAATGCCTAGCATACCGCTCGCCATACCGCGGCGAATCGAGCAGCCGATCGATCAATCGTTCATAGGCATCGGAACGGGGATCATTTACGAAGTCGGCCACCTCATTCGGAGTCGGCGGCAGACCGATCAAGTCCAAAGATGCTCTGCGAATTAGCGTTTGCCTATCGGCCTCTGACGTTGGTTCGAGACCAGATTTCTCAAGCTTCCCAAGAACAAACGCGTCAATCGGGTTGCGTACCCATTCTTCCGCCTCGACCTCAGGCGTATTCGGATTGGAAAGCGGCTGAAAGGCCCATAAAGCTTCTTCTTCCTGCGCAACTTCCTCTGCTTGAACAAGTTGAATAGACACTGAAAGGAAAGCCAAACTCGCCAGCCAAGGGGCTATATTGGATAGAACCGTTCTTTCGAGGATAAAACTCACGATTTGGGGATAAATGGGTCGTCGACGAAGATAACAAACATTCTCACAAAACGGTGTTTTCGTCAAGTTTCCCTAAATCAGACAGGTCCAGGCTCGCAAATAGATCATTGCCCAGAGTGGACACACCTGAATTGAGCCAGACAGAGCCTTCTGACAAAAACTTTTCGAGCGAGATAATCCCAAATTCTATTCAATTCCTCGCCTAGCAAATTCTCAGATTGGCCCCTCTACACTAACTGGATTTTCTCCTAGTAGTGACTGTATGGAACGGAGAATCAGCGTTGGCTACCAGATCCGCTGCCCTTGAGCAGCTTGACCGTTTCTGCCCTCGGGCAGGGATTGAGTATCAAAAATGTCGCAATTACGACTATGGGCGAAATGGTGACCAGAAGGTCTCCGGCCTTTCACCCTATATTCGAATCGGTCTTTTGAAAGAAGCCGAGTGCGCCCGGGCCGTATTATCGCAACACTCCGAGCGCCAATGCCGCAAATTCCTGGAAGAACTTTTTTGCAGGGTCTACTGGAAAGGATACCTGGAAAACCATCGGGCTATTTGGGATCAGTATCGACGCGATCTAAATTTAGTCTTCGGGGACGACTCGCTCGCTCGAGATATCGCTACTGCGGAGAGCGGCCGAACTGGAATTGACTGTTTCGACAGCTGGGCAAAGGAGCTCGTTGAAACCGGTTACCTGCACAACCACGCTCGCATGTGGTTTGCCAGTGTTTGGATTTTCACCCTAAAACTGCCATGGCAGGCTGGAGCCCATTTCTTCCTATCCCATCTTCTAGATGGCGACGTAGCAACCAATACTCTCAGTTGGAGATGGGTGGCTGGCTTGCATACGAAGGGGAAGACCTATTTAGCCCGTCGTAGCAATATAGCGGAATACACCGAAAATCGCTTTGCGCCGACTCAACTCGCTTCCACAGCCTTGGCGCTCACTGAAGACCCACTCCAAACGCTGTCGCCCCGCATCCAAGCCGCTCCCATCGAAATCGATCGCGCATCAAAATACGGATTCCTCTTTACAGACGACGATGCTAGCATACCAGACTTCGGCGATAATAGGCCTCAAACCGCCCTAGCCCTTTTTCCCGAAACCCGATACGCTCGTACCCGCATCAGCCAGAGCGTTATAGACTTCAGACTTTCGTCTATCAATGATACCGTTGAACGGCTCGAAAAACTAGGAATTTCGACCGTCCTTGTCCGTCGAAATCACGCGAATGCCATTGTCGACTGGATTGGCAATTACCAGCTCGAGACTATCGCCTGTCCTCAGCCTTACATTGGAGAATGGAATGATGAGTGGGCCGAGATCGAGGCTAGCATAGCCTCTAGCGGAGCCAAACTTCGCTTGTTTCGCAGGTGGTGGGAAGCCGATCTGTTCCCTCGCGCCCAAAAAGGCTTTTTCTCGTTCAAAAAAACCCTGCCAGCGGTCTGGGAGCGAATCCGATCTCCCCTCGTTGTCGAGCCTTCATCTTAGTAGTGACTAATACCGTACAGATTGTCTGGTTCAAACGGGATCTCAGAACACTCGACCACGCCGCATTGTCAAATGCTTGCAAACGCGGCCCTGTTCTGCCATTGTTCCTTGTTGAACGTCAGATGCTACGAGCGCCTGATTATAGCTCGTTACACTGGAATTTCGTTTCTGAAGCGCTCAATGAGCTTAGAGATTCGCTCCGCAAAATGGGGCTCCCCCTCCTAGTTTTGGATGAAGATGTTGTTTCCGCCTTCACTCACTTGCTGTCGGTCTACGGGAAAATCGTCGTTCACTGCCACGAAGAAACAGGAAACGCCATTTCCTTCGAGCGAGACCGTCACGTGCGAAATTGGACGAGAGAACAAGGTGTCGAATTAAACGAGTATTCGCAAAATGGTGTCAACCGAGGACTGCGAAACCGGAATGGATGGTCGCGAAAATGGTACGAGCGAATGAATGCTCAAATAATTCCAATCCCGGAATCCGCCAAGGCGCCCGACCTGCGAATACACGGGATTTCGTTGCCAAGTAGCTCAAACTTGGATCTTAATCAGGAATTTGGATACGAAAATAAGCTTCTCGGAGGAGAGAAGGCAGCCCGCGAGCTTCTCGATTCTTTTCTCGAGTCCCGCAGCAAAGGCCACGAAAAACTCATGAGCAGTCCCATCTCCGCTCATCATCACTGCTCTCGCCTAAGTCCCTATCTCGCCTGGGGGTGTATTTCATCTAAAGTTGTCGTCCAAGCGACGCGGGCTCGAGTCGCCGAACTGAAGGCCGAAAAAGGCGGGCTTTCCAGCGAAGGACCGCGGCCCAGGTCCTTGACCTCATTCCTTTCCCGAATGCATTGGCGCTGCCACTTTACCCAAAAGCTCGAGATGGAGCCAGAAATCGAGTTCCGCTGCTTCAACCGAAGCCTTGATAATCTTCGCTCTGGAACACCCAACGCTAACCTGCTCGAAGCATGGCAATCAGGACAAACGGGATACCCTTTCGTCGATGCTTGCATGCGCTATCTCAGAGCCCGCGGATGGATTAACTTCAGGATGCGAGCGATGCTCGTCTCATTCGCCGCCTACGATCTCTGGATCGACTGGCGGTTCATCAAAGACTTTCTCGCCCAAACGTTCATCGACTACGAACCAGGCATTCACATTTCCCAATTGCAGATGCAAAGCGGCACAACGGGAATCAACACCCTACGCATCTACAATCCAGTGAAACAAGGAATGGATCATGATCCTAAGGCGACCTTTATTCGCCGATGGGTTCCGGGAATCGCCAGACTTTCAACTCCAGAAATACACGATTGGGGAACCGACAACTTTCTGCGACAGACAGCAGATTATCCCCATCCCATAGTTGACCACGCGGAGGCCGTCAGGTTAGCCAGACAACGATTTCGGGAAATCAGGACGAACGCGAACTTCGAGAGCGATAGCGAGAAGGTTCGCCTACTTCATGGCAGTCGCAAGCGCTCAACAACGAGACAACGAAACCCCGCTCAGGGAAAGTTAAAGCCTTCCATCGCCACCTAGTGCCGAGTCATCTGTCCGTCGTTATCCAATTCGCCTCGTAGAGCATCGGAATCGAGTTCACTTCAATCCGACAGATCCACGCTTATCAATTGCTTGTCATTGCGAACGAATATGTGCCGATCCGCATAGGCTGGATGCGACCATAGAATGTTGTCGTTGCGCCTTGGAAGGAAGGTTGTCGGATCGATCAGCCTTGTCCTGGAAAGGCTCTGAAATCCGCTCCGTGAAAGGCTGCCAATCACGAGCTCCCCTTTTTCGGTAAACATCCAGGTCCGCTCCCCATTTTGCACGAAGAAGGCCGTAGCCCATCGACCCTCGTCCACCAAAGTCTGATCTTCCCAAACACGGTCCCCGTTCTGCAGATCGAGGCAGCGCATAGCCCCATAGCTATCGAGTCCGTAAACGTAGTCTCCTAGAATCACAGAGGTCATGATAATGCTATGCAACGCATCCGTGTGAATCTCGCTTCGCCCCTTCCGTTTCCAGAGCAAATCGACATCCATTTTATTCGTATCTAGTTTATAGAGATAGGACCCGTCATAAAAAGAGGTCAGAAAAATCCGCCCCGTCGGCTTATCTACCACTGGATCAGCTACATTGATCACCCCTTTGGCTCGGTTGAATTTCTTTTTCCATACTGGCTCGCCCGATTTCGGTTCTAAAGCCGCGAACCAATCGCCTGTCCACACGAGGAGCAATTGCTTGCCATTCTGTTCGATGAACTTTGGCGCCGAGTAGGAAGCTCCTCCATCAAGAGAACGCCACACTTCATCACCCGTGTTCTTGTCAAAAGCCATAACCACGGCATCCGGTTGCCCGCCAACCTGAACATAAACACGATCATCGTCGACCAAAGGCGAAGCAGTAATTCCCCATACCGGTATGGCGGCGTTGAAATCGTCCTCGAAATTACTTTTCCAAATCACTTCGCCGGTGGCCGCATCCAAGCAGTGCAGATGCCCCATGGTACCCAAAGCGTAGGCTTTGCCATCGGAGATAGCTACCGCTGCTCGAGGACCCAGAGGGTATCCAATATCCATGTACTCGCAATCGTAAACATGCTTCCAGATTTCCTTGCCCGTAGCCTGATCCACGCAATGCACTTGCTCGACCTGCTTCGGCTTATCCAGGTAGCTCGTCAAATAGACGCGCCCATTGGCCACCGTGGGACCAGAATAGCCAGATCCGACCGGAGCGCTCCATTTGGCGGGCAGCTGCCCGGAAGCGAATTCCGAAACGATTCCATTTTCCAGCCAAACGCCATCGCGCTCTGGACCGCGCCACTGCGGCCAATCAGAGGAGCTGGCGGAATAGGACAGCATTAGGACAACGCAATACCCGATACCGGCCGGTGGGGTGAGGGATAAGAAAAATCGAGCCATTAGGCGTGAACGCTACGCTATTAAGATTCGATTGCCAAATCTAAAGAGCTACAAAATCCCGTATTTCTTAATCTTATTGTAGATCCTCTTTTCGGCAATCCCTAAATTAGACGGACAACAACTTCTTGCTTCGGATCGCCTTAAGCACCCCGTCCCAAAGACCCAATCGATTTTCTATCGCGATTTCCGCTGACTCGATCGCCTCAGTAACCTTGCGAGGATCACCGTCGCATAGTTCGTTCAACAGCCTCATTGCCATGGGACCATGATGCCCCTCATCCAACTCAACATGCCTGCTCAGGTAAAAGTGGAACGTCGGTGCCGACTCTTCCAAAACTTCTGACTTTTCCAGAATGTTTCTAAACATGCTCGGTATTACGCTTTCCCGACCCAACGCGAAGGCCGCAGCCACTTTGTGAGGTTCGCCAGATTCTATTACTTCGAATGTCGCTTTCGTGAAGGCTCTGGATGGGCCAGGAAGGCAATCCATGTTTAACGCAGACGCTACGCCCCCCGCTGCAACCGCATCAAGGAATTGGATACAAGGTTGCGTATCAGCTCCCACTTCTGCCATAGACCGCAAGTATATTTCAAAGTGGCTTAGGTACTCTCCCTCGTTGAGACCTTCGTCGCACTCTTCTTCAAGAATGACCTCGTTTATAAACCTTCGAAGCGAACCATCTCTGTTCGGCATCCAAGGCTGTCGAGTCGGCGCTATCTGCTCTTGCAGCTTTTTAGCGAGTGACATGAAATCCCATACAGAGTAGACATGGTGCTCCATGAAGACTCTTAAATCCTCCAAATCGCTGAGAGCCGAGTAAAGCGCATGCCCATTTAACCAACTCGTGATTTTTGCCAAGCTAGATGACGATATTTTTTTCACATCTCCTATGCTTGCTTGATCTTCCGCCTTCTCAAGATTTTTCCACTCTGCAAACGCAGGTCCGCCTGTCTAAAAATGCTTCAAAGCCCTACACTGCTCTCCTAGCTCTACTATTTTTCGAATCGCTAAAAATAGTCGATTCGACTCTCCGTTTTTTCCTAATTTCCAGCTAAATAGTTCGCTTCAAACTGGATGACCGTACTGTCCTTGATTTCAGTTTCCTCGCCACCTAAAAACGATCCTATCAGCAAGCTATCCCTCTCCACTTTCAATTCGTCATATGGCGTGAATACAGATCCAAACCACTGGTTCTTGCGCTTCAGCTCGAATTTATCATGAGACTTCCAGTAGACCCTGGCCGCAAGCGACGGGCTGACATTCGGAATGGGAAGAAAGTTTACGCCGTCAGTTGCGACAAAAGCTACCAATTCCCGATCGACTTTAATGGCATCCTCGACGAACACCCGTACATCATCACTGCCAGACGAATTGAAAAACGGATACGATTAAGTTGAGCAGCAAGGCAGGAAACAAGCACGCCCAAATGAAGGGGGCTGACAGAATATTGAGAAAACGGGCATTCATAATGATAACGTGTGAGATTCGTCGCCACAGCTCTTTGACGCTTTCTGATATTGGAATCGAAAAATACTTACCCCCTTTCACTTTGTAGAAAAAGCCTCTTCTTTTTACTGCAATTCGGCAATCAACTCTCTTTGCAATGCTCTGATTTGCTCGATTATCTTGTTGTGCTTGTCCATATTCGTAAGAGATTGTCTAAATCTTCCTGAAGCATTGAGCGATCGAATTATGGTTTGCGAACCATCCGGATTCCCCTATCCACAATCTCAGAAGATCCTTTTGCTGCGTCTATCCCGATGAACCCCCTTCAGCCACAGATTAACTTGGCAAACCAGTTGCGCCTATGGACCGCATACTTTGGGCTCAACATCACGAGCCTGCTGGGAACGGATCCGGTTGAATCGCTGAGCTTCGAAACGGATATTCGACCCTTGCTGGACGAGTACTGCTTCCGCTGCCACGGGGAGGAAAAACAGAAAGGCGACGTGCAGCTTTCCAGTTTCCATGAGAAGCGAATGCTCGTCCGCGAACACAAGCTTTGGCGCGAGGTCATTCACCAAATCGAGTCGGAAGAAATGCCCGAGGAAGAGCCTCTGCCCACTCCTGAGGAGAGACGCTTGCTGGTCGACTGGCTCGAACACACGCTGAACGGAATCGACTGGTCTAAAGTCAAGAACGCCGGGCATGTCACTCTACCCCGCCTGACCAAGGAGGAGTACAACAATACCATGCGTGATCTGCTGGGAATCGATATCCGGCCAGGAAACGCATTCCTAGAAGACGGCGAAGGGCAAAGCGGGTTCAAGAACGATCGCGACAGCCTCTACGTCACTCCCACGTTAATGGAAAAATACTTCCAAGCTGCTGAGCGGTCTATCGAGGCGTTGATTCATCATAACAAGAATCCAATCGAACTCCACTTCGAATCCGAGGATATGTTCATGACCGAGACTCGGGAAACCCCAAAGGAGTTCGGCGGTGACTTTAAGGGCTACGTCATCAATCGCGGCCAGATGACCCTCTACGAATCGATCGACTTTCCCTATGACGGCATCTACCGATTCAGAGCCCGGGCTCTGAGCACCAAAGGGCCCACGGGTAGCCGATTACGAATCAACGATGAAATCAAGGGAGACATCGAAGTTCTCAGCGAAACACCAGAGATCTACGAAATCACGGCTTTCGTGCCTGCTGGCGAAAACCAAGTAGCTTGGAACATCGAAGTACCGCCGATCCACTACAGCCCGCCAAAAGCTGATGGCGATTCTACCCCCAAGCTTCGCCCACAAAGCGTCGCTATTGACTGGATACAAGTTGAAGGCCCAATAGACCCCAATCCAAAAGGCCAAATACCTCTCGTTTTTTCCAGCTGGCCGGACGCATCTACTAGCCAGGAGTCTGCCGCCGAATCTATCTTGAAGAAATTCATGCCACGAGCTTTCCGACGACCTGTATCCGATTCCGAGCGGAACCGCTACCTGCAGCTTTATCGCGACGAAATCGCTGCCAATCAATCTTTCAAAGACGCTATTAAAACCACTCTCGCGGCCGTACTCGTTTCCCCTCACTTCTTATATCGTCCAGAGCTCGCATCATCATTGACAAACGAAGAGTATCCTCTCAACGACTACCAAATAGCTTCCAGGCTTTCCTATTTCCTGTGGATGTCGATACCTGACGAGGAACTTTTCCAGCTAGCGGTGAAAAAGCGCCTGCGAAAACCGAATACACTTCGCCAACAGGTTCGGCGCATGCTTGAGGATCCGCGGGCCCGATTGACCACCAACACATTCCTAGGCCAGTGGCTAGGATTCGAAGCTCTCGGCATCACCGTTGTTCCCGACCGGCGGACCTATGAAGGATTCACTCCCGCATTAAATCGAGCAATGAAGGACGAGGTCTACCTTTCATTCAACCACCTTGTCGAAACCAATGGAAGCGCCCTTGAACTGCTGGACTCTGCCGAGACGTTCTTGGACGAAGGCCTCGCCAAGCACTATGGAATCAAAGGAGTTACTGGCCCCGAAATGAGACGGGTCTCACTCGATGATCCGAACCGGGGAGGCCTCCTAGGTATGGGAAGCATTCTCACCGCTACTTCTAATCCCGCTCGTACCAATCCGGTGAGCCGAGGCAAATGGGTGCTGGAAACGCTGCTAGGCAGCCGAATTCCTGAACCCCCAGCAGACGCCGGGATACTGCCGGAAAACGCGGGACGAGTCAAAGGGAAGACCTTGCGCGAGGAGTTCGAGATGCATCGACGCAACCCAAGCTGCATCGATTGCCACGAGAAGATCGATCCGATCGGATTCGGACTGGAAAACTTCGATGGGATCGGCCGCTACCGCGAATCGGAGAATGGGAAACCCATAGACAGCTCGGGACGACTGCCCGACGGAACGACCTTCACCGGACCCGCCGAGCTGAAGCAATACATTGTCTCATCGAAGAAAGACGAATTTGTCCGCACCCTGTCCGAAAAGATGCTCGCCTTCGCCCTAGGACGCGATTTGCAGCACTACGATGAGGCCGCTATTATAAAACTGGTTGCGGCAATGGGGAAAAAGCAGTATGGTGTCAGAACTTTAATCGAAGAAGTGGCCTTAAGCCATCCTTTCCGCTATCAACACCCCAATCCCGAACATGAGCAAACGCTGGCAAATTTCCCGTAGAACTTTCCTCAAAGGCGTCGGCGCAAGCCTCGCCCTGCCCTATCTAGATATCATGGGCGTCCAGGACAAGGCAGCCGCTATAGCCAAGCCACCCACACGGCTAGCTTGCATTTTCCAGCCAAACGGCGTCTTCCCCAAGGCTTGGGACGTTACTGGAACGGGGATGGATTTTCAGTTTTCCCCCATTCTTGAGCCGCTCAAGAATCTCAAGAGCGAGCTATCGATCCTCTCCAACATCGACAATATCGGTCGCGGACACGTCCAGATGACGGGGTCTTTCCTGACTGGGACAACCATAAAGGGAAGAAAGAACGCTATTTCGCTCGATCAAATCGTGGCCAACGCCATCGGCAATGAAACCCCCTTTCCTTCAATCACCCTAGGCACGGAGCCTCCCCGCCAAGGATCGGCTGGAAACGAACCAATTTCCTTCGCCAACACAGTATCCTGGAGCTCGGAAAGCACACGAATCTCTCCGGAAATCAATCCCCGCGTCGCCTTCGACCGCATGTTCCGTGATAAGTCCGGCCCAGAGGCCCTGCGCCAGGCTAGGCAACGGAGAAGCGTCGTGGATCTGGTGCTGGAGGATGCCAAGAGTCTTCAACGCAAAGCAAGCAGCCAGGATCAGTCCAAAATCAGTGAATACCTAGATAGCGTACGCTCGGTTGAGGTCCAAATCGAGAAGACGCTCAATCCACCTGAACGTTCGTGGAAGCCGCCCTCTCCCCCAAATCTGCAGCGGCCCGACGCCGGCATTCCGGAAGATCGCCAAGAGCATTTGAAACTGATGATCGATCTAATGGTGCTAGCTTTCTGGACCGACACCACCCGCGTGGGAACGCTGATGACCGCCCACGGATTCAGCCGACAGAATTTCAGCTTCCTGGATGGCGTCACTTCCGACCACCACGGAATGTCGCATCACAAGTTTCAGGATCAAGCCGTCGACGAATACACCCGCGTCAGCCGCTGGTACATCGAGCAGCTAGCGTACTTCCTCGACCGCATGAAGTCCATCGACGAAGGCAATGGTAGTCTCCTCGACAACTCAACTGTGCTCTACGGCTCCAGCATGAAGGACGGGAACGGCCACAAGAAGGAAAACCTCCCCATCGTGCTCGCCGGCAGAGGTGGCGGCAGCCTGAAGCCTCTCGGACACGTCATCTGCGACGAACACACGCCCCTTCCCAACCTTCACCTGACGCTGCTGCAAAAGTACGGTATCGAAACGAATTCGTTCAATAACGCCAGCACCGGAACGATCGGCGAGCTGATTTAACGGACGCCCTCAGGAAGCTCTTGTCGCAACCTGGGATCGCACGCGGCTCGCGTGCTTACTTGGGTGCCCGGCCCAAGCCCCTATCTCCCTACACAACTGGCTTTGAGACGGAGCCCGTCAAAATGCCCGAGAGCCGCCGGCGATCCCTGAAAAGAATTCCACACGAAACTTCTCTAACACCAGAATACGAAAAAGGCGCGGCTCGAAAGCCACGCCGTGAAATTTCTAGTTCTAGTACGCCTAGCTATCAATCTTGTACTTCCAGCCCTTGGCGTAGTCGCGCTTCACGAGAGCGTCTAGATCGGAACGGCCCTTGATCTTCATGCCCTTGGAATCCCATTCCAATTCAGTATCGGGATTCTGCTGAGCGATGACTCCAAGAAGCACGGTTTCCGTGAATGGCCCGGCTTGCCCGAAGTGCGACTCGGCCTGCTCGATGCGGCCCGTCACCGCGTCATACCATTCCTTATACGGATCTTGGTCCCAAGCCCGCGCTATGGTCTTATCCGGCCAATCAAATCCATCGATATCGTTGTTGGAGTGTACGAACCAGCGACTATGCTGGCGATTGAAGATAAGCTTTCCAGCTTCCCCGATGACAACACTTCCAAATTGCTGAAAGGGCATGCCACCTAAGACTTTTTCATCGGGATGGTTGTATTCTTGGCTGTGCTTTATCAACGACCAGGTTTCCCTATCGAAGTCAGCGTTCACGTAGCCATCGTACCAGCTATACTTGAATCCTCGCTTCGAGGTGTACTGGCTCGATGGGAACTCCCATACCACCTTGGAATTGATTGGAGGAGAAATTTTAGTAGCTCCCTCTTGCTGAGCTTTCACGTTCTTGGGAGCTCCAGGATCGACTGCCCAGTAGGCCATATCCATAATGTGGCAGGCCATATCTCCCAGGGCTCCCGTGCCGTAGTCCCACCAGCCCCGCCACGCAAAAGGAGCAATGTTCGCATTGTACCCAACTTCCGGAGCTGGGCCAATCCACTGCTCCCAGTCTAACCAGGCTGGAACCTTTTCCTTGGCGGGCGGCTTGGAGAATCCTTGCGGCCAGATCGGACGATTCGTCCAGGTGTGAGCCTCCCGTACCTTGCCGATGACGCCAGCTCGAATCAATTCCACACAACGACGCATGTGATCGTTAGCATGAGCTTGGTTACCCATCTGCGTCTTCACGCCATGCTTTTCAGCCAGCTTGGTCAACATGCGGGCTTCCCAAACACCGTGGGTAAGCGGTTTTTGGCAATACACGTGTTTGCCCCGCTCCATGGCCATGGCGGATGCATGAAAGTGATGATGGTCAGGAGTCGAGACGATGACCGCGTCCACTTTGTCGCCCATCTTCTCGAACATTTCCCGATAGTCGGAGAAGAACTTGGCGTCCGGGTATTGACTGCGTGTTTCTACAACGCCTTTGAGGCGCCGATTCTCCATATCCACAGACGACATTTTCGTCGAATCCGCGGTATCGACGAGCCCCACCACATCGAATCCAGCTTCGTC
>CAZFUD010000076.1:0-16447 GCA_964521705.1 uncultured Opitutaceae bacterium | reverse complement strand
TGGAACAGTCTGCCCTATCTGCAGGGTATTGTACCCTCGGAGGAACAAAGCGGTTGCTACGCGAAAATAAAAAAGCCCCTCCATCAAATGGGAGGAGCTTTGAAATCGTGAAAGAAGAAGCGCAGTCAAGCGATCAGTTTTCGGCAATATCCGCCCCAGTCGGTAACGCGCTGTCCATGGTTGTCGCAGGAGTTCCGTTAGGTTGAAACAGCTGTGCGAATGGCTGAGCTGCTCCTTGCGTTTCGAACCAGTTAACAGCTCCTCCAGCAAATCCTATGTGTCCCCCGTCGCCAGCATACATGTCAGTTGGTCCCCAATCTGATGAGCCACTGTTGCTCAAGCGGGAGAATATCAGCGGCGTTTGGTTGGGGGTGCTGAGCGTCAGACCCACCACATAGTGGTAAGATAAAAACCCTGACGATGTGGGATTTTCAGGATCTGCGTCGTCCAAGGGATTGGTGTCAGCCAGATCCGAATTCATATTGCCGTTGACGAGAACGGGTGTGGGCCCGTTGAGCTGCATCGCTTTTGTGTCGCTTTGGCTTATCCAAATGTTTAGGTCGTTAAGCTCTGTTTCAAGTGCAAGAATAGCAGCCACTTCACCGATGGATGGCGCTGCTGGGCCAGTAGGATCAAAATTGAGTTGCCCGTTTGAAACTCGGTGGCCCAGTTGCGGCAGCAGGTCTCCGTTCATAGTCGCAAACAGTTGCGAGGCGTTTATGATTTGCCGCATATTGGTTACGTCTCGTGTTTTTCGAGCGGTTGACTGCATCTGGGAAATTGTCGGAACGAGGATGGCTGACAAAATAGCGATAATCGCTATGACAGTAAGGACCTCGATGAGCGTGAAGCCTTCCGAGCGGCGGATCTTCGAGTTGCGATAGTTCATAGGGAAATGGAAATCGGGTTGTGAATTAAAAGTTCACTTCACCAGACACAGCTGTGCTGTTTAGAAAATCATCGCAACGAGGCAATATTACAAGGTTGATCCCTCTTTTTTACCGCTCAACAGTGATGCGATTAGGGCCCCAATGGGCGATATCCTCACGCTTGTCTACAGGAATCCCTGATTGAAGTCGGCAAATCGCAAAACCTTAGGCAATTCTTTTCATATGCCTTCGCCTTCAACAGATTTTTCTTTGCAAGCGGCCGACGAACCAGCAGTTATTACGGCGATGAAGATTTTCCTGGATGGCGAATTCGTAGATAAAGAGGATGCGAAGATCTCGGTTTTCGATCACGGCCTGCTCTACGGGGACGGGATATTCGAAGGAATCCGTGTCTACCGCAAGTGCGTCTACCGCTTGCATGAGCACCTCGAGCGTTTGTGGCATTCAGCCAAGGACATACTTCTTGAGATCCCCATGTCCCAGGAGGAAATGGAAGAGGCGGTGTGCGAGTCCTGCCGGCAGAATGGTATCGTCGATGGATACATCCGATTGCTCGTCACCCGAGGTAGAGGGGACCTGGGGCTCTCGCCCAACTCGTGCCCAAATCCTTCGGTCATTATTATTGCCGATACCATTCGTCTATATCCCGAAGATCACTACACGGATGGCCTCTCCATTGTTACGGTGCCTACGCGGCGATCCGGACCAGCGGCTTTGAATCCGGCCATTAAGTCGCTCAATTATCTGAACAATATTCTAGCCAAAATGGAGGCGTCTCAAAGTGGGGCTCTGGAGGCCATCATGCTCAATGATCAAGGTTACGTGGCGGAATGCACGGGCGATAACATATTTATTGTCCACAAGGGTCGGATGTACACGCCAGATGTGTCGAATGGCGCTCTTCGTGGGATCACTCGCGGAGCGGTTATCGAACTAGCGGAAACGGAAGGCATTCCCATCAAGGAATGCAACCTAACGCGCCATGAGATTTGGAATGCCGATGAGTGCTTTCTCACGGGAACAGCCGCAGAACTCATTCCCGTCGTAAAGTTGGATGGACGCGTTATTGGCTCGGGTAAACCCGGCGAGGTGACCAAGAAACTGCACGCGGCATTCCACGAGGAAGTCTCTACGCGTGGGGTACTGCTCTAGGCACGGAGTCTAGAGCTAGAGAAGCGGAACCGTGCCTCGCTGTTAATTGTTTGCTCAAATTATTGCTGGACGCACACTTTTTCGTCGGCTGAAGCCCGCTTCGGCTTGCGCCAACGCAGTCCCGCCAAGGTAGGCAAGTGCTAACCTAGATTGCAATCGAACGTAGGAGTGGGTTTATTCCGCGGCCCCAACGTTGGTTAGTCTGCAGCTATCCCGGGAGACTCTCACATCCTAGAGCCACCTCTCTGTCCGAAATTGGATATTATTTTCGGTAAGGTTACCGAAAACAGTGTCATTGGCGCTCGATTGAAAACCGGCAGAGCCAGTGGTTGTATCTAGAGGACGATAGGGAAAGGTTTACCCAGGGTTCAATCGACTGGAGCTCGGCTGTTCTCCGAGTGCGGTTAAATTTGCTTCAAAATTGGCGAAGAAAATTGATTGGGTCATCGATTTTGGGGCTTTCTGAGGGTCAGATTTGCGCTTCTACAATAATTGGCGCGGCTCATGCGGCGTATTTTTGTTCAATTGTGTAGCGAAAACGTTTTCCTGTTGGATATTGAAGGGATAATTGGGTAAAGGGTCAATAATGGCAAAGGGTTTGAAATGCGATGTTTGTGATGAGAATGCGACAGTGCACCTGACGCAGATCGTCAATAACCAGATTCATAAGATCGATCTCTGCGAGTCTTGCGCTGAGGAGAAGGGGATTACGAATCCGGATGGGTATTCACTGGCAGATCTGCTGGTGAAGCCTGAAGACGCTTCTGAAGATGCTGCGGAATCCCTTGAGTCGCTAGACGAGTGTCCGGAATGCGGCTACACGCAAAAGGAATTCAAGAAGACGGGTAGGCTGGGCTGCGAGCAATGCTACGAAACCTTCAGGCCTTTGCTGAGCCGAGCTTTGGATGGTATGCATCGAGGTGACCACCATAAGGGGAAAGTTCCCGAGGAAGCCCTGGAAAGAAAGTCTTACGAAGATAGAATCAGCTCGTTGGAAGGCGATTTGCAGAAGGCCATCGCTAGCGAGCAATACGAAGAAGCGGCTCAATATCGCGATGAGATTCTGGAACTTAGGAGATCTTTGGAGGCAGAAGAGACTGCATAACGTTAATGGTTATCAAAGACATCTTCGACGGTAAGTCTGTTATGACTGAGGGGGCGGCGAAAAAGTGCCCAGTCGTTCTCATGACACGTGTGCGCTTGGCCCGAAACCTGAGTGATCACCCATTTCCGGGATGGGCCAAGTTGCCTCAGAAAAAGGATTTGTTAGAGACATGTTTACCCGCCGTTGCCACGCTTCGTCCGATGAAACGGGGAATCACTGCTGAAATCGAGGAGCTATCGGATTTGGAGAAACAGATTCTAGTGGAACGGCACTTGATTAGCCGGGAATTGTCGGGATCGCCAGAAAGCGCTGGAGTAGTTATCAGCAAAGACCAATCGGTGTCGGTCATGATAAACGAAGAGGATCATCTCAGGATGCAGGTGGTCAAGTCCGGTTACCGGTTTAAGAGCGCGTGGAATGCGGTCAATAATTTGGATACCGCTCTTGAAGGAGGCTTGAACTACGCTTTTTCATCTCGCCTCGGCTATTTGACGGCTTGCCCGACTAACGTGGGCACCGGAATGCGAGCATCCGCAATGATGCACCTTCCCGCGCTGGTCATTTCCAATCAGATGGAGAAAGTGGTGAGAGCGGTAAATCAGCTGGGGATTGCGGTTCGCGGCTTGTTTGGCGAAGGATCGGATGCTAGCGGCAGCATTTTTCAGATTTCCAATCAAACGACCTTGGGCGAGTCCGAGGAAGCGATCATCAAGAGGCTTTCTTCCGTGCTGAAGACGATCATTGATCAGGAAATTAATGCCCGTGAGAAAATCCTGGAGACCGATCCGAACAAGCTCCTAGACAAGATTGGCCGGGCCTATGGGATTTTGCAGAACAGTCATCTCCTGAGCTCGAACGAGTGTATGAATTTGGTTTCTCTCGTGCGATTCGGGGTCGATTTGGAGATGTTTCCGGAGGAAATGCGGAACATTGTCGATCGATTGTTCATCGAATGTCAACCGGGACATATTCAGTATCATGCTGGCAAGTCGATCGATACTAGCGAACGGGATGCCTACCGATCCGAATATTTACGCAAACAATTTGAGAATGTCGACAAACCTGTAAATAGTATCCTGAAGGCGACGACTGAGGAAGAGAACGCGGATATTGAACCAAACAACGAAGAGGAGAACGAGAAGGGCTAAATGGAACCGATGAACAATTTTACGCCGCGGGCTCAGCAAGTGCTCGCGCTGGCCAGAAAAGAGGCGGATAGATTCCACCACAATTACGTGGGTACGGAGCATATCCTACTTGGGTTAATTAAACTGGGGCAGGGCGTAGCGGTGAGCGTGCTCCAGAAAATGGGGCTGGATTTGGAAACGGTGCGCAGCGCCGTGGAAAAGCAAGTGGGTTCGGGGCCTGAAGGAAAGGAATCCGGAAGTATTCCTTACACCCCTCGGGTAAAGAAAGTGCTGGCGCTTGCTGGCAAAGAGGCCAAGGCCCTTAATCATAGCTATGTGGGCACCGAGCACATCCTACTTGGATTGCTTCGAGAAGGGGAAGGCGTGGCCGCCCGTGTCTTGAAATCTTTGGACGTCGATATCGAGCGGACGCGAAACGAAATCCTACGTGAACTGGATCCGCAATTCTCTGGTGAAACCGAAGAAGCCATCGCGTCGCCCAGAGGGCAAAGTGGCGAAGAAAAGAAGGAAACTAAAACGCCGGCGTTGAAGGCCTTTGGACGTGACCTCACGGAATTGGCCAAAAACGGCGAGCTCGATCCAGTAATCGGCAGAAAAGCGGAGATCCGCCGCGTGATTCAGATCCTTTGTCGCCGGACTAAAAATAATCCTGTTTTGATTGGAGAGGCAGGGGTTGGCAAAACGGCGATCGTCGAGGGCTTGGCCCAGGAGATCGCTAGCGGTGTCATTCCAGAAATTCTTGTTGACAAGCGGGTCATCTCGCTCGACTTGGCCCTGATGGTTGCGGGCACGAAATATCGAGGCCAATTCGAAGAGCGCATCAAAGCGGTCATGGACGAGATCAAGCGGGCTGGGAATGTAATCATTTTTATCGATGAGCTTCATACCATTGTAGGCGCAGGCGCTGCAGAAGGAGCCATGGACGCTTCCAATATTTTTAAGCCGGCGTTGTCGCGAGGCGAGCTCCAGTGTATTGGGGCAACCACTCTCAATGAATACCGGAAATATATCGAGAAGGATAGCGCCTTGGATCGTCGCTTTCAGAGCGTGCAGGTGGATGCTCCAAACATCGATGATACGATTCTGATTCTGAAAGGGATCCGACAAAAATACGAAGATCACCACAAAGCCGTATTCACTGATAAAGCGCTGGAAGCCGCCGCCAAATTGTCGGAGCGATACATTACATCGCGCTACTTGCCGGACAAGGCGATCGACATCATGGACGAGGCGGGCTCCAAAGCTCGCATTGCGTCTTTGGCTCGCCCTCCCGAGATCGAATCGCTAACAGCGAAAATCGAGGAAGTTTGCGCAAGTAAAGAAGAGGCGATTAGCAAGCAGCACTTTGAAGAGGCCGCTAAGTTTAGGGACGAGGAAAAGCGCCTGCGAGCAGAGCAAGAGAACGTTCTCGAGGAGTGGAAAAAGAATCGCGAAGAGAACCGTATCACCGTGGACGAAGACGATATGATGCGGGTCGTTGCCGATTGGACGGGTATTCCGGTTAACCGTATGGAGAAAAAGGAGACAGAGCGTCTCTTGAAATTGGCCGAAGAATTGCAATCCACGGTAATTGGCCAGGACGAGGCCTGTTCGACGATCGCCAAAGCCCTGCGCCGAAGCCGGGCCGATCTCAAGGATCCGAATCGTCCCATTGGTGCGTTCATGTTCCTAGGTCCAACGGGCGTAGGCAAAACCTTTTTGGCACAGACGTTGGCTGAGAAAATGTTTGGAGATAGGGATTCCATCATTCAAGTGGACATGTCTGAGTATATGGAGAAGTTCTCTGTATCCAGAATGATAGGATCGCCCCCGGGTTATGTGGGTCATGAAGAAGGTGGTCAGCTTTCGGAGCAAGTGCGTCGAAAGCCTTATTCGGTCGTGCTATTCGACGAAATCGAAAAAGCCCATCCAGATGTTGTTCAGATCATGTTGCAGATCTTCGAGGAAGGTCGATTGACTGACAGCTTGGGACGGGAAGTGGACTTCCGCAACACGATCATCATCATGACGACCAACGTTGGCGCCGCGGCTATCCAAAGACAGTCGAAGATGGGATTTGGAACTGCTAAGTCGATGAGCGATGATTATGAAGCCATCAAGGAAAACGTGTTGGACGAAGCCAAAAAGGCTTTCAAACCAGAGTTTCTCAATCGGATTAATGATCTGATAGTGTTCCATAATCTGAATAGGGATGACTTGGTTAAGATTGTGGACCTAGAAATCGCGAAGGTGCAGAAGCGCTTGGTGGAAAAGAAGATATCAATCGATCTCACCGAAGATGCTAAGGCTCTTATCATCGACAATGGCTACGATGAAAAATATGGGGCTCGTCCGCTCAGGCGCTCCATCGAAAGGCTGTTGGAAGATCCCTTGGCTGAGGCATTGCTCTCGAATGAAGTGAACGAAGGGAATTCCGTTATCGTAGACCGGGAAGAGGATGCTTTGACATTCAAAACGATTGAAGATGTCGAAACGGCCTCCTCAGAATCGGAGTCATCTTAGTCGCTCGCCAGTTCGAGAGATGAGCTAATCAATTGCGACCGCGAGATGAATTCTCGCGGTTTTTTTGAATACGGGACTAATGACTACTCGTCTTACTACATCAATGGTCGCCCGGTGTAAGGTTTTCCCGCTTTTCTATCGAATAGGTCTAATGAGATGAAACGAGTTTGGGTAGTGTTGGGTTTAGGATTTTTTTTGGGTGGGGCCAGTTGGCTATCCCATCAAGAATCCCGATTGCTTCCTCAAACGGGAGCAAGGCAAGAACCAGCAATGCCCGATGCTGATAAAAGTAGCCCTGATATTGTTGGATCAGTCGATGTTGACGAGTCTATTGAGGAAGACTCCCCAATCGGCCTCAATGCTGAGAACGGGCCATTCGGCCGATTTTCGACCTATTCGGTGTTCGATAGGGTCGAGGGTTCTCGATCGGGTGCAACCGATGGGGCAACAGTCTTTTATTTGCTAGAGGGGAAAAGCGAGAGCATTCCATTTGTTTTATTAGAGGAGCGGTTTGAAGCGTCGGAATCTGGAGGAGAGCTGGTTTTAACGCAGCAAATAGCTTCCAAAGGTGACGAGATCATGTTCGACGCGAATCCAGCTCTGGTGGAGGAATCGGTCCTGGCTAGTCGGCTAGAGGAAATCGAGGCATCGGTCTCATGGAAGTCTCGTTTGTCGGACTTTGTTCAAGTTAAGCTCAATCGGCCTAGCATAGATGGGTATTGGAGAGCGCTCGATTCGTTGCGGGAGTGGTTTCCCGATTCGACTCTTTCTCAAGATCACTTGCACTTCCAATCAGCCAGTCCTAGCGACTACTCGGCGGCACTGCTTTGGCATTTGGATCAAGTTAATGCTACCGAAGCGTGGGAACTGGAAACTGGAAGCGAAGAGATAGTCGTCGGGATTATCGACACAGGCGCATCAATCGACCACCCAGACTTGGTAGACAACATCTTTATCAATCCCTTGGAAATTCCGGGCAATGGATTGGATGATGATAATAACGGTTTTGTTGACGATGTAAATGGTTGGGATTTCGTTGATGACGATGCGAACCCCAATGATTTGACCGGACACGGAACGCATGTTTCAGGCATTGCTGGGGCGCGGGGAAATAATGGAATAGGCGGATCGGGAATTGGTTGGAACATCAAGATTCTGCCACTGAAAGTCGGCGATTCCGGGGGCCTGTCTAGCTCCGCAATCGTAGAATCGCTTAGATACGTATCCAAGATGTGGAACTCGGGCATCAAGGTTGTCGCCACAAATAGTTCGTACGGCTCAACGGCGCCAAATGATATAGCCCGAAGCGAAATCCAAACCCATGAGAATTTGGGCATCGTATTTGTGGCAGCGGCTGGAAATAGCGGAGAAGATATCGACGCTCCAGGCAACTCCCAATTCCCGGCTGGTTTTCCAGAAAGCAACGTCATTTCAGTAGCCAATTCGACGCAAGGTGACCAATTGTCCAATGGAACGAATTTCGGTCAGGAGAGCGTTGATCTTGCTGCTCCAGGTCAGGAAATCTACTCGACGAGCAGCAACGACGACTATGAATTTCTGACGGGGTCTTCGATGTCGTCTCCTATGGTTGCGGGGGCCGTAGCGCTATTGGCGTCTAGGGAACCGGATCTTAGCGGCTCTGAATTAAAAGCCCGTATTTTAGAAACCGCTACAGCCATAGAAAGCATGCAGGGCAAGACGGTTACGGGAGGGCGATTGGATTTGCTGGCCGCGTTGAATCCGGAATTGAAAGACTTTATATTGGAGACTCCCAGTCACCCCGGGCACTTGATTTTGCTTCCGGACACGCGGGTTCCGGTAGAGCTAGAGGTTCAGACGCTGGAGGACGCAGTCCTGAGTGCTGAAGTGGTGGATGCGACAGAAGGGATCGAAGTAGTTGAAAAGCCAGAAGGTGGCTATGTCTTCAACTTCACTCAGGAGGGGTTTTTCCCAGTCCGGATCACCGCCAGCAAGAGCGGAGTTGTCAGAGAGGTAGTTAAACAGTTCGTAGTTGGTGCCGCGGGTGATGTGAGGGAGGGATTGATGCATTCGTGGGAGATGGAAGGTTCTGGCCCTTCATTGGTTGATTCCGTCGGTCAAGGGAATGGCCAGTTTCAAGGAGCCAGTCGAGTGGATACTCCTCTCGGCAAAGGCCTCGATTTTTCGGGCTCTTCGAGTAGAGTGCGGTTTGACGCCCAGGCCTCTCCGGTCGTGACGATTTCGGCGTTTGTTAGATCAGACGATCTGCTGTCGAGCGCGCATCCGCGTATTGTCAATATGCCGGACTATTATTTGTACTTCTCAACTCGCGGGGTAGCAAGCATTCCTGATGGAAATGCCAATACGCTTAAGTTCTATTCGAATCGCGACTTGGAATTCGGAGTATGGAATTCCCTTCCCGATACGGTTGTTGAAGGCGAATGGCTGCACGTGCTCGCTAGTTATGATAGTAGGGAAATTACAAATACACCTAGACTTTATATCAATGGTGAAGAACAAACTGTGAGGGTTCAGCGACTGCCGGTCGGCGCTCAAACTCTCAGTGGAGGTGAAAGCTTTCTCGGAGACAGGAGGGCAGGGGATCGCGCCTGGGACGGTCAAATGGATGAGGTTCGTGTCTATAATCGGATATTGGATTCGACGGAGGTTTCATCATTGTCTGCCCGCTATGCCGCCGCCTATTGGAGCCAGTTTTCAATTACAGAAAGAGTCGAAACCGGTTCCGTTAATCGGGTAACGTTGGAATTTCGTTCCGATATTGGAGAAGTCCCCAATGGCGAATTTGATTGGTCGCTGACTGAGCAATTGGATGGATTAGAGCTTGGCGATAACGGATCCAATGCGTGGGAGATTACTGCTAGTGAAAAAGTGAATACCGTAATTCGCTTGCAGGTTAACGGCGTGATGGGCACTCGCTATTTCTCATACGATCTTCTTATGGATCCTCCTGAAATGAGCTCTGGCGTTCATACTGGGACAACCGATTCCGGAGGAACTGTGTGGATTGAAGTTGGAGAAGATGAGCGATCCGGTTACATTACCGTTTTGGATACGGATCGCGGATTCTCCAGATCGAGGGAACCGATTGCCATAAACGCCTTTGGCGAATTCAGTACATCGAATGAGCTCGATCAGGTCATATCGGGCGAGATCGATGGAGGGATAGTCGGAAATATATCCGGTATAGATATCCAGTTCGCCGGCGAACCCAAGCAGGAGCCTGCCAGCGTTTCGGAGGTTGAAGGGTTTTTTGAGGGCGGTCTGATAGGCAAGGCAGGAGAATCCATCGAGTTGCGCATTCGTGCTGATGGAAGCGTGTTTGTTTGGCTCAATGGGAACGAGCTCGATTTAGCCAGGGGGATAATAGATCAAGCGGGTGCCTTTACTTTAGAATCGGAGTTTGGAGCTTCGATTCAGGGAGCAGTTGTTGGTCGGTCTCACTCGGTAGAGGGAACGGTAACACGATCTCTTGAAACCGTAACGATGCATTTGAAAAATGAGGATCGTATTTCGGAAAACCGCTATGTGAATCTATCGACTCGAGGAATCGCTTCTACGGGAGAGAAGACCTTAATCGGCGGATTTGTGCTTTCCGGAGAAGACCCGCGTCAAGTGCTCATTAGAGGGTTGGGGCCTGACTTAGCTAACAGGGGAGTCAGTTCCTTCGTGGACGATCCTGCTCTCAAGGTGTTTCGCGGGTCGGAAATCATCGTGGAAAACGATGACTGGGAAACGAACGGCGATCTCGAGGCCTTAAAGGAGTTCGCTGCAAGAGTGGGGGCTTCTCCATTTTCATTGGGGAGCAAGGATGCGGCCTATTTGGGAACGCTTGATCCTGGATTGTACACCGTTTTCCTGGAATCCGATAGTCTCGAAGGGGAAGGTCTCTTTGAGATATTCGATAGCGCTAGTGAACCCAATCGGGCTTTATTCAATGTATCTACCCGCGGTTTCGTTGAAGGGCAATCGATTCCGCTGATTGCGGGATTCGTAGTCCTTGGATCCGAACCGAAAAAGGTCCTCATTCGAGCAATAGGACCGGGTTTAGCGGCATTTGGAGTGAGTGACCCTCTGGAGGATCCTGTCATCGCGGTGTATGAAGAAAGCCAGCCAATAGCTTGGAATGATGACTGGAGCGAAGGGTCGGCGCCCTTTGTAGAAGATCGCTCCGTTCAAGGCCCTGCCCGTTTTCTTATGTCGGCGTTCGAAAACGCCGGGGCATTTCCTCTCGTTCTCGGTTCTCAGGACGCTGCCTTGCTTGTGTGGCTAGAGCCCGGGCTCTACACAGCATTAGTCAATGGAGACGATGACAGCTCGGGTATAAGTCTCATAGAGGTATACGAAGTGAATTAGGTCTGGAATATACCATTTTCTCATTGTTTTGGGCGGATAGTATTGGCTCTTTCAGAGGGCCGCATTAGCGAATTCGGTTAATTTGCAAGGGTTGCTTTTTCAAATAGGCCACTATTGCCTGATCGCCATGTTCGTAGACGAAACCAAGATCAAGGCAGAAGCTGGTGATGGAGGTCGGGGCTGCGTCAGTTTTCGCAGAGAGAAGTTCGAGCCTTTTGGTGGACCCAATGGTGGGGATGGCGGCAAAGGGGGCGATGTTATTCTCGAAGGCTCAGACAACGAAAACAATTTGACGCGCTATCGATTCCAGCCTCACTGGGCTGCGGGAAGGGGCGAGCATGGAAGGGGTTCGGACCAGAACGGAGCGCAAGGGAAGAATTGCTTGATTTACGTGCCTCCGGGGACGGTGGTTACGGATCTGGACACGGGCAATGTGGTCGCGGAAATTCTAGAGCATGGAGAGAAGAAGACTCTCTTGGAAGGTGGCAATGGCGGCTGGGGGAATAAGAAGTTTAAGAGTTCGGTGAACCGGGCCCCGAAACGGGCAAACCCAGGAGAACCTGGAGAAAAAGGCGAATTTTCACTAGTGCTCAAAAGCATCGCTGACATTGGCCTGGTTGGCTACCCCAATGCGGGTAAGTCGACGCTTACAAGCATGATAACCAATGCCCGTCCCAAGGTGGCAGCCTATCCATTTACTACGCTGCATCCGCAGATAGGAGTAATCGACTATCCAGAGCGTTACCAAAGGCTTCAATTAGCTGATATTCCGGGACTTATAGAAGGAGCTAGTGACAATCGAGGGCTGGGGCACCGATTTCTTAGACATATTGAGCGATGCTTTCTTCTAACATTGATCATCGATTTGTCGGGGATCGATGGTCGGGATCCAATCGATGATTATGAGCAGCTAATCCAAGAGCTAGGCGCTTATGATCCAGATCTGCTGGCTAAGCCAAGGCTTGTCGTCGCCAACAAAATGGACGAGGAGGCTTCTGCGGACAATATTAAGCGATTTAAAGCCAAGCATTCGGTCGATATCCAGCCTATTTCCTGTCTTACCGAGGAAGGCATACCCGAACTTAAACAACTTTTGTGGGAAAAAGTGTCTGAGGCTAAAGCTGAGGCGAAAGAAGTGGAGAGTTGAAATGGCGGAAACGCAACTGGAGGATATCCTTGGGAAAAACGAGCAGTTCACTCTATTTTAATCTTCCGGCGGTTGCGCTAAACTGGGGAGATTCAAATTAGTTGCCTATGGAATTTCCAGCAGTACAAAATTTAATCGATGCGACGCTTAATCCCTTCGGGTCTCCGAAGAGCGATCCATCCAGCATCACCGGTCAGTCAAATGAGCCGGTTGCCAGTGGTGAACAATCCGCGACAGGCGATGCTGATTTCGGCGGATCTCGCAGAGGGGAATCGGCTGCTTCTGAAGCAGCTGGCGCTCATCTAGACGAGAAAGCCTAGTCGAAGTCCTATCGCTGTGTAGCGATGAAGAAAGGGTTGGCCGTACCGCCAACTCATTAGGCACTTTTGGAATAGTCGAATTCCTATTTTATGAAGACGCCTCGCCCAAATTTACGTGCGGGGCGCCGTTTTCGTTGGTTTGGTTGCAGTATCCGAAGCGGGCCGTCATTTCCCTAGGGCTTCAATCGAGAATTTGGCCAACCCGGCTCTTCGACATGCTCAGGGTGGTTAGCCAAGTCGAACCAAGGCCGAGCCGCGCCACTTATCTGCCGAAGATCAAGGGTGAAACGTGAACTGGATAAGGCTGGAGGATCGAGCCGATCCTCCCAGCATTATCTTATAAAGTGAGAGGCTGTAGGGCACTTGGTCCCCACCGACTTACAGGTCGGTAGGAGCGAATACCTCGACAAGAGCTACTCCGCTTTCTCCGGCGCCTCCCGATAGGATCACGCTGTAGACACGGTTCGGCTCGAGATCCACGACCATGGCGGAGTTGGGACTGCCGATTACATAGCCCTGGGAATTGACCGCGGCGGCAACGAGAAGGATTTCCGCCATATTGTTCTCCGCGTCGCCCCAATCGTCGTTCTCGTGCAGGTCAACCGTGCTTGGGAACGTTTCCACTACTTTGATGTTCGGATTGGGTAGGGCTGTCGTGCCTGCAGGAAGGGCAACTCCCGGTCCCTGGGCCCGAATCAGGGCCTTCTGAGGCTTGTCGCCGATGACGGTGAATCCCGCAATCATGGCTGAATCTTGCTCAGAACCTACAAATGCGCGGGTGGCGATGTTAAATAGCGTGGCATCCGCGTCGGGATCGGTCTTGTAGGACTCATCGTACACTTCCACCGTTCCAATGCCCGTTCCGTCGTCCACACCTTTAACGATCAATGTGTAAACTCCTTGGGTCAAGGTGGCCCGCATGGCCGCATCCAAAGAATCGGTTGGCAGAGATCTTCCGCGAACGAGAACCATAGCGTCTGAAAGCTCAGTGGATCCTCCCCATACTGTGTTCGGATTTTGGGGAATATCTACCGAACTCGATGTAGGTGGATTTACGCTGAAGTCGGTCTTAAATAGCTCGATGGTCGGATTCTCGATCGCCCCGCTCAGGCTGCCAGCCAGGTTAGGCCCTTCCGATACGATAGTTACATCGAGCGGGTCGCTACCAAAGACCGTGAATCCGGCGATCATCGCGGAATCGCCCGCGAGAATCTCGGATCTAGTGGATATGTTGACGACTTGAGAAGTCCCTGATGAATCCACTGTTGTGGCTCCATTGATGACGATTCTCAACGAGGCCTCGTCTCCATTGCTTTGCGAGCTTTCAATCGTGTAGAGGAAAACCTCTTCTATGGATTCGCCGTCGTTTAGATTAGCGACATCTGGATCGTCATTATCGACCTGATACGCGTAGCTGCCATCGGGAGCGATTACCAAATATCCGTGGTCCGTCTTGATGCGAGTGCCTACATTGCCGGTTTCGCCATCCACCTGCGTTACCGTAAGCGTTTCTCCATCTGGAGCACCGTCGTTATCAAGGAGCGATCCCGTTACATAACTTCCGCCTTCATCGATAGCATCTTCGTCATCGCCTGCCGTGACATCCATCCCGTTGATAGTGATAGTTAGCGTAGCGGAGTCGGATTGGCTCTGACCATCGATTGCCCGGTAGGTGGCGCTGTCTTGCAGGGATTCTCCATCGCCCAAGGCCATGACTGTCGCGTTGGCATTGTCGAGCTCGTAGGTGTAGTCGCCATTAGCGGAAATCGTAAGCGTACCGTACGTAGTAGAAATTTGAGTACCAACATTGCCCGCATCATCATTGACGCGGTCGACAGTGAGGGTTTCGTCGGCCGGCTTTTCGTCATTCGTTAATAGGGATCCGCTGACTGAAGCTTCGCCTTCATCGATCGAGTTCGTATCGTCGTTTGCTGTGACGGTTTCGAGAGAAGCAACGGCTGTGATAGACAAAACCTCTCCCCACTCCATTTCATAGACGCCATGCAGCATGCCTTGGGCTTGGAGGGCAACATCGCCAAGCGTGGATGCAGTGAAGTCAAAGGTGTCGGTATCAGAAAGGAAATCGGAGGTAGCGAATGCGTTTATGCTTTGCACACCTGTCAACTCGATGTCGTCGAAATACCATCCGACGAATGAGTCGGATCCTGTAAAGGCGCTTCCGCCCGTGTGATCGTAAGCAAATTGAATGTGGATGGTTCGGCCTTCGAAGGACGAAAGATCAACCGATTTACCGGTAAAAGAGTTTTCATCGGCGCTTCCTGAGGTAGCCTCTTGCGGTGTTTGTCCCGCTTGCGAGAACACGTTCAGCCATGATATGCCGTTGTCCAATGAGACGTTGACTTTGGCAAATTGCGAATCGGTTGCTGCTCGAACCATGCTTTCAAACGAAAGACTGCTGCTGTCTCCAATTACGTAGGCGTCCGGAAACGTCATCGATTGATTTGTGCCGATTTCATCAGTTGCTAGATGGAATGCATTGCCACTGGCGTTCGGAGCTGGCGGGGCCTCGATAACAGAGTAATCACCGAATTGGCGAACGACGACTCTGCTCTTAAATTGTGAATCGGATTCACCGCTGTCCGCGTTTTCGGTAAGTCCACCTGGCACAGGAGTGAACGACCTATATCGAATCCCGGTGACGTTTTCGTTAGTCGGCAAAGTAGCGAAGTTTGGTAGGGCGACATCGAAATTCGAGGCAGTGCCCACTTCAACTTGGGCTGGTCCTGTAACCGTTGTCACCGTAGTTTCCCCAACTGTTGGCACTTCAGGATCGAACACGATGACGTTGTAGGTGTAGCTCGTCTGAGGAGCGTTTTGGATGCCGCTAATGGTGACTTGATAGGTAACGTCGTTGTCGGGTTTTGGATGGGTGTGGCTTTCGCCGGCATCCAGGTCGTCGTAGACCCAGACAAGGGTGTTGTCTCCTAAAGAGCCTGCATTTGGGTTGTCCGGATCAGGATCCAGCTCTTCTTTGATGACATTGATGGGCGATGTGTCCCGGGTCATGGTGACGGTGGCGTTTTTAAAATTGGCGTCTTTGATAGAAAAGGACCAACGCGGGTGCACGTTGTGGTAAGGTACGTATCCCTCTTGCGGAAAGGCTACATAGGCAAAGTCCATTTCGGGATGAGGTCCAAAGTTTGCGTTCGAAAAGATGTGAATTGCATTGGCTCGACGCACACTATCCCTCGGGCCTCCGAACTCCGGAGCTATTTCACCTAGCCAATCATCAATCTCGTCTATCGCAGCCTGGGGTATGTCGGGAACCGTTGCTGCCGGTGTGTCTCCCGTTCCCATTTCTTTCATAGGCGGGAATAGTAACCAGCGACGGTGGCCGACGGAGGTGTTGCCGCTTCCCTTGTCCTGCATATAGCTGTTTACCGAATCAGGACCATAGGAACCGATCGCCAGATTAGAATCCGCAGCGCCCTGAATTCCGTCCTCAGAAAGGTAATTTGGCAATCCCGATAGATCAGGGAAGTGGCTAATGTTATCGTTCCCCCCCATGATTAGCGCCGTCGATAGAGCGATACGATTCCACTCATCTAGGAGAACAATATCTGCAGGTACACCGGCCATGGCCCGGTAGTAGTTGATGCGCAACAATACCGCCTCTTTGAAAAGCTCGGATGTGTCGCCAGCTAAGGGCGTTACCGTTTCGGTCGTTTGGGTTCCGGTACCCGGAAAGGGGCTGAAAGATCCGGTCCAATCGATGGTGGCGTATACCGAAGCCCAGTAAATGGCGTTGAAAAAGGTCCGGACTTCTTCTCGGTTGGAATTTTCTACCTCGTATGAGCCGATATCCAGTA
>CAZFUD010000075.1:0-16451 GCA_964521705.1 uncultured Opitutaceae bacterium | reverse complement strand
ATCCTAGGATGCGAATTCTCTCGCAACTGGTACTTGGATTGCATTGGGTTTAAAGCCTGCCCCATGAAGCTCTGCTTTAATTCAAAGAAGAAAACCTCCGTCCCAATACGCATTTTCCTTTGGATGTGCTTCCTGCCTGTGATGCCCTATGGAATAGGCGATGATAGCTCTCGCTATGCGAATTTGGATACAGACGCGTACTTGGGGGAAGTTCGTCGCGAAGTCGAGTTATCGGGCGATCGGATCTTTACGGAAGGACCGGCAGCCGATCGTCAAGGCCGAGTGTTCTTCACCAATATCCCAAATAACGAGATCTTCATTTGGGAGCCCGTTGTGCGACGCCTATCGGCTTTCACCCGGGACTCCCAGGCGACGAACGGTCTGCGTTTCACGCCTGAAGGAGACTTGATTGCTTGTCAAGGTGGGGCCGGCCGGCTGATTCGGTTTGACGGGCAGACGGGCGAAATGTCCGTTCTTGCGGAACGGTATGGTGGCAAGAAGCTGCAGTCGCCTAACGATGCGGATTACGATCGGCATGGACGTATCTACTTCTCTTCGCGAACCGGAAGCGCTGATTTGGATACGACCAACAAGAAATCGCTCTACCGCGCGGATCCTGACGGAAGCGTTCATCAGCTCTTGACCGAACCAGAGATTCACATGCCGAATGGTGTGGTCGTTTCACCGGATGGTAAAACGCTTTACGTGATAGAGGCGGATGGCGGTGAGGGGCGCAATCGAAACATCTTGGCCTTCGATTTGGCGGATGATGGATCGATCAGCAATCGGCGTGTCCTAATCGATTTATATCCCGGCCGCAGCGGGGACGGCATGCGGATCGACGTAGTCGGTAATCTGTACGTAGCCGCTGGGCTCCATGATCGACGGGGAACGTCAGAAACATTGGATACGAGGCCCGGAATCCACGTGATTTCGCCGGAAGGCAAATTCCTGGCCTTTCGCGAAACCCCGGTGGACACCATCACCAATTGCGCTTTTGGCGGGCCGGACTTGCGAACATTGTACGTCACTTGCGGACCTTATTTGCTCAGCTTAAGGACCGAAATTTCCGGCAAGTCATCCTATCTGCCAAGCAAGACGTCGCCCGGTTTGTGATAATCAGTACCTCAGTGCAATGCGCGCCTGAACGTGCTCCATCCTTACCGCAATGGAATGATCGCTATTTCATTGATAGATACTTGCCCTTGGGGGAGGTCGTGTTGAAATCGGATCGTAGCGCTATTCAAATCTTTGGGAATGGTTACTGCCCCGTATTCACGTTTACGCATACGGAATAGCCGTGTGGTGTTGCTGATAGTTCCGTGCATGACTTGGTCGCCGAAGTAGAGTTTAAACGATGAGGAGGTGGGCTCGGAGCTGGTTTCCAATCCGGAATTGAAGAATACCGTGTAGCGTCCGGCAGGCAAATGATCCACTTGCCATTCGATGGTGTCGCCAGCGGCTATCCAACTGAGGGATTCAAGATTAGGGTCGAACTGAACGGATTGGCCAGTGGGTTGAGCGTCTTCGGCACGCAATCTGAGCGAGCCATCTCCACTAACGGCAAGCCCGGAATGCAATCCGCTGTGCTGAAGGAATGCTAGGAGGTCGGCCATCGATTGATTATCGAGCGAAGCTTCTAGTCCTGCTGGCATCAGCGAAGATCCCGTATTGGAAAGGCCCTCCAGTTCGCCCCGCATAACCGTTTCCGACAAACCTCCTGCGTTCAAAAGGGAGATTGAGCCGGCGGTTTCAGAAGCGACAACACCCGCTAAGGAACGCCCATCCGTCGTGTTAGCAATATGCAAGGCGTAGGAACTTTCGATAGCCGAATTGGGATCAATAATCGCTTCTAGCAGAGACTCGCGAGACTTGTTGCTGAGAGCGGTTAGATCGGGGCCCACGTGAAAACCAACATCTCCTACTTGATGGCAGGAAGCGCAGAGCGTTTCAAATTGCTGGGCCCCGCGGCGAAAGTTTCCTTCAAGACTTAGTGAAGATTGGAAAGAATCTATGACTGACTGGCGGCTGGAGCTTCCATGCGATGCGAATAGAGAGGCCGCTTTGCTTCGAACGGCAGGATTTCCGTGGTTGACCAGGGAAGCTCGTTGAGCGGGACTTATGGATATAGCTAGGGAAGGGTTGGTGGGAATTTCAGCAAATAGGAGCTCTATCCAGGAATTTCTGGATACGAAACCTTGAAGAGCGACGGATCGAATCGCTGCACTGAGGTTGCCCCAGTTGGCTAGCAACTGTTTCCCGATCGATGGATTTCCCATAGAAACGGATTTTTGGATAGCGGCCTGCTGGACTTCGGTTGGATTTCTGGCATCGAGAAGCCCCACTAATTGAGTGGACTCCGTGGATTGGTCCTGTGGGTCCAATCCGAAAAATCCAATGCCGGCGATACGCTCTTTGGTGGGAGCATCGAAACTCATGGCATCGCTTTTCGCAGCGGCTATGAGCGATTTAACGGATGACAGATCCGTGTTCGTCCCAAGACTTTGAAGACTGTATCCCCGTTTATCCAATTCGCTTAGGGCTAGAGCTAGGGATTTTAGCTGAACAGATCTTTGGCTGGGGGTAAGGGAATCGCCCTTGGCTAAAACGGATAGCAATTGGGCTATTTCGTCTTTCGACCCAGCGCCAATACTCGTTTTAATGATCCCAGACAACAGGTCATCTGGTAAATGGGTAAGTCGATCACCCAGATGGGTTGCTATTCCAGCGTGATGGTTAACCGAGCTGCTTAGGATTGCCGATTGCGTGTATTTGTCATTCGAGGACAATGTCATCAGCTCGGCGAGAATCGCCGACGTTTCATTGAGAGTGGACTCGCCAAGACTGTAGGCCAACTGCTTGCGAACGAACGGATCCGGATCATCCTTTAAATAATGAAGTTTCTCTGTTAGGGCTGAAAATCCATTTCCAAGATAAGACTCGCTGAAGCGTATCGCATTTCTTCGCACGCCTGGATGGGGATCGGATAAAGCCGAGGCGAGTAAGGCCTTATTAAGGCTGCCGAGGCCGTCTAGGATGCCTAGGATTTTAGCGCGAACTTCGGGCAGCGATGAAGTAGCGAAGAGATCTTCAAGGCTTGTGGACTCATCGTTAGGGCCGCGCCAGATTAACTCCTGGTGGATGAGATCGCGCTGGGTCCCGTTTACAGTGCCTAAGGCTTCAACAAGATCTGCATTCGAGTATGCCCTAAAATTAGGCATGGTTCCTATAGAGCTGCCTTTTGACCCGACTCGGTAAATGCGTCCTTTGTCCGACCCGGACCGGAGATTGTAGCGCCACTGAAGGCGATCTGGAATCCATTCCGGGTGTTCGATAACTTGCCGGTACATATCGACGATGTAGAGGGCTCCGTCTGGGCCGAGACGAACTGAGGTTGGCCGGCTCCAATTGTCGGTTGAAGCGAAGAATTCAGAAGAGTGTTCGCTCGCTGCCCGCGTTCCCGAGAAACTGCTACCCTGGGGCTCAATTACGAGACGGGAAACGAGATTATGAACCGGTTCGGCGACGAAGAGAGAGCTCTTTGCCAAGTTGCCTAGCAGTTCGTCACGATAGGGAGTAACGCTGCAAGCAGATGTGAAACGGTTAGCAGCGTCATAGTCGTTGAATCGGCTGGGTGTGTGACTAGCTGGGTAGACAGGGCCCGCCCGTTTCTCATCGCCTAGCAATTCCTTGGGACTTGGAAAGACAACATAGGGATTGCGTCGCAAGTATCGATCTTCGAGAGCGTAATGCCACCATGGGTACGAATTGCTGCAACCGAACCAATTGCCCCAGTCATCTCGTATCAGCCCGTATTGCGTGCGACCGGACTTGGGATCCATCTCTCCCGTATCGGGGTTGAAGCGAAGATCGCGTGTGCCCAAATCGATGGTTTCCCCGGTTTTGACTGAAGTGATAGCCCCTTTGGAGAAATCGTTGGCCACATGTATCCAATTATCCAAACCCCACTGTAATCCGGCCAGCTGGTGCTGGGGGTTTCCAGATTCAAAGCCTTTTAGAAGAAGTTCCTTTTTGTCCCCTTTGCCATCGCCATTCGTATCGGAAGCCAGAAAGATTTCGGTCGCCGTAGCAACGAGCACTCCGTTCCGCCAGGGCATCACGGAATTCGGATAATGAAGACCATCGAGAAAGAGAGAAGAACGATCAAAATAGCCGTCGTTGTCTTCGTCTTCCAGGAATCTAACGCGACCTCCATGCTTTCCGGCGATGCCCTCCGGATAATCGGCCATTTCCACGACCCAGAGCTTTCCGTCGGATCCCCAGGCAATATCGATGGGATCCATAACCAGAGGTTCCGCGGCTACCAGTTGGACATCTAGGTCCTCAGCAACTACGATCGTTTCCAATGCGGCGTCCTTTTCAACGGGATCCGGTAGGAGAGTCCGTGTGTCATCCGAGAGAAAGGAGCGGGGCATTTGTTTCATGACCTCACCCGCGATTCGATCCTCCGTATCGACGGACAGACGGGAAGGCTTACCATAATACGACATGGATCCGTCGACTTCGTATCCGCCTTCCGAATATATTCGTCTGGAAGGAATATAGCAGGGCACGTCATTGCAATAGGCGTTTACCCAGAGTCGACTGGCATCGTACTCGCGGTAGAAGCGATGGGCGTAGTCAACGACTACTTCACCGGCTAGAAAGACCATAGCCAGTTCGTCTCCGAACCTCCATGTCTGTATAGGGTATGTTACGAATGAGTCTAGCTGCTCTCCTCGGTCCAGGCGTTCGAGCATGGCTCTCGGGAAATATCCGCCTTTAACGTTATCTTCGAGTTGCTGTTGGAACTCTTCGCGACTGGGTGGAGGGTCTAAAGGCAATTCGATTTCTCGATAGATACCTCTTGGGGTTTCGGAAAGCGGTTTGAGATTACCCTTTGCCAGCAATCGATCGACTTCATCGGCGATCGTGACGCCGTGGGCGACAGCATTATTGAGCTCTCCGCGTGGATTGGGGTTTTGGTCAGCGCCGCAGCCTATGGCTATCAAGGCGATGGCATTAGGGTGACGAGACTCGATCTCCTCCTGGGCTACACCTGCCCAGTCTCCATGAATCTGATTAAATCCTCCTCCGAGAGTGGTGCAATGGCAGGCATAGTTGGCGAACACGGATCGGATCTCGCCTTCCGGGGAGTAAACCGCGAGCAGGGGCAAGGAGTGATCAACAGGACCATCCGCTTGGGTTCCGAAGCCTTGCCATTTGCCATTTTCCAGTACCCGCCGATTGCCAGCAAATCCAACGCTCCCCTTGGTCCAAGCCAATCGGGCGGGAGCGCGATTAATAATCGCTCCAAGAGCGACTTCCTCGAGCTTGTCGAGTAAGCGGTTGGTGTAGCGTTTGATTTCTTCCTGTTCGCTCTCTGTTAGTCCAGAGACGAACATATAAGGGAGGGTCCCATACAATGCCGGAGCCGCATGCGTGTGGGATGAGGCGACCACCAAGCGCGCTCGCGGAAGCGAGACTTTTCGGTTTAAGCGGGCAGAAAGCTCATTGCTAACCCATGCGGGAACGCCTATGGAGTCGACAGTTACGAGTACGGAAAGCTGATTGTCATTTCCGATCGCTAGCGCTTTGGCATGGAGTTGTTGAGCGATTCCTTCGGAAGGCTCCTTACGGCTGCCGTAGCCGCTCAGTCGAATGGGACGATCCGGGGTTATATCGACTGCAGCTACGCCAACGGGCAAAAAGGAGTTTTGCGAAGCGACGCTTAGATTTTGGGCCTTCGCTTGGAGCGGGATACACATAAGTCCCGCGAATCCGATTATAAGAGGAAGGGGAAAATTGCGAATAAGGCTGCTGCAGGAAAACATTATTTGTATACAAAATAGAGTTACAGGGACGGATCGCCTATGACGGTCTCGTTATCCCTGGCCTCGGAAGCCTCCAGCATTTTAAGCAAGCGACTAGCCAGCTTTGGCTCCTGCCGAAATTCGTTGGAGGATTCCGACGGATCGTGACGGATATTGTAGAGCTCCATGGATTCCTTTCTGTCATCATTGGATTTGATCAGTTTCCAATCGCCATAGCGCAGCGAAACCGCTCGCCAGCGAGGAGCGGCGATGTAGAGCGGGCGCAACTCGGGCGCTTTTTCGTTCAGGAGCAATTCCGATAGATCAATCCCATCCCATTTGAGGTCTCTTTCGGCTTGATATCCTGCAAGCTTGGAAAAGGTTGGCATCCAGTCGGGCACGTATACGGGTGTATCCTCTGTGCCGGCACGAATTTTGCCAGGCCAGGAAACGATAGTGGGTACGCGGGTTCCACCTTCGTAGATTGTTCCCTTTTGTCCGCGGAAAGGCAGGTTGTTGCCGGTTAGTGGTCCATTGGGGCAATTGTCATCTGGGTATTTGAGGTCGTTATTCTCGGCGTTGCTGCCCCCATTGTCGCTAGTGAATATGAGCAGAGTGTTGTCCCGACGCCCTGTCTCCTCCAAAGCCTGAATGATTCGCCCTACTGCGTCATCCAAATGCATGATGCTAGCAGCATAGTGCCTGGCTACTTCACCGCTGATAGAATCGGGGACTAGATCGACCCATTTCTTGGGCTCCTTCAAGGGGAGATGGATAGCAGTGTAGGGTAGGTAGAGGAAGAAAGGGGATTCGTCGCGTGAGCGTATCCACTTTACCGCTTCATCGGTAAGCAGATCCGTTACGTGGCCCTCCTCTTTGATGAGCTCTCCGTTGCGGTGCCAAGTAACGGAGTAGGGCCCTTTCTTGTATCGATGGTTCCAGGGGCTGATGCCGCCGGCGAGGGACCCATAGGCGTGGTGGAATCCGAACTTGTTGGGTCCCCAGCCCGGTTTTGAACCCAGATGCCATTTCCCAATCAGGCAGGTATCGTATCCCACCGATCCCAGCGCTCGGGCGACCGTAATCGTGTCCCAAGGCAAACCTCGAGTGTTGATGGGCGTGGTGATGCCAAAACGGCTCCAAAGTCGCCCGGTTAGGAAACCGGCTCGAGTTGGGCTGCAAACCGGGGCTACGTAGTGTTGAGTCAACTCGAGGCTCTCTGCTGCTAGTTTGTCGAGACGGGGTGTGGGAGCGTTACCCCCGTGGAAGGCGACATCTGCCCAGCCGAGGTCGTCGGCGATAATGAAGACGAAATTCGGTGGATTTTCGCCCATCGCCCTCGATGGAATGATCGTAAGAGCGATCGTTATTAAGGGTAGGAAACGTTTCATTAGGCTAGGAAGAGTTTGGAGAGGCTAGACAAGTGGATCAATCGAATAGAGAGGGATGGCGAGCTGGCTAATTTTGACTCTGCCAACAAGGGCTCGATTCGTTCTCACACACAACGGAGCGAGTATATCCAATTAGCTCGGCTTCCAAGAAACGCGCTCAAGCAGTCGCGCACTGGCGTCAACCTATCCACAAGAGCGAAGAATTATAGATTCGTTGCCGGCTGCAGGAGCGGCTTTAAGCCGCGATCTCCCTATGAACAACGATAAGAAATCGCGGGATAAACCCGCTCCTACGTTCGACGATTATTCAAGTTTGCCCGTTTGGGCGGGCATGAGACCACGCTCCACCTTGGATAGAGATGGTCGTAATCCTGATCGATCCACGGTATGCAACGGGTCAAACGTCCGAAAGATTTAGTGTTTGAGTCCAAACTTCGGATTCTCTAGGGAAACCGTTCCATTATCTCACTCGCCAACTGTTGGCGCCGATCTCTAATCAACCGTTTTCTTATGCAAACACGCCGAAATTTTCTCAGAAACGCAACCTTGGCGGCGGGCAGCTTTGCCATCGCCAAATCAACTTGGGGCCAAGGAAGCGCCAATGGCGACATCCGATGCGCTGTGGTCGGTCTCAACGGTCGAGGCAAGAGCCTCATTAGGGATGTCATGCGAACCGATGGAGCCCGTCTCGTCGCCCTTTGCGATGTTGACACCGCCGTTTTGGATGAGCGGGCAGCTAATGTTGAAGAAGAGCATGGCATCAAGGTCGACAAGGTCAGAGATTACCGGAAATTATTGGAGCGCAAAGACATCGACGCTGTAGTGATTTGCACCCCGAATCATTGGCACGCTCTGCAAACGATTTGGGCCTGCCAGGCGGGCAAGGATGTCTACGTAGAAAAGCCCGTTTGCCACTCAATTTGGGAGGGCCGCCGCATGATGGAAGCGGCTTCGAAATACAATCGTATCGTGCAAGCGGGACTGCAAAACCGTTCCGATATTGGTTTGGGGGAAGCGTTTCCTTGGATTCAGGCGGGCAACATGGGTGAGATCACTATGGTCCGCGGCCTCTGTTATAAGAATCGCACAGGGATCGGGAAACGCGACACTCCATTGACGCCTCCTTCGACGGTCGACTACAACACGTGGTTGGGACCCGCCAAGGAAGAGCCTATGTACCGGGAGAAATTCCATTACGATTGGCATTGGTCTTGGAACACGGGTAATGGCGATATCGGTAACCAAGGTCCTCACGAGTGGGATTTGATCCGTTGGGTTTTAGGTGATCCTGATCATCCGAGCAAGGTGCACAGTTTTGGTGGGCGCTTTGGCTGGAAAGACGCCGGTGTCACTCCCAATATGCAAGTTGCCAGCGCCCAGTGGAACGACGTCCCCGTCTTATTTGAAGTTTGCGATCTTTGGCTGAAGCCCACGTCTAACGCTGCCGCCAATTACAAAGGAAACCGTATCGGTATTGTTGTTACTTGCGAAGGAGGCGAATTCCGTGGCGGTCGTGGTGGCGGAATCGTTTACGACAACGGTGGTAAAAAGGTTCAGGCCTTCAAGGGCGATGGTGGCTTTGATCACTTCCCCTCGTTCGTCCGTGGCGTTAACAGCCGCAAGGAATCGGATCTCGGTTGCACTTTGGAAACCGGGTTTATGTCGTCTTGCGTGCCATTCATGACCAATGCGTCTTACAAGGCGGGTGAACGGGCTTCCGACGAGGACGTGAAAGATTACGCCTACGACAACGGCCACGTATTCGAAGCCTACGAGCGCTTCCGCAAGCATCTGGGCGATTGGGATATCGATTTCGCGAAGGACACTTGGACTTTGGGTAGCGAGCTCGAGTTCAGCGGTCGTCGCGAGCGCTACACCGGCGGCGACAACTATCGCGAGGCCAACGACTTCGTGAAAAGCGAGTACCGCAAGGATTTCGAAGTCCCAGCCAAGGTTTGATTGGAGAACGGTATTCAAAGATAGGTCATTTCAAAAAACGCTCTCGCTATTCGGTGAGGGCGTTTTTGTATTTCCTGTCCTATGGCCAATCAAAGTCGACCGAACGTCCTTCTTATACTCGCCGACGATATGGGTTATTCAGATATCGGCTGTTTCGGTGGGGAAATCGATACTCCCAACTTGGATCGCTTAGCGGCCAACGGGCTTCGGTATACCCAGTTCTACAATACGGCCCGATGCTGTCCGACACGAGCCAGCTTGTTGACCGGTATGCACCCGCATCAAGTGGGAATGGGTCACATGGCTCACTTCGACGATGATCTCGATGGTTACCGTGGCGATTTATCCAAAAACTGTGTCACTATTGGCGAGGTATTGAAGGCTCACGGTTATGGCACTTACTTGTCTGGCAAGTGGCACGTATGCCGGCAACTCATAGAAGAGCAAGGCGACAAGTCGAACTGGCCTCGGTCGCGAGGATTCGACCGTTTTTATGGGATAACGGGCGGAGCCGCTAGCTATTTTGATCTGCCCACGCTAACGGAGGATGATCGTACTATCGAAACGCCGAAAGATGCGGACTATTATTTCACGGACGATGTTTCAGACCATGCCTGCTCCTTTATTCAGGATCATCTGGAACAGCGACCGGATCAGCCATTCTTTTTGTATGCGGCATATACGGCTCCTCACTGGCCGCTACATGCAAAGCCGGAAACGATAGCGAAATACAAAGGCCACTTTAGCCAAGGCTGGGACGCATTGCGTGAGGAGAGGCTGAAACGCATGGTTGAAATGGGTATTCTCGATGAGAATACGGAACTGACAAAGCGCGACTCGACCCAGCCGGCCTGGGGAGACGCTCCCAATAAGGAATGGCAAGAACGGCGTATGGAGGTGTATGCGGCCCAGGTTGACTCCATGGATCAGGGAATCGGCCGGATTATTGATACTCTGGAAGCATCAGGCGAACTCGACAACACGCTGATCCTTTTCCTTTCTGACAACGGGGCCTGCGCAGAGGAAATTTTCGACACGTTCTTTCCCTATGAGAAGCCAGCTGGAAAAGGGCGAGCGAAACCATTGTCCTGCGGAGCGTACACCCGGGATGGTCGAGAAATGAAGCATGGGAATGATCCTGAGATCATGCCGGGGGACGAAACGACTTTTCAAAGCTATGGGGTTGCTTGGGCCAATCTATCAAATACTCCATTTCGTGAATACAAGCACTTTGTTCATGAGGGTGGGATCGCGACTCCCTTGATCGCCCATTGGCCGAGGGGCATTGAAAGTAAAGGCGGCTTGCGCAAGGAGACTGGCCAACTGACGGATATCATGGCCACAATCGTCGATGTTTGCGAAGCGGAATGGCCGGAGGCGAAGGAAGGAAAGCCTATCCCCCGATGTGAAGGTAGCAGTTTGCGGCAGAGTTTCGCCGTCGAAGGAGCAGATCGTCCCCCACTCGCTTGGGAGCATGAAGGCAATTGCGGCTATCGGGAGGGTAAGTGGAAGCTGGTCAAGCGATGGGATCGCTCGAATTGGGAGCTCTACGATATGGATGCCGATCGTAGCGAGTTAAACGATCTAGCTGGCGAGCTAACGGAATTGGCCAAAGAGATGAGAGGGAAATACCAGTCTTGGGCGGACCGCTTAGGGGTCGTTGAGTGGAGCGAGCTGGAATCTGCTCGGAACGCTCGCGGTATCGTCACCGACTGGATGCCGCACCCTCACGATTAACGGATTTATCAATCCCGGCAGCTTGCGTCTGGTTCGGGGATTTTTAGACCTTTGAAGGGCTTGTTCATGTATGGCTCTTCGAGCAGGCCGTCTTTCATGTTGAGGAACGCATGTTTGAGACTTTCGTAGGCTAGGTGGGCTTCGCCGTTGAGATTGGATTTCGCTAAATCACGCTCCTCCTGGGGATCTGCTTGCGTGTTGAAGAAGCGGCCATCGGCATAGTACTTCCAATGGGCGTCGAAGATAAATCGGTCGGCGGGCATGGGGGACTGGAAATAGTCGCTTCCCCATTGAGGATCGTAGTGCATGAAGATCGTTTCGCGCGTACGGCTCGATTGGCTTAGCGAGTACGGAAGCAAATTGATTCCATCGAGCTCGAACGGAACAGGTCTACCCACAGCCGCAGCCAGAGTAGGGTAGACGTCGAGAACTTCGACTAGATCGGACTTGATGATTCCTGGAGGGAGCCTAGCCTTCCATTGCAATATGAATGGAACGTGGGTGCCGTTGGTCTTCGTTTTCCATTTGCCGCCTGTCACGGACTTTCCATGACGCAGCGATGTAATTTGCGGATGGGTGCCATTGTCGCCGATGAACCAAATTAGCGTATTCTCGACAATTTCATGCTCCTCGAGCTTGTCTAGTAATCTCCCGACCATTTTGTCTAGGTAGGCCATCATTCCCGCGAATTTCTCTTTGGGTGTATCCGCCTCGAGACTATCGGGCGTTGTGGTCCAGGGGTCGTGAGCGAGGACAGGGTTGTAATAGATGAAAAGCTTCTCTTTGTGGTTGCGATCGATAAAGTCCAAGACGTAGTCGTTGAAGAGCCTCGGGGCGAAGTCATCTTGGCAGTAGGTTTTGGCGGCGCCATTTTCGGTGAGGGTGGGCTGCCAATATCGGCTTCCTTTTAAGGAGCGTTCCAGTTGCCAGACGAGGTGTTCGTCGAAACCGAGATCTTCGGGATAGGATCCGCGTCCGCCATACTCCATGTTTCCCGCCATTTGCCATTTGCCGACAACGACACTGGAGTAGCCGGCGTCAAGAATGTATTTAGGAAGCGTATACAAACTGGGGTTGAGATGGGCAAACGCTTGATAATGCTTGAAATTGTAAGTGCCTGCGAGGAGCCTGGTTCGGGTAGTGGTGCAAACCGGGGTAGCATGGCCTTGATCGAAGCGGATTCCATTATCAGCCAGCGAGTCGATATGCGGCGTCGGGTATTCGCTTCCATAAGCGCTAACCGTCTCGACTCCAATATCGTCGGCAAGAATGACGACAATGTTGGGCTGTTCGCGGGCAACTAGCTCAATGCCAAAGCATGCAATTCCTATGATTGAGAGTAAGCCAGGTATGCGATTGTAACTAGCTTGGGGTCGATCGGTGGGGCAGATCATCGATTGATTAGGCGTTAGTTGCCGAGGATATTGTAGACATTGAGTCTTTCAGACAATATCGGAGATCGGTCGCTATCTTTAAATCCCAGGGAATCTGAGCTTTACCTGACTACTTTGATGATGCCGCCACCCGTTTGCTGAAGAATTTCCTGAAACGGTTGGGTGACTTGGGGCTGGGCACGGCTTCTTTCTGTTTCGATGAAGAAGCCGGCTTGCGTCTCCTGCGGCGGGATCTCGGCTGGCGATCCGATTCTCCTGGATTCCAGTTCCTCGGTTTTGAGTTTCGCTCTTCCCCGTCCTCTGATCCGTTCCTATTTCCGGACCGTCGATTCGACGATCGTTTGGAAGCGGAACGATTCTTCGGTTTGCTGCCAGAACGAGCATTCTTCGGCTTAGGCTTGGCGTTGACCGGTTTTTCGTCTCCTACGAATTCGATTTTCCTGCCCAGCAGCTTCTCGATTCCCAACAGCAGTTTGTTCTCCTCCTGGCTCACGAGAGAGATGGCTTGGCCGTCTTTGCCAGCCCGGCCGGTGCGTCCGATGCGGTGCACATAGTCTTCGGGGACATTGGGCAACTCGTAGTTGACCACAAAGGGAAGGTCTTGGATATCCAGTCCACGAGCCGCGATATCGGTCGCCACTAGAACACGAACCGACCGGTTCTTGAATGCGGATAGTGCCCGTTCTCTGGCTGCCTGGCTTTTGTTGCCATGAATAGCGGCAGAATCGATACCATCGCTAGCTAATTGAGTGGCTAGCCGGTTGGCTCCGTGCTTGGTGCGGGTAAAGACCAAGGCCTGTTCCCAGTTGCCGTCTTGAGCGAGCTGGCTAAGGAGAATACGCTTCTGGTTTTTCTGAACGTGATAGGCGGATTGAGAAACAGTTTCCGCTGCTGTGTTGCGACGGGCGACCTCGATCATTTCAGGCTGCTCTAGAATATCTTCCGATAGTCGCTTGATCTCCGAAGAATAGGTAGCGGAAAAGAGGAGGTTCTGACGCTTGGCTGGCAGCAGTTTCAGAATTTTTCGGATGTCGTGGATGAAACCCATGTCCAGCATGCGATCGGCCTCATCGAGGACCAGACATTGCAAGTTTCGGAAATCGACCGCCCGGCGGCTGGCTAAATCTAGCAGTCTGCCCGGCGTGGCAATCAAGACATCGATCCCCTGGGACAGGGCCTTTATTTGCGGATTGATCCCGACTCCGCCGAAGACCACGTGCGAACGTATGTCCAGGCGTTTGCCGTAGGTTTGGAAACTGTCGCAGACTTGGGCGGCTAATTCGCGTGTTGGAGCTAGAACGAGGGCTCGTGGTCCTTTGACCTGGGCTCGCGACTCGCTAAGCTGCTGAAGAATGGGCAAGGCGAAGGCCGCGGTTTTGCCGGTGCCCGTTTGAGCGCCTCCCAGAACATCTTTCCCGTCAAGAATGGCGGGAATAGCTTGGGCCTGTATGGGCGTTGGACGAGCGTAACCCTTGTGGGCGAGCGCCTTGAGAAGTTCGGCCCGAAGACCGAGTTTTTCGAATGACATATAATGTATGGTGGCTCCCGTTCGCGCATCCCGCGCTGTTTAAAGCGAGGCGCCGATCAAATGACAAATTAGGAGCGGATTCTTGGCGAGAAGGGGCGTTCTTCCCCTCTCGGATCGTATGATTGGACGCCGACCGGAAGGCGTCTCTTGGAGGGGTGCATAGCGCCTTTGGTGTCGGGCGCATAGGAAAATCTGTATTAATTTACTAATACTGATAGTTATAAAGGTAAATTAGCAGTTGGCATCTATTCGGGCTGCGCTTGAAATCGGATAGTCCTCAGAGAGCGTGTTGAATAAATTCGAAATTTGTAGGGTCTTCGCTTGCGGCAACCGCGTAAGTAGAGAATCTGCCCCTTCTGCGGGCGTCGCAAGCGACGCCCCAACATAGATAGATTCGATTTCATCTACCTATTCAACACGCTCGAAGGAATTTTTGAGACGGAATATATGACTGAAACGAACAAACTTGCCGTAGCTAGCTATGGAGAAGCCTTGTGGGATTGCATTCCAGATGGACTGTTCCTCGGGGGCGCCCCTTTCAACGCCGCCTACCACTTGGCCTGTCTGGGAGTCCAAAGCTATCCGATTACTTGTGTCGGTGACGATTTACTGGGAGATCAAGTATTTGAGCGGGCGAAATCCGCTGGCCTAAACACCGATTTCATCAAGCGTCACGAAATTTTGGAAACCGGGGTGGCTCTGGCTAAGCTGGATGATCAAGGGAATGCGGAATACGATATACGACTGCCCTCCGCTTGGGATGAAATCGAGCTTTCGGCAGAAGAAATGGCCTCACTCTGCGAACTGGATGCAATCATCTACGGCTCTCTGGTTACGCGGTCGGAGCTCAGTCGAGATACGCTGGAGACGCTGCTGGAAGACTTTTCCGGCCTCAAGGTGTGCGACATCAATTTGCGTTCTCCGTACGATGACCCGAAACGAGCCATACACTTTGCCCGGCTCGCTGACATCGTTAAACTCAATCACGACGAGCTCTACCGGGTGATAGCCGCTAATCCGATGGATTTTGCCTTGGAGGGGGCAATGAAGGAGTGCGCTTTGCTACTTGGGGTGGATCGGCTTGTCGTCACGCTGGCTGGCGATGGGGCTGCCTATTGCCAGGATGGAGAATTCAGTATGGTGGAGTCTCAATCCATCGAAGTAGCGGATACCATAGGAGCGGGAGACGCCTTTACATCGGCGTTGATCGTAGGTCTCGTCAGCGGGCTTGGTGTTGATGAGGCAATGGAACGAGCAAATCAGCTGGGGGCATTTGTGGCGAGCCGAAGTGGCGGGCAGCCGATCTATGACTCGCAGATGCTTATGGAATTGAGCGAGACTTAGCCAAGGCCCGAGTGTATGAGCGAATTGCAGGATTCAGTATCCATTGATTCACTATAGATCTCGATTTGCCTATTGGCTCTGTCGTTGAGCGACGATGAGCCAGTCCCAGCTTTCCGGTAGCCCAGGCCCTTGTGGCGGGTAACGAAGCTTCCTGGTTTCACGGATATCAAATCTTTTTGAGCACAGCAGTCGCAATAGTTCCTCCATTAAATAGTGTTTCGTACGGACACCATCAAGTTGGTGTACGCCGAGTCGGAGGTCTTGCGTCGAGGCTTTTTCGGAGACGCTATTTCTTATCGCGCTTTGGCAATCGCTCCCGTGAACCAGCTCCGACTCGACGGATCGAATGTATTCCATTTGAATCGATTCGGCAGAGGGCGCTACGAGTAGAATCGTCCCGCCTTCCAATACTTGATCCAATACCGTTGCCCAAGCTCGCTTGCGTTGAGCGAGAGCGGGCATTATCAGCACATTGACGCATAAAACGAAATCCACAGGCGGGAACGGAAGCGATTCTGTGGACAAATCGACTTCGTGAAATCGTATATTGTCGCACTTCGAAGCTCGGCGTTTGGCTTTACGAATTCCTACAGGAGAAAGGTCGCATGCGTGAATCGAGGAGAACATGTCGGCAAGCGTTGGAAGGAATCGGCCCACTCCGCAGCCAATGTCCGCTGCCCGTCCATTTGGATAGGCTATTCCCGCCTCGGCGATCTTCTCTTCAACGAGTCCGTGTATATCGTTGTCGAATACGCTTAGGACTTCTGATTGATAGTTTTCGGAAATCCGGTTCCAGTAAGCGAGATCCATGTTTGCGATTGGCGAGGCTTTAAGCGTTGGGCATCCTACTGATCAAAGTTTCTTATGCAACTGAAGTTTAAGAGAGTGTCCAATAAGTCAGAATATGCATCGCAGCCGAAATATTTGGCTTTGGGCCAGGCTCGTCGCGATTTGGCGACAAATGTGAACGTTGTGGATACGGAGTAATGCCCACTTAAAAGTATTGGGATGAAGATACTAGGTCTAGCTAGACGATAGGGCGTCGGATAAGCGGCGGGCGGCGTTTTCGATGTAGGTGATTTAGCGCTCTGTAAAAGGGTCTCTTTTGATTTTCAGGTTGGTGAAATTGAGCGTTCCCCAAATCTCGCCACGTTTATAGATCGGAGTGCTAATAAAGGCTTCGATATCCATGTTTTCATATAGGGGATGCAACGATTGCCCGGGCTCTCTGGCGATATGGGTTAGGGCAATGGTAATCCCTTTCGCGAATACATCGCGGCAAAGG
>CAZFUD010000074.1:0-16693 GCA_964521705.1 uncultured Opitutaceae bacterium | reverse complement strand
GATTACCAGAGAAGCGAGTGTAGTTCTCAATCGAAATGGGGCTCGTTTGATCACGGTGGCGATCCGGGACCAGGTTCTCGTTGAAAATGAAGGGGCCTCCAGAAAGATCTCCATCGACGACTATTTCAAAGATGTCGTTCTTGTATCCACGAGGGTTGAATCGCTCGAAATCCCAGAAGTCGTCGTGAGCTTCATAGCGGAAGTACAATCGATTGATCCCTTTCACCCATCCCACCGTGACAGCAACATCCAAATCGTTCCTGTCAATATCGTTCCCATGACCGTCCTCCGTGTCATTGAGAAGATCGGTTCGGTATACATAGCTTTCGGGAACCATTTCCCAGTCCGATGTATCCCCATCAATACGAGGAATGGCTTCTCGCGGAAACTGGAAGATTCTGAACTCTTTATCCGGGCGAGCGATCTTGTATCGGACTTCTGATCCGATGGCAATGGAGGCAAAGAATATAGGAAATGAAAGGAGAATTCGGGCGATTCTTCGAAAGTTTGAATGCATTACTCGATAGGTGGTTTTCCGAGAATGATGCTTAAGACTCGTAAGAAAGCAATTTTTCGAGATTGAGTATGAAAAATTTTTGTACGATCTTGAAGAGGACCCCGGCGAGCATCGCGATCTTCGTTTCTTCTTCCCCGAGAAAATCGACGAACTGAAAACTATTTATCGAAAATGGAAAGAAGATATGGAGGCCTCGGCTTCGGAGATCGGATCCTGACTGAAACTTAAACAGACCTATTACGAAATATGAAACGAAGAACCTTCAATAAACTCATCACCGCAGGAGCCGCCTCGGCCATGGCAACGGGAACGATGTCCTGCTCGAAAAATCCGAATGCATCAGTCGCCAAGAAGCCGGCCTTGATGCATGTGGGGTGCCAGCGTGGTGATGTTACCGAAGAAGAGCTGCAGTTCAAAGCTCGGCATGGAGTTTATCATATCGATGGTCGAGCTCCGAACATGATCGATGGAGAAGGATGGGACATCGCCGACGCGAGACGCCGAAACGAGATGGCTGCGGAACACGGAATCTCCATTGATGCCTATCACTTGCCTCTAACATCAGCTGGCATCGATCGCGTGAAAGTTCCGCACATAATGTTGGGTAAGGATCCTGAGCGTGATCGGGAGATAGAAATGATCCAGCAGATGATATCGGTCGCCGGCCAAACGGGTGTGCGGGCATTGCTCTATAACACGACGATCCTTCCGATAGTTCGCACGGAACGAACGCCCGGGCGGGGTGGAGTGACCTATTCATCGCTGGATCTGGAAAAGGCAGTCGACCAAAGCAAGGAACTGACGCGCGCTGGAGTAGTGGACAAGGACACGGTCTATGAGCGGATAAGCTATTTCCTAGAGCGAGTATTGCCAGTGGCTGAGGAGTATAAGGTTCAGCTTGGAAATCATATCGCAGATCCCCCGTTGCCCGAGGGTTTTATGGGCGTAACGCGTTGGAATAGTCCTAACGTTCTCGAGGGCATCAAGCAGTATTCACAATTGTCAGACAGCTCCTATCATGGATTCAATCTATGTCTCGGTTCAACGGCAGAAGGGATGAAAGACCCAAACAAGGAGATTCACGAGGTGATTCGCTATGTGGGAGGAAGGAATCAGATCTTCAATATCCACATGCGTAATATCAAAGGTGGATGGGGCAATTTCCAGGAAGTGTTCCCCGACAATGGAGATATGGACTTTCTTCAAGTCATGCGTTCGTTGAGAGATGTTGAGTACAAGTATATGGTCATGCCTGATCACGTGCCGAAGCATGATGATGATCCGAGCGGAAGTCAGGCCTTCGCCTTCTGCTACGGATATCTGAATGCCTTAATTGCGGCAGTAAACGCGGAGGTGACTGCTTAGGAGCAAAATTAACCGCGAAGGTCGCTAAGTTGATTCGCGCGACTCAAGGCCGGTGCGTACACTCCGGGACAGATTGATACCCGCTGGTCAGAGGAAATTGAAAAGGACTTTTCGGGGTGGCTTAAAACTCAGGGCGACCTCCCGATGTCGCTTGAAAGGATTGAGGAACTCCTGAGAGAACGTACCTGGTAGAGTAGTAGCACAGGCTTCCAGCCTGTGTATGATACAGGCAAGATGCCTGCGCTTCACTGACTCTGCTCTAAAAAGTATTTGTGAATACAAAAAGAAAAATAGTATCCATTTTAATTGTCGCAGGCCTGTCTATTTCTTGCACTTCCGAGAACAAGGATGTCGCTTCCGACAATCTCCCTGTAGCCTCTCGACTTTCGGAAGCTCAATCCCCATCGGGTGAATACATATCTTGGAAGGAACATCGAATTGACGATATAGATATTGGGGGCGTGTCTATAAGCGGGAGCGATGGTTTAACCGCTGCCGATTTAGATAATGATGGCTATTTGGATATCGTTTCCGTGCACGAAACTGACGTCGAGTACGATGGCGTAGCTCGTGGATACATTCGATTGGCATTTGGATCAGTTGATCCTGACAAATGGGAATTGGCAACACTGGCAGAGGGAGCGGAAGCCGGAGCGGCGGAAGATGTAGACATCGTGGACGTAAACGGGGACGGATGGCCGGACATCATTGCTGCCTGTGAAATCGAGCACCTCATCTACTTTCAAAATCCGGGAAAGGGCATTCGCTCGGGAAACTGGGATCGGGTAATTCCAGAAATAGCGAAAGACCGAGGTTCATTTATCCGAGCGTTTTTCGCCGATTTCAATCAGGACGGAAAATATGAGGTGGTGGCGCCCAATAAGGGAACGCAATCAGCCAGCAGGGAAAAGAAATGGCCTATTTCCTGGTTCGAGATTAACGGTGATTTTCTCGATGGGGATTCCTGGGTGGAACATGAACTTAGCCGGGTGCTTGTTCCGGAAAATTCCCGGCCGGTTGATCTTGATGGGGATGGGGATCTCGACATCTTGGGAGCCTCAAGGTGGGAAGAGCGGATCTTTTGGTTTGAAAATCTCGGCGCAGATCCGATCCAGTTCAAGGAGCATTCGATAAATGCCTTCGAAGGGAATAAGCCGTATCCAATTACTGGAGTGAATGTCGATTTCCACGATTTCAACAAGGATGGCCGCCTCGATATCGTTGTCTACCATAGTCCGGGAAAAAAGAAATTCGGCTGGATTGAGCAACCGGCAGATTTCGCCGATAGATGGCAACTGCATCCCATTGGAACTACGCAGACAGATAGCCTGATCGGAGTCGTGATCGCCGACATTAATTCGGATGGCGACCCCGATGTATTGACCGGTACTTACAGCGGTGGTCCACGGGACAGAGATGGACCAGAAAAAACGGAAGATGACAACCTAGGAAGACTGGCCTGGTTCGAGCATCCCGGAGATCCTCATGGTCAATGGATTCGTCATGATATCTCACGGCGTATTCGGGGTATGTTCGATAAGTTCATCGTAACGGACTTAGATGGAGACGGAGATATCGATTTCATTTCTACCCGAGGTAATAGCTATCCCTACGACGGGGTGTTCTGGCTCGAGCAAGTCCGGACAGGGAAACCCGAACGTAGATTTGTACCTGCCCGCGAACAGGAGAGCCGGGAAGTGGGGTTGCCGACGTTGGGAGGCGAACGATCTTAGTTTGCCGTTAACATTTCTGCGCGACGAAGCGGAAGTTTTTCTAACATCGCCGCTCTGGATCCCCGCGACGGCGGGGCCAGGATCCTCGCTTCCGCCTTCTTACGCAAATGCGGGATACGGCGAGACGCGTCGCGAGGGCAGGATTTGAAATCTAATGCAATCCACCTTTAGCTCTCCTCATGTGAGGTCAACGTGATGAATCGAGTTTAGCGAGATTTCCTCAACTGGCTTGTTCTGATTTAATGCGGTCCGACAACCACATTTTTACGATGGATTGTCTAGTAACCCCAACACGTTTTGCCTCCTTGTCTAGGGTGGATATCATCCAAACCGGAAGGTCTACATTCATCCGCTTCTCCTCAAGGCCTGGTCGCTAAGCGGATCCAGCGTAGCGATGTTAAAATCAAATCTATGGCCTGCGTCTAAGCCAACGCTCGTCTGAGTCGCTCAACTCGTTCCACTAGGCTCTTTTCGAATTTAGGAACAGGCTCACTGGCTGGTTCGATTTTCCAGATGAAGACAGAGGGTCCTGGCTGAGTGAATACCAGTTCTAGGGATTCCTCGAATTCATCTTCATTGTCGACGGTCGCCACATTCTTGATGCCCGAACCGCGAGCGATCATTTCGTAATCTACGAACCTTGCTCCGGGAACGACCTGGTTGCCTGTCACTTCGTATTGACCATTCTCGAGAACGATCATCACGTAATTCTCGCAAGGATATTGGGCGATTGTTACCAGCGTGCCCAAGCACATGAGAAGACTGCCGTCCCCGTTCAGGGTGATCACTCGCTTTTCCGGTTGCGCTATCGCGAGCCCAAGAGCGAAATCAGCAGCATGCCCCATGGCGCTGTCGACAGAAGCGAAATCAAGGTCTGTATTAGAGAGAGCTTCCCATGGTTTAGCGGCTCCCATGGTGGAGATTACAATTTCATCTGTTCGGCGAGCTGCCAATTTTTCCAAACATCGGTATTTGTCGAGCATAGCTAAGGTAGTTAGAGGATATCTTCTGCGATGACGGCAACGACAGGCAACTCGCTCGCCCCCGCTTTTTCGAATGCCCAGTAAATTGTTTCTAGATCGTCATCGTCCTCCATAAGCCTGTAAGGAAGGTTCCAGGCTTTCAAGGTCGGCTCTGTGAATTCGGCCACACTATCCTTTCGCGGTGAATTTGCAGAAAGTGATGCGTATCCGCGATATCCCAGCAGAATCACTTGGGGAATGTTCATTCTCCAACTTGTCCCGCGCAGGGCATCTCCGGATTCCAGAAAACCAGTGTTTTGTATGATGATAACCGGCTTTTTGCCTCCGATGTGTAGTCCAGAGGCAATGGCGAATGCTTCGCCCTCGCGGCTTACATGGATGAGCTTAATGCTCGGTTCTTCTTCGAGTGCCTGGAAAAGGCTCCGGCAAATATTGTCAGCGAGGCCGACAGCATGTGTGACCTCATGCTGAACTAGGCGATCTCTAATTTTAGCAGCGGAAAGCAAGATTAGGTTGAGTGCCTAAGTGGGATAGGGCTTACTCGGAGAATACTAGGCGATAGTTTAATAGTATCAATTCGAATATTGCGGTGTAAATAGATTTCCCGGTATATTTCGCCCACCTCATTATGATTGCCTCCTTTGTGAATTCATCGCCCTTGGGGCCGCTTTTCAAGTCATGGCGTATGGCCATTGCTCTCTTTATAGCCATGGTCCCTGCAATGGCCCAACAGTCAGTTGCCGATAGTGGACATCCTAACGTTCTTTTGATCTACGCGGATGACCTAGGCTACGGGGATGTAGGATGCTATAATCCGGAATCCAAGGTTCCGACACCTCATATGGACCGGCTCGCGACTGAAGGTATCCGGTTTACGGATGCGCATAGCCCTTCAACGGTTTGTACGCCTTCGCGCTACAGCGTCATGACGGGCAGGATGGCTTTTCGACTGAACTATGCAGGGGTATTCACAGGCGTTCAAGGTCCCTGCTTGATAGCCGAAGATCGTTTGACCCTTCCGGAAATGATGAAAGAGCGTGGCTACGAGACCGCTTTGTTTGGGAAATGGCATATAGGTATGACCTTTCGGAATGAAGAGGGTCAGCCAGTTTACGAACTGCAAGACGCGATAGTGGCCGAGTACGGTCGATTAGGCTCTGGCAACAAGCTTGTCGAGATCGTGGATTTCTCGAAAAAGATCGAAGGGGGGCCCTTGGATCACGGTTTTGATCACTTTTACGGTACGGCCTGCTGTCCGACCACTGATTGGCTCTATTCCTACATTGACGGCGATATCATTCCGAATCCGCCCTCGGGTCTACTCGATCGTAAGAAGGAAGGCCTTCCCACACATCCTTACTCACGAGACAATAGACTGGGATACAAATCGGATGACTTCGATTTGCAGGAGGTCGACATGGTGTTTTTGGAAAAGAGTCAGGCCTTTCTGCGGAATCACGCAGCCCGGAATCCAGGTAAACCCTTCTTCTTGTTCCACTCCGCTCAGGCGGTTCACTTGCCCTCCTTTCCAGGCAAGGAATTTCGAGGCAAAACCAACGCCGGTCCTCATGGCGATTTTATATTCCAATTCGACCACATCGTGGGAGAGCTGCTGCAAACGCTCGACCGTCTCGGTATGGCCGACAACACGTTGGTAATCGTAACCAGCGATAATGGTCCCGAGGTGCCTACTTCCATCGCCATGCGAGGGGACCACAATCACAATGGATCTCATCCATGGCGAGGGATGAAGCGCGATCAATGGGAAGGAGGGCACCGCGTACCCTTCATTGCGCGATGGCCAGGACGGATCGAAGCGGGAAGCGAGAGTGATCAAACTATTTGTCAAACCGATATCATGGCGACCTGCGCTGCCATTCTTGGATACGACCTGCCGAAGGATTCAGCTGAAGATAGTTTCGATCTGCTTCCGATCCTGCTTGGGAAGGATGAAGGGAAAGCAATACGTCCTTACACGCTCCACCAGACGAATCGTCTCGCTCTGGCGATACGAAAAGGCCCTTGGAAATATCTGGATCATCAGGGATCCGGAGGAAATAACTATGAACAGGAGCGGTTGCTGCCTTTTGTCTTGCCCGAATCCGAGCCCGACGCGCCTGGCCAGCTTTACAATTTGAATACGGATCCTGGAGAAACGAAAAACCTTTACTTCGATCGTCCTGAGCTCGTGAAGGAACTAAAAGCCCTTCTAGAGGAGACTAAGCGGAGTGACCGGAGCCGGGATTAGCGAGAGCGCTGTCATTGGGATTCGTAGTGAAGATAAATTCCGAGATGCAGATGGAATGCCCGTAGACGCGGTCGTCGATGGCTTAACGCGATCAACGATCGCGTCTACAATTGAATGAACTAGAATAGAGATGAAGATTTTTCGCATACTAATATTCGTTCTCGCTACGGGAGCCTGGGCCGCTGAACGACCCAATGTGATCATCGTTTTTACCGATGATCAGGGCTATGGCGATCTGTCGTGTCATGGTAATCCGATACTGGAAACCCCTCATTTCGATAAGCTGCACCGCGAAAGCGTGCGTTTCGGCAACTTTCATGTAGCTCCCGTTTGCACGCCGTCTCGTAGCGAATTGATGACGGGCTTATATGCCATGCGAAACAAGGCGGGAATGGTGCCCGCGGGACGCAATCTCATGCGTCGCGACATTGTCACGATGCCTGAGGTGTTCGCTGCAAATGGATACGCTACTGGATTGTTTGGAAAGTGGCACTTAGGCGACACATATCCACATCGGCCGATGGATCGCGGGTTTCAGCGTGTTGTTTGGCATAAGGGCTGGGGTCTGGCATCGGAGATTGAATACGATAATGACTACTACTACACGCGCTATCTAGACGAGATGGAGGTCAAGTACTCCGATCGTTTTTGCGCCAATCTCTGGTTTGATGAAGCCATGAAATGGATGGACCAGCAAATCGAAGCGAAGCAGCCATTCTTCTCTTACATAGCTCTCAATACGCCGCATAGCCCTTTTCATGCCTTGGAGGAGGACTACAATAAATACAAGGATCAGGTTGAAGACCCTGACGTCGCCCACTTTTTCGGGTTGATCAGCAATGCTGACGATAACTACGGAAAACTCGACAGGTGGTTGGAGAAGCGCGGGATTAAAGACGATACGATCATCGTATTCATGAATGACAATGGTTCGTCGAGGGGAGATAAAATCTACAATGCTGGTATGCGAGGCAAGAAAGGTTCGGGCTACGAAGGAGGGCATCGGGCCATTTGCTTTATTCGCTGGCCGAATGGCGGGTTGGGAACGCCCCGAACGGTTAATAATCTCTCCCATATTACGGACATCCTTCCGACATTCGCCGATTTGCTCGATTTCGATGTTCCCCAGACCGGGGATCCTTTTGACGGAGTATCACTGAAACCGATACTCAGAAATCTGGATAAAGTCGACGATAGTCGGAAAGTGATTGTTCAATTCGGCGGAAGGGTGCGGCCGCAGAAATATTACCGAAGCTGCGTCATTTGGAAGAATTGGCGTTTGAATGGGCATAGTGAACTCTATGATCTCGGGAAAGATCCTGGACAGAAGAAAGACGTTTCGGCTCAGCATCCAGAGATCGTTCGCGAGTTGAAGCGTCACTACGATGCCTATTGGGCTTCGATCGAAGCTTCGATAGATGTCATCGAACCCATGGTCATCGGAAATCCAGCTGAACCATATACTGATCTGACAAGCAACAACTGGGTCGAAGTGGATTTCGATAACCGTGGAAAAGTGGCTGGGGCGAATTCGCTCGGCGGAGCCTGGCAGATCGAAGTGGAAAAAGGAGGTGAATACGTGATACGATTAAGTCGCTGGCCTTTCTACATGAACCGGCCTCTGTCGTCTATCGGCCCCGCGGAGACGATTGGCGGCATGCCAATCGATCCCGGAAAGGCGCTACCCATTGAGTCGGGCAGTCTGAGCGTAAACGGTAAGGAGGCGATCGTGGCTAAGCCGAATACTAGCGATACATTTATCGAGATGCGAATCGAATTGTCCAAGGGGCTACATGCCCTCCAAGGCTGGTTCCATGATGCCCAGGGGGCAAAGCTTTCCGGCGCTTTTTACGGAAGAGTGATACCCCAGTAGTCGCCCGATGATAGCAATGCGAAAAAGGGGAAGCGTTCGGCTAGATACTCTTCTATTTTGCCTGATTGCCGGCGTTTTTCTAGTGCCGGAAATGTATTCACAACCGCATGCTCTGCTGGATGACCCTAAGGTTAGAAAGGCAGCTGTGGCAGCAAATGCGAAGCTCGATCGGAGAATGGTTTGCTGGTATGGCACCACCCCGAAATTCGATGGTCTTATCGAAAAATCCGAATATTCCGATGCGACGAGTTTTTCTTGGTCTCCTGATTGGATCGAAGCGATGAAAGCGGAAATCGAGTCGAGAGAAGACCTCTATTTCGAGGGCTGGATAAAGCACGACGGTAAGCGCCTCTACCTGGCTTTGGATATCCATGACGATTTGTTCTACGGAATTGAAACGAAGCGATGGCTGCCTGCAGCCGATCTCCATGCCCACGTGATTGGCAGTCGAACCCAAGGGCGACCTTGGTTCGGCGACATGGTAGAGTTCTTGATCTATGGTCGGATGATCGAGTTGGGTAGGCCGATCTCCGATGTGACCGGAGACGGACGAGGCGTGCAGATTATCTACAACCTGGCGAAATCGCTTGAAGGAGGAATTGGAGATCCAGGAATGTTGCCGCACGGCCCGAATAGAACCGAAGAGAATTGGAACAACAATCGGCGGTGGATCGAGGATGATATTATCGAAACTCGAACCGTAATCTATCCCGACGAAAACCGCTACACCATGGAGCTCAGATTACGCTTAGAAGGTGGGGTGGAAATTGCCGAAGGGGAATACTGGTCGATGGATCAAGCAGATATGGTGGTGGGCTTTAATCTTTCGATTGGCGATGTCGACGAAGAGCGTCATTCGCCTGGAGGCCTCTTGCGTCACGAAACCTGGTGGGCGGGGAAGCGGGATAAAGATGGTTTGAGAAATAAGCAATGGGGTCTGCTGATTTTATCAGGGAAACAGAAGTCTGAGTGAATTGACCGGACATTTACAGAACTAGATTGGTCAAACCCAAGATCGATTGTAGTTAGAAAGCCGATCGGAAGGGAACTGGGTATTGGCTAGTTCTCGATGCTGACTATTTTTAACATTCTGCTTGTTGCATTGACCCAGCGTAGGGGGCACGCTTAATCGTAATTTCACATGAAAAAGCGCGAAGTCCTTATGATGGGGAAAATACCGGATATGCCAAAGGCGGAGACCGATCGGTTGTTTGACAGCTACAAGTTGCATGCCTTGCATCTCTGTGAGGATCCCGACGCTTTGGTTGAGAGTATCAAGGATCGGATTACCGTTATCGCGACAAATGGAGTCCTCGGGGCGAGCTCGGAATTCATGTCGAATTTACCCAACTTGCAGGCGATTGTATCCTTTGGGGCGGGCATGGACAACATCGATTTGGCTTACGCGAAAACAAACGGTATCCAAGTATCTAATACTCCAGGAGTACTAGATGACGATGTCGCGAACATGGCCATGGCCCTTCTGTTGGGGATCTCTAGAAAAATAGTGGAAGCAGACCGTTACGTGCGACGAGGTGATTGGGTGACCAAAGGGAAAATGGGTCTGCAGAAGGGCATTCGCAACAAGAAGGTAGGCATTCTTGGTTTGGGAGGCATTGGTCGGAATTTAGCCAAGAAACTGGAAGCGTTCGGCTGTGATATCGCCTATCACAACCGTAGGGAGAATCCAGAAGTCCCCTATCGATACTATCCCAATCTCTTGGTTATGGCCAAGGACTGCGATTACCTAATCGTTATTTGTCCGGCCACTGCGGAAACGATAAAGATGGTGAATCGAGAGGTGATTGATGCCCTTGGCTCAGAGGGTGCATTGATCAATGTCGCCAGAGGGACGATTGTTGACGAAGAGGCTTTGGTTTCAGCATTGCAGGAAGGTCGGCTCGAAGCCTTTGCGTCGGATGTGTTCGCCAACGAACCTCATGTTCCCGAGGCGCTATTCGGGATGTCTAACGTGATTCTCATTCCCCACCTTGGCAGCGCGACCGCGGAAACGAGAAAGGCGATGGGCGAATTGATGTTACGTAATTTGGAGCGATTCTTCGCGGAGGAGCCTTTGGAGACGCCCGTAGCTCTATAGTGGAATCGAGGTTCTCTAGACCGCTTTGGAAAACCGCTTCTCTTCGCTTTTAGCGTAAGCGTCGAATACGCGAGCAATATTGCGAATTAAGAGTCGGCCCAAAACTGTAACCGAAAGTCCATTACTCCCCAACTCAACGAGTCCATCGGACTCCAGCCTTCTCAGATTGCTAAGCTCGGAATGGAATCGATCTCTGAAATCGATATCCAGTTCTTCGTTTAAGGAATCGTAATCGAGCTCCATATCACACATGAGACGCATGATAACTTGCCGCCGCAGTTGATCCTCCGCAGACATCAAGCAGCCTTTCTCAACGGGGCAACGATCCGCATTAAGATACTCATAGTAAGCGTCCAGCTCTTTGAAATTTTGCCTATAGGTGCGATGTGTTTGGCTAATGGCCGACATCCCGAAGCCGCATATTTGGGCATCCTTGAAAAGGCTGTATCCTTGGAAGTTTCGCTGCAGCGTTTTCTCCCGCTGGGCGACTGCGAGCGGATCATCCGGCTTGGTAAAATGATCCATGCCAATGTGATGATATCCAGCATCGAGAAAATGGTTTGCCGAATGGACGAGCATGGCGATCTTTTCTTCGGCTGAGGGTAGAACCCGCTTCTCTAGAATCTTTTGGGCAGGTTTGCTCCAAGGAACGTGAGCATAGCTGAAGAGCGCGAATCGGTCAGGATCGTAGCTGACGACTTCCTTTAACGTTTCTGAGAATGAATCGACAGATTGATTTGGAAGGCCGTAGATTAGATCCACATTGAGCTCCTCGATCCCGGCTTTTCTAAGCCAATCGATCGCTTTTCGGTTCATATCAGAAGATTGAATACGATGAATGGCTGTTTGAACTTCAGGGTTGACGTCCTGAACTCCGATGGATGCGCGATTGACTCCAAACTGGCGGAAGACCTCAACCTTATCTTCAGTCAATGTACGCGGATCAATCTCGACACTTATTTCAGCTTCATTGTCGATATCGAATGCGCCACGAATAACTTTGCCGAGGCGATCGATTTGCTCGGGATCGAGAAAGTTTGGCGTGCCGCCTCCGAAATGGATCTGCACAACATTGCGTTCGTCTCCCAGATGAGGACGAACAAGAGCGATCTCTCTCTCGAGGTAACCGATATAAGAGTCTGCGAGAGATTGATTGGTGGAAATGATCTTTGTGCAGCCGCAGAACCAGCAGAGACTTCGGCAGAACGGTAAATGAAAGTACAACGACAAGGGATTATCATCCGCAGCATCCAAACACATCGCCTCCCGGCTCGCGTCATCGTCTATAGTGCAGAATTTAAGAGCAGTTGGATAGGAAGTATAGCGAGGCGCAGGCTGATTGTACTTGCGGACAATACTTTCGTCGATGGCCGAATGGCCAGCGTTCTGGTTTTCGCTGATCATGGAAAGATACCTAAAATGCCTGAAAAACGGCAATTCTGCTACGCATATCCTGACTACTTTTAGTCGCATTTTCGCGTGATTCCGGTTCCGCCTTGGGAATGAATTCAAACACGTATTAGAGAATCTATTTGACCTTAGGGCGCAGCATAAGATGCTTTATTGATCAATGGAGCCCGTCGATGCGCATATGGAAGCCTCGGATTTGAAGTCGAGCCGGGCTTTGTCGAAAAAGCTCTCGGAAACGCAAATGTTTCGCGACTACGAGGCGGCGTTTTCAGAAGCAAGTGGCTTGCCGCTGGCGATTCGGCCAATCCAATCCTTCCAGATAGCCATGCAAGGCAAGCCGAGGCAGAATCCATTTTGCGCACTCATGGCCAAAACCAGTAAAATCTGCGTCGCATGTCTGGAGCTTCAATCCAAACTCGAGAGCGAGGCCAGACTGAAGCCAAAATCGCTCAGTTGCTTTGCGGGGATGTGCGATACGATGATTCCTATTCGTGTGGGGGAACGAATAGTGGCTTTTCTGCAAACCGGACAGGTGCTGCTAGTAAAGCCGAATCAAGAGCGATTTACTCGGATGACAAAACAGTTGCTGAAATGGGGAATGGATTCGGATTTGAAGCAGATAGAGGAAGCCTATTTCCAGACGAAAGTTTTATCGGAAGATCAATACAAAGGTTTTGTTAGCATGTTGGAAACCTTTGCGAATCATTTGTCGCTCATAGGAAATTCCATCCTCGTCAGCGAAACGAAAGTAGAGCCTGAGTCGGTGCAGAAAGCCCGAAATTTTATCCAGAAAAATTACGATCGGCCGATCTCGCTGGACGAGGTTGCCAAAGCCGTCAACACCAGCGTGCGCTATTTCTGCAAAGTATTTAAGAACAATACGGGAATTACTTTTGTGGAATACCTGACTCGGCTGCGTATCGAGAAAAGCAAGGCGTTGTTGATGAATCCGCACAAGCGTATCAGCGAAGTTGCGTTTGAAGTGGGATTCGAATCGCTAACTCAGTTTAACCGCTCATTCAAGAAGCACGCGGGAATGACGCCAACGGAATTCCGTGCACAAAAGGTATAGAGCTATCTCCGCAGCCCGATCCAAGCGATCGCCAGGCTGGCGATAGAGCTGAGCGGCATTAGGATCGCGGCTAGCAAGGGTGTCACGATACCAGCTAGCGCCAGGGAAATCGCGACTAGATTGTAGGCGATGGCGAAGGGGAGTAGTGAAGCTATGGTTCGATTTCGCCGTTGGGCAATTGTCAGCAAGCTACGGATACCTTGTATTCCGGAGCCTAGATAGTAGAAGTCCGCTTTGCCTGCCAAAGTGATCTTTTCCGCTGCCGGTGTGCCGTGGCACAGGGCTTGGTCGAAAGCGAGACTGTCGTTGGCTCCGTCGCCAAGGATCAGCGAGTGGTGTCCGCCGTTTTTGCGAAGCCATTGAGCCTTGGCTTCCGGCGAAGCGGATCCAATCGCTCGTGAGGTGGCGATTCCCAATCTGAAGGCTGCGCTTTTGACCTTTTTAACGGTATCTCCGCTTAATAGGGCTACGGAAAAGCCCTTCTGTTTGATGGCGCCGATTTCCTGGAGAACGTCTGACCAAGGGCGATCGTCGAACTGAAATACTGCCAAAGTTTCTCCATCTCGACTCAAAACGGTGGATTTGTCATCTCCGTTGGATGCCCAGTCCGATTTTCCGAAGCGCCATACATGATCACCGTTTCTGGCCTCGACTCCTTGACCGATGGTTTCTTTGACCTTCCATTTTCCCTTGGCCTTGGGGATTCCACCTGCTAGAAGACTTTCTCTGATGGTCGTTGTGATTGGGTGGCTCGAAGCCATTGATATGTTTCGTAGGGCGGCTACGGAATCCGTCTCTAAATCTTCAATGATTTTCGGATTCACCCATTCGAGAGTGGAACGGGTGAGCGTACCCGTTTTATCGAATACAATTTGCTTTACGCCTGATATTCGATTCCAAAGGCTATGATTGCGTAAGAATACACCTCGGAGCCTTAAACGAGAGCTGGCTAGCTCATTGGTAAGCGGTATAGCGATGCCGAGAGCGCAAGGGCAGGAAACGACGAGCGCGGAAACGAATACCACTACCGCTTTCTCAAAGGATCCGAAGCTAGCCCAGATAGTCGCTCCGAGCGTAGCGATTGCTATGACAGCAAGGAGGTAGCCTTGAATCCACTTTTGCATGACGGGATCTTCTTCAGATTGATCCTTCCCACTGTCTAGCAGTTTGCGGAGAAGCGAATTTTCCCAACTTACGGTCGCTACCAATTCAATGTCGGAATTCCCCCGGTTTGTGGAGCCGGAAGGGATACAGCCTCTTTTGCCATAGAGTCTTGGTACCGGCTCTCCATTGATCCAGACCATTCCTTGGCAGGCCTTTTCGGATACCAAGGTAGATTCTACAGGGACCCATTGCTCTGGTTGAAGGAGGTAACGATCGTCGGTCTTCATTTCGCGTGTATCGAAATTTAGAACACATTTTTTCCCTTCTAGCTTAGTTACGGTGGGGGGGTCACTTCGATGGATGCCAATCGATTTCGGTTCCGTTCAATAGCGAAGATCTGCAGCCACTTACCGGAAAGCATTAGGAATACGAACGTGGCAATAAAGTCGAAGTAGAGCAGCGAGTGGCCCGCTTGGGCGGCATAGGCGAAGATTGAGGCGAGATAAGCGACAACGAGCCCAATGGATATGGGCAAATCCATGTGGACGATGCGTTTCCGGGTGGCTAGAAAAGCTTTTTTGATAAAGTAGGAGCCGCCAACTAGCATACTTAATGTCGCGAAAGCGGCAGACAGCCCATTGACGTGTGGAGCGAAAAGGAAATCCGTTTGCATTCCGAGGTAGCTCGGAAAGGTATAAAGCATACCGTTTAGGGCGAAAGCTCCGCACAACGCGAGCCGCCAGATTAAGGATCGGCTCTCGCTGTGTTGCCGTTCCCGATTCTCCGACAGCTCGTAACCGAACTTGTGTATCCTTTCGGCCAAAGCGGTGATGTCAAAGTCTCCGGCTCGCCACTTGATTTCAATTTCGCCTCGGTGAGCAGAGCCGCTCTGCTGCCTATAATAGAGGGCAAAGTGCTCGAGGGCAGCACGATCTACTCCGATTGCTGGAAGGCCTACGACGGGCTCATCCTCAATGGCTACGACCATTACCGGGTCTACCATAGCAGCAACGAGCTCGTCCGCGGGGAAAGCCATATCAACGGAATAGAGGCCTTCTGGCCCTTCGACAAGAGAAGGCTCGCGCAGTTCAACGGAATCAGGGAGGATAAGTTCATCCTCCACCTGGCTGAATGCCAGTTCAGGTACAACAATAGAAACAAAAACTTAATGGATGTATTGGTCAACGAATACGCCATACTAGTCTAGAGCCTACGCATTTATCAACTGGTCAAACGGGTCACGCTTCTGGGAATGTGACTTTAGGCAGCGACTAGAGGACGCGTGGGTGAAAACCAGCAAGGACGGTTGAGGAGTCAGAGAATTAGAATGATAGTTTGCCCGCGCTTTGCCCCAAGGCTATGGAGAGCATGCTTCTATATATTCCGTCAAATGCCTGCTGAGCGTTGCCTAAAGGGCGAAGAATGTTGCTCGGAGGGGAAGTCGTTTTGAGAATAGAACGCTTAAAATCCCTCGGATAAGCGTGTTGGATCACTCCATTTCCGCCCCTTCGGAGTCGCTTCGCCGGACTCTGTTCTCGCACCTATCGGATCTCCCAGTAGATGCTCCCGGCAGTGCCGTTCTCTCGTGCTCAGAGTGGGACTCGAACCCACACGGCTTGCGCCATACGCCCCTCAAGCGTACGTGTCTACCAATTCCACCACCTGAGCTACGGGAAAAGGGGGAAAAAAGGAAACTTGGGGGCTGATGTAAAGCGTCAAAACAAACAAATTGATTTATGGACTCAAATGGGTTGATTATGGGTTTTCTTGTGTCTAAATATCAGGTGTTCGTCTAGATCCGATTATTATAGACTTACACAAACTACGAACCATGCGGGGGGTGAGAGCCTCCTTTTTAAAGAAATCCAATGAGCGATCCGAGTTCTCAGGAACCCAAGGAACAGCAGGAAGAATCCAACCCGCTTGACCTGTCAGATTTGAGTAGCTTTAGCTTCGGTACGGAATGGACCGATGCTGGGGAAAAAACTAGAGGCGACCGAAAAACTGCTTCGGGTCGGTCGCCAGGACAACAGCGACGTCCGGATCGGCGAAAAGGTGGCGCGCCCAAGCAGGCCCGAGATCGGCGGCCAGAGGGGAGGCGAGGTCCTTTAGGGGAAAGAAGAGACAGACATGGGCGAAATTCTTCCAGATCGGCCGAACGGAATGATAACTATAATCGGGACCGCCACGGGAAGTACGAGGGTCGTCAAGGGCGTCCGCAGTTTGACCGGCCTTACGAAAGCTCCATATTCGGAGTTTGGTATTATCCTGATGACAACGGCTTCGCGAC
>CAZFUD010000073.1:3367-16719 GCA_964521705.1 uncultured Opitutaceae bacterium | reverse complement strand
CTCGGAGCCCGAACCACCTTCGCTCGCGTCCATGACGCTACATTTCGCGACAATTCGGTAATCAACCACCAGCGCCATTTCGGTATCGACCATTTGGTCAACCCTGAAGCGCTGGCCGCGGTCGAACTAGCCAAGCACATTCGCAATCCAGGCCGTGTAGCCGTAGAGGATTTTGGTCGAGGGAAAATCGAAGTGCAATCGATTGAAATCCAAGAAGGCGCCAAAATCGTCGGCATACCCCTGCTGGAAATGAAGCTGCCGGGAGACTTGCGTATCGGCCTAATTCAGCGAGGGGAGACGTCCACAGTCGCCAACGCCCAATCCGTCCTTCAAGTAGGAGATATCGTCACGCTATTTGGGCATCCTGACCCCCTGTTCGAAGCGAAACCGCTCTTCGACCCCGATTCTCAGCTCTCCAAGAAAATCGGCATCACGTTGCTTAGCGGTAGCGAAATATCCATTTCTTTGGTACGCCTCTTGAGTAATCCGCGGTTCAAAATTCGGGTAATCGAGAAAGACTTGGAGCTCTGCCGATCCCTGGCCGAAAGTTTGCCGAATGTCACTTTTGTGCATGGAGAGGGAACCTCATTGCGCGTCCTCGAGGAGGAAGAGGTCGGGAGCGCCGACTTCTTCATCGCCTGCTCCAAGGACGACGAAGACAACATCATGACCTGCCTGCAGGCGCACAAGCTAGGCGCCCAGCACACGATGCTGGCAATCAATCGGGCGGACTACATCGAGGTTTTGGACAAGTTGAGCTTTTCACTAGGCTTGGAGTTGGCCGTTTCCCCGAGAATCGCCACCGCCAATGAGGTTCTCAGGTATATCGGAAAGAAGTCTTTTATCGAACTCGAAGAAGGCGACAAATGCTCCACTTGCATAATCGAGCTTGATATCGGTCCTAAATCCACAGTATCTGGAAAACGTATACGGGAAGTCAAATGGCCTGATGGATGCGTGATCGTCGGGCAGGAATCCAATTTCATACCCCGTATGCCAACCGGCGATGACATTCTGCAAGCTGGCGATTCTATCATCGCCATTATCGGCAACGAGAAGTTGAAGGAGTTGCTCAAGCTAACTAAATAGATTTATGCGACCCGATTACGGAATAGTGAAGTCCTGTATGCGATGAACTTCAGACTCGTATCCAGGCTACTTAGCGTTGTGCTGATTATTATCGCGCTGGCATTCGCGCTTTGCTTCTGTGTATCCATATTTCTTGACGAGGATGCTGACCAAACTCTAACTACTACAGCCTTCGGAATTTCTCTGGCCACTTCGCTGCTCTCGGCAGGCATCCTATATTGGATTGGGAGAAACGCGCCTCAGCGTTTCTATCGCCGGGAAGCTCTTAGCGTGATTGGGCTGGGCTGGATACTGTCTAGTCTTCTCGGCAGCATTCCCTTCCTGATTGTAACGCCCCATATTGGAATTTCAGGAGCGATCTTCGAAAGCGTTTCCGGCATCACAACCACTGGGGCCAGCGTGCTCTCAAACTTGGAGCAGCTGCCTTACAGCATCCTCTTCTGGCGATCTTTAAGCCAATGGATTGGCGGCATGGGAGTAGTCGTATTCTTCGTAGCAATACTAGGTTTTCTCGGGGCCGGAGCCAAGTTGCTATACGCAAACGAAGCTTCAGGATCGACATTCGACTTCGAGGAAAGCCGTATGCAATCGGCAATTCTGAGACTGATATATGTATATCTAGGACTGTCAGCATGTTGCACCATCGCCTATCGTTTCGCCGGCATGAGCTGGTTCGACGCAGTCTGCCATATGTTTACTACCGTGGCGACTGGCGGGTTCAGCACGCGGACAGAGAGCATCGCGGCTTTTGATAGCGCTTCAGTGGAAATAGTCGGAATCGTATTCATGATTCTGGGAGCCATTAGCTTTCCTATCATCCTCGCCACGTTAAATGGACGATATCGTCGCATTTCCACCAATACTGAGTTTAAAGCCTTTGTTTTAATACTCTTGGCATCCTCGGCTATTGTTTCCCTTGATATCGCTATCGAAGCTCCGGGGGTCGAGGTCGTCGATACCGTCCGTTCCAGCATTTTCCAAACCGTATCCATTTTGACGACGACCGGTTTCGTTACCGAAGATTTCGCCCGTTGGCCTTCGTTGCCGCAGGCAGTTTTAGTCGTTCTAATGATTATCGGCGGGTGTTCCGGCTCTACCGCAGGCGGCATAAAAATCAATCGCCTTGTAGTAGCCTTGCGACTCTGCGTCATGAATATCGAGCGCTCGTTTCGTTCGCGAGTCGTTAGGCAGATCAGAATCAATAGCCGCACTTTAAGTGGCACAGCCACTCAAGAGATTGGCATGTATCTGATTTTGACCGGCGCTATCTTCTTGTTGTCCGTGCAAGTCGCTTCTGTGTTCGAGATTGGAACGGACATGGGCACCAATCTAAGCGCCGTCCAAGCGTGCCTGTTCAATATCGGGCCCGGATTCGCGGGAGTTGGCCCAACCGAAACCTACGATTCCTTCCACTCAGGCACCAAACTATTCCTTTCCCTGCTGATGATCCTCGGCAGACTCGAGCTCTATGCCATCCTCGCCCTATTCGCTCCATCCATGTGGAAGCGATTGGACTGAGGCCCCGTCCCGTACTTCGAGTCGCCCAGCCTAAAACCGATCTCGAACCATCCTGACGCAAGCCCTAGAGCATTTAAGGTAGCTGGCGATCAACTTCAGCAATAGAGCAACCGTCTTCGTTTTTCGATCTATGCCGAGTCAATAGCTTCGAGGTATTTACCTGAGGCCAAACAAAAAACGCGTCCGCTTCTGGACGCGTTCGAAATTCTAGAATTGATTGAGTCTTCTGGCAGCTAGATCCTAGTCCTCATCGCCATCATCGCCGATGGCTTCGACTGGACAGCCCTCTAGGGCTTCCATGCAGAGATCGATGTCTTCCTGCGTTTTCGGCTGGGCATGTACGAAAGAATACGCCTCGTCTTCGTTTCTCGTAAAGAAGTCTGGAGCTGTCTCACGGCAAAGATCGCAATCGATGCACTGCTCGTCTACATAGAACTTTCCCGTAGCGTTATCTGGCCACTTTTCGTCTTTTTCTGCCATACTAGGCGTATAAATCCGATTTGCCTTTCCCCTGTCAAGCGGAACGCGACACCTAGATGCCGAAATTCGCGCTCCCACAGGCCCCAGCGGGGTCAATGTAGAAACCTCGCGTCCTTTCTGTAAACCTGGCGATACGTTTTTCGCCTCCAAAAACCGCGCCAACACCCTGATTTGAGCGACGCCCCAACTCATACAGGTAAACCAGAGCGTTTTCGGAGGGCAAGAAACAAACTAGCGAGCCGTCGAGATTGTGTTGGAGCGATTTTCGAGAATAGTATTCATAAGCATTTCGAGTTCGCTTGCATCATACGGCGTAGTCGAACCCTCCGATAGTCGGTGAACTACGGTAATCTCCTTCAGCCTATACCGTAATCGGTTCGCTTCTAGGGCGAGGGCCGAGCTCCGGCATCCAACACCCGCTCGAGCGCTTTTAGCGTTCGCTCCAGGGATCCCTGACTGTTTTCCGCCCATATCCGTTGTCTCTTCGACTGAGCTTCGAGAGCATGAACATCCACCGTTAAAGCCAGGATGCGGGATATGAGGGCCTCCTCATCCTGAACCAATTCGGCCGCTCCTGATTCGAGCATCCCATCGCGGACGCTTCGAAAATTACTCATGCCTGGCCCAAAAAGCAGCGGCACGCCGAGCAAGCCGCACTCGATAGGCGTTTGTCCTTCCGTATGGGGCGGCAGGCTTTTCCCAACGAAGGCCAGATCAGCCAATTGCGTGAGAGCCCTCAGCTCACCGCTCGTATCGCCCACCAGAATGTCCACCTCCGTTTCGGGGGGCCCCTCGCTCTTGAAATGCCAGCGAAAGTCCGAAGCTTCCTTTTCCAGTAAATCGCGAACCTCCCCCCGGCGTTCGGAATGCCGCGGCACCATCATCAAACGGCAATCCGGAAGCGATTCACGTAGCGCCCTTAACGCTCGCAAAAGGGCCGCTTCTTCACCTGGCCACGTAGAGGATCCCAAAAGCACAAACCCTTCCCCCAGTCCGAAGGTATGCTTCAACTGGGCCCTTTCGCGAGCATCGAAGCGCTCGCCAATATCTACATCGACTTTAAGATTCCCCATAACGGAAATGCGTTCTGGAGGAAGCCCGATTTCCCGGAATCGCTCTGCATCGTGTTCCGATATCGCCAGTACTCGATCGATACATCGCAGATGGCGTCTAAACAGGAATGACAGGCGTCGGGCATAGCGGAACGATTTATCAGAAAGGCGCCCGTTGATTAACACCATTGGAGCCCCTGCCAAGGAGGCTTGCTTCATATGCTCCGGCCACAGTTCGGTCTCCGCGCAGATAGCAAGATCCGGGCGCATTCGCTTCCAGAACTTTCGGCTAAATGGCCAAAAGTCCGTTGGGAAGTAGGTTATCCTGCCGCAAAGATCCGAATACTTCTCACGGGCAAGCTTTAGTCCCGTGCTAGTTGTCGTCGTTAAAAGAATCTCCGTATTCGGCCTACCAGCGAGCTCCCGAATGAGCTTCTCGATTACCAGCATCTCCCCTAGGCTTACAGCTTGTATCCAAATCCTCCGCTTACCCTCGGTCCTCGGCCATTCCTCCACGCCGATCCCCATACGCATGGCGATCGCGCCCTCGTAATCGCCGCGCCGCTTCATCTTCAGCAGGTACTTAGGCGAAAGAATGAGAGCGACTGGAGCGAAAATCAGTCTGTAGAACCAAATAAACAACGATCGCTTAGAATCGCGTTTGAACGCCGATGGCAAGCACTCGCTCATTCCCCGAATGAACGCTTTTGACACCCGCGCCCGAAAATCCCATCTAATAAAAGGATACTATGGAGCATCTACACGCATATTGGAGGATGGAGTACGTGGCCCAGGAGAAGGCCCCAAAAGATCGTCGACCTTTTGTGGATCTCCCAAAATCGGACGACGACAAAGCCAATCTGATCGTCTCGCGGGAGCCCTTCACCTTTATTCTGATGAACCGCTACCCCTACAACGCCGGTCACTTGCTGGTGCTACCCTACCGAGAAGTGGCTGATATCGAAGATCTTAACAAAGATGAACGGAGCTGTTTCCTAGAGTCTACCATCAAAGCCAAACGCCTTCTAACGGCCGCCATAAAACCAGATGGATTCAATATAGGCGTCAATCTTGGCGAAGCAGGCGGTGCTGGAATCCCTAAGCACCTGCACCTGCACGTCGTTCCCCGATGGAATGGTGACACCAACTTCATGCCCGTCGTGGGCTCGACTCGCGTGCTTCCACAGTCGCTGGAAGCGATGTGGGATCGGCTAAAATCAGTTCGCGAAAAGCTGGACTAAGCGAAGTCGAATTCTATTTTCGCCTCTTCGCATTTTATGGGGAAACACACATTACACTTCGATAATCCACGTCAGCTATCACAGCTCTACGGCGGAAACGAAGACAACTTGCGATCAATCGAATCGAAGTACGGAGCGCAAATCGTTTCTCGCGATGGCTGGCTGCAAGTCGAGGGTGACGATGGGGTTGTCGAGCAGGTGGAAGCAGTTTTTAACCTGCTTCAAGATGCTAGAAATCAAGGTCTTAAGCTTCGCAAAGCGGATTTCGACAGCATCGTTGACGGCATCCGCGAAGGCAGGGAATCGGAGTTGCGATCGCTATTCGATGAAGCCTGTGTCATAAAGACGCGTCTTTCCACCATTGTTCCCAAAACGATCGGTCAAAAACGCTACATGCGATCTATTTTCGATAATGACATCGTTTTTGGAATCGGTCCCGCGGGAACCGGCAAAACCTATCTGGCCATGGCTGCAGCCGTCTCTAAGCTGCTCGACGGATCCGTAAAACGACTGATTCTGAGCCGCCCAGCCGTGGAAGCTGGGGAAACATTGGGATTTCTGCCTGGGGATCTTCAGGAAAAGATTCTCCCCTATCTAAGGCCCTTATACGACGCTATTTACGATATGATCGATCGGGAGGACGTCGCCAAGCTGATCGAGAAAGGGGTCATCGAAATCGCTCCTTTAGCCTACATGCGAGGGCGAACGTTGAGCGATTCCTTCATCATTCTCGATGAAGCCCAAAATACCACGCCCGAACAAATGATGATGTTTCTGACCCGATTGGGAAATGAAAGTAAAATGGTTATCACCGGCGATATCACCCAAATCGACATTCCGCCTCACAAGACATCTGGACTCCTGGAAATCAGAAAGGTCATCAAGTCCCTGAAGGGCATAGACTTCCACGAATTTAGCTCACAAGATATCGTCCGCCACCATCTCGTCCAAAAGATCGTGGACGCCTACCAGGCCCACCGAGAACGAGAGCAAGACTGACATCGCAGCCTTAAGTTAGCGTTGCCTCGAACGTTAAAATTGAATCTTTTGGACACTCCTACGTCGAACACGTATGCCTCTCGCAGAGCAGTTTAGAGCCCTTCTACAACGCTTTTTCCCGAAAAAGCGGAAGAAGCGAAAGACGGAAGCGTCGTCGTCTATCCTCAATTTTCTTGAGAAGAGCCGAGCCATATCCATCGCCATATTCGGAATTACGGTGGCCGCTATCGTCGTCACTAGCTTTGTTGGAATCCGTCCTTCCGGCTTCCAATTCCTGCCCAACCAGCTCGCCGCGATACGCATCGTGGCTGCGGAGGACTTCGCCTACCAGAGCGCTATCCTGACCGACAAAAAGCGCCAACAACTTCTCACCGAAGTGCCGCCCGTCTATCGTACGGATATGACCTACTTCGATCTCTTCAGTGAACACGTCAATGAGCTCCTGGAGGACATGGATCGTTTCGCCGCGATTGAGCAGGATCTTTCCGCCAACGCCGCTCAAGAAATTATTAACGAGATTACCGAGCGGTTTAATCAGAAAAATGAATACCGCCTTTCGGAATCCGACTTGGCCACTATTCTGGAATTTTCCGACCCGGAAACTCGCAGGGAACTTATCGAGACTGGGCTAATAAGTCTGCGGGAAAGCTACAAGATCGGAATCTACGATAAGGAAGACAAGAATTTCGATTTCGGCGATCAATCCATTGCCCTATTCAAAAGAGGCGACGAAGTCAGCCAAAGCCGTATTGAATCTACCGACGATGCCCTCACTATGCTGCGGGTGGCATTGAATGCCCAGAATGTGCCGCCGCGTGTATCCAGCGCTTTTAGCCGCCTATTTCGCGATGGCGTTCGCCCCAATTTCAGGCGAGATGAAACCGAAATGCTCGCCTTGCGGCAAAAGATGCTGGAATCCCTGCAACCGGTCATCGTTAAGGTCGAGCAAGGGGAAAGTATCATCGAACCAAATACACGGGTTACGCAGGAGCAATACGAACAACATCTAGCTTACATCCGCCATCTTGATGGCAAGAAAGTGGACACGCTCGATCTGCAACTTGTCGGCCGGGCCCTGATAGTTATGGCCATGCTTACCGCCGCTACTTTCTACATACGCCTCGAAGATAAAGCTACTCTCGAAAGCAATGGGCGTTTGGGGCTGCTGGCTCTCGTCGTCGTCTGCAATCTCGCTTTGGTTCGCTTGTGCTTCGAAATGGGGAATTTGGATCAATTCCTCTATGACAGTAGCCTCTCAGCGATTCTTCCCTACCTCGCTCCAACAGCGCTATCTCCCCTGATCATAGCAATACTAATGGGTAGCGGCCCTGGGCTGCTGACAGCCCTTGTCGTCAGTCTCTTTTCTGCGGTCATGTTCGGCAATCGCCTGGATCTCATGGTAATGACGTTCCTGGCTTCCTGTCTGGCGATCTTCATATGCCGCAACATTCGCAAACGCGGTCGGGTCGTCACCGCAGGCGCGGCCGGTGGCGTAAGCATAGCGATTTTCACTTGGCTATACAACTGGGCCGATGGCCTGCCGCTAGAAACTATCTTCCAGCAAGCCTCCACAGCGACACTGACAGGGGTCGTCCAAGGGGTGGTGATCGTAGGCGTCCTCCCGATTCTCGAATCCCTTTTTAAGCGTACCACCAACATCACTCTATTGGAGCTCAGCGACTACAACCATCCCGTCCTACGGCGGATGCAACTGGAAGCGCCGGGCACCTGGCACCACAGCCTAATGGTCGCCAACTTGGCTGAGAATGCCTGCAACGCAATCAAAGGGAATTCCTTACTCGCCCGTGTCAGCTCCATGTTTCACGACATCGGGAAACTGGTGAAACCGGAATACTTTACGGAAAACCAGCTCGATGGGCGCAATCCTCATGATGAGAAAACCGCCTCTTTCAGCGCCCTGGTAATCAAAAGCCATGTCAAAGAAGGAGTCGATCTGGGCCTTACTTACAAATTGCCCCGTCCCATCATCGATGTGATCCGCCAACACCATGGGACAAATCTAATCCGATATTTTTATCACAAAGCGAGGAAGCAGGCCGAGGAAGATGGATCCGACGCTTCCACTATCCAAGAGTCCACCTATCGCTACGACGGCCCAAAGCCCCAGTTCAAGGAGAGCGCCGTCATCCTGCTAGCCGACTCCCTCGAAGCCGCAAGCCGATCACTGCAAAAAGTGACCCCTCAGAATATCGAAGAGCTTGTCGATCGGATCTTCAAGTCGAACATCGACGATGGCCAATTGGACGAGTGCGCCATAACTATGTCGGAACTGGCCAAAATCAGGGAGAGCTTCATATTCACCTTGATCAATTCACTTCATTCACGCATCGCTTACCCCGGATCTCAGGAACAGGTAACGTCATCCGGTAAAAAGACGACGCATGAACGAAAGCCCGAACGAGTCGAAGCGAGCGCAAGTCATTAATCTTTGTCCCAAGCTGATCGTCGAGGAACAGGAAGTCGACCGCTTGTTCGCTACGCTCGATCGCTTCGGAAGCTTTGATGCGCCCGACGGCGAACTCTCAATCGCATTTGTATCCAAATCGGAGATATCCCGCATTCATGAGCAATTCATGCAGGATCCCTCTGCCACCGACGTCATCACCTTCCCTGGGGATGTGGAAAACGGATTAGCAGGCGAAATCTGCGTTTGCCCAGAAGTCGCCATGGACTACGGGAGCAAACACGAAATCCCTTTCCCAGAGGAGCTGTCGCTTTACTTAGTCCACGGTTACCTTCATCTCTGCGGTTTCGATGATCGATGCAATGAGACGAAACTCGAAATGAGGTCCGCTGAAGAATTGGCCATGAATTTGGTAAAAAGCCATGATACTATCCCAGCGTTCCAACTTAAGGAGGGTATGGAATGGTAACAGGGCAGGAAACGAATAAACGAGAAGAGCTATTGGCACTCATCTATAAGGTGATCTACGTGTTGGCGTTCGCGTTTTGCCTATTCAAGATCTACGATTATAAGCACCCGTATTTCGGCTACACAGCCCTGCCAAAATTCGGTAGCCAATTCCATGAAAATTCGCTGCTCGAGCTTAAAAAGGCCCGGGTCTATCTTCAAGAGGGGCCCGGCTATGAAGGCCAACTATACGCCCAGCTTGCCCTGAAGCCATCCGCGACGGGAGAGGATATCGAAAACGCGCTCGACAACTACGTCTATCGGGCAAAACGTATCCTGTTTTCCTGGACAGCTTGGTGCTTCGGCCTAGGCAACCCGGATCTGATTTTGCAAGCCTATGGTTGGCAAAATGGACTATTCTGGATTCTAACCGGGCTGCTGCTTTTGAAATGGCTGCCGCCCAATCACTGGCAAAATACTCTACGATTTCTCGCTTCCTTTTTTACTGCCGGCATCGCCTATAGCTTCGACGACGCTTTGCTGGATGGACCCAGTCTCTTTCTAATCGCGCTGGCCGCCTACCTTATTGAATCCCGCCGATCCTGGCTAGGAACCGGCATACTTGGTCTAGCCGGTCTCGGGAAGGAAACCAATCTACTGGCCGTGTTCAGCTTGTGGACACCCAACTTGAAACTTGGCAAACAAGCTCTGTCTTTCGCTCTCAAGGCCGGTCTGGCAACTGCACCATTTATCCTGTGGTTCGCCTACATTTATTTCAATGCGAGCGAATATGATCGAGGACAGGCAGCGGGATCAGGAAATTTCCATTTGCCACTGGTAGGTTTCTTCGCGTCGGCTTTAGAGATCCTTAAAAAGGCTGGAGAGACAGGATTTCCTACGAGCTCCTATATCCAGTTTATCGTTCTTGGCGGTCTAATGGCTCAGGGACTCTATCTAGCGATTCGGCCCAAACCGGACAACGTCTGGTGGCGTATCGGAATAAGCTATACGATCTTGATGACGTTTCTGGGGCCAGCCGTATGGGAGGGTTTGATCGCTGTCCCAAGGGTTTTGCTACCGATGACTATAGCTTTCAATATCGTGTTTTCGCGAAGAAATTGGATGCTCCCTCTATTGATTTTCGCCAATTCACTGACCCTCATCGGCCTTAACTCCCTGCAACCGCAAGATATCCCGAATCGGGTTGATTTCACGAAACAATCAACTCTGGCCTTCAATCCTGAAACCGAAGAGTATTCAGACATTCAATTCATTGATGGCTGGTATGTCGCGGAAGGAAAATCGAGAAGGTATTGGAGATGGTCGAATGGAGACAGTCTCATTGAATTCGAACTGCCTGGCGACAAGAAGGTTAATGCCATTCTCGAATTCCAGCCACGCACAATCAGTCCTAGAGAGATCCTTCTCGAAGTAAATGGCCTGCAAGTTTGGAGAATGCAGAGCGGAGGCGGCTACGGCGAGCAGGAATCCATCCCATTTGTCATCAATCCAGGTAAAAACGTCCTGAGAATCTACAGCCCTCAACCTCCGGAGCGTTTTGGTCGAGACCCACGCGATCTCAGCTTCTCTTTCGGGAACTACCAACTGCACTTGATCAGCGTGGTGCCGGAGTAGCGTTGGACTAGAATCTAATCCGTTCGTAAATCCATAGGGTCGCATCCAGCTTGTCTCAGTTCTCTCAAGCTTGCCGCCCTATCGCGCTTGGCTAAACGCCTACCGTGGTTGTCTCTAACTAAGGGGCAGTGATAGAAAGCTGGTGGCTTCACTACCAAGGCTTCGTACAACAGCAATTGCCGAGCTGTGGACATGAGCAGATCTTCTCCGCGGACGACTTCTGTAACTCCCATTGCAATGTCATCGGCTACGACGGCAAGTTCGTACGATGGAATCCCATCCTTTCTCCAAATAAGGAAATCTCCGAAGTCCCTACCAGCTAAGAATTCCTTGTGTCCATAGTTCCCATCCTCGAAAGAAATCGTTTCGCCGGCCGGCACACGAAACCGCCAGTTTACTGCTAGAGCCGTTTCTTGATCTTCGAAATCGAACGGTCTATCACGACAAATCCCCGGGTAGATGAGCTCGCCCCCTTCACTATGCGGCGCCTGAGCCGCTAGCCGGACATCCTTTCTGGAGCAATCGCAGGGAAAAACCGTCTCTGATCCTCTCAAGCGGTCCCAGGTCTTACGATAATGTTCTAAGCGATCGCTTTGATAGTAGCTTTGACAAGGTCCGCCCACATCGGGTCCTTCATCCCAGCTTAATCCCGCCCAGCTCAAATCCTCCAGCAGGGCGTCCACGAACTCTGGCTTGCATCGATCTCGATCGAGATCCTCGACTCTCAATATAAGCTTGCCGCCATGGCTTCGGGCCCGTTCCTGGGCCGTAAGAAAGGTTCGAGCATGCCCTCGGTGCAAGTAACCCGTAGGTGTCGGCGCAAGTCGACCTCTATACTCGCCTTCAATCATTCGGTAACTCTATCAAAAATCCACTCCCAGCTCTTTTCCAAGACTCTAAACCACCTATTCAAAATATTATCCAATATTTATCCTTGCGCGACATTCGATGAGAGACCTTAATCTACGAGACACTTACTAAAACGCCAAGCGACAAACTCATCTCTCATATGAATTTAACGCCACGAGTACTTGCATACACCCTTTCCAGCTCGGGGCGGCACTTAGATAGATTCTAAGCAGGAAAGCGCCCCAGCTTTTGCTAAAGCAGCGGGCCGAACGAATTTCCCTCCCATCCCTATATGGCCCGCTTTTTTATAAAGCGGGTCTTTTTTTGCCTATGAATCGGTAGCCAAAATCGTCAATGGACACGATTTCATCATGAATCTATCCAATGGATACGAAACGAAAATCGGCGAAGGGGGAGCTCGTCTCTCTACTGGAGAACGCCAGTTGATTTCCTTCGCTCGAGCCCTAAGCGCCAATCCTCAAATCTTCATCATGGATGAGGCCACCTCATCTATAGATACGGAAACGCAAGCGATCATCCAATCAAGTATGCAAAAGATTTTCGATGGGCGGATCAGTTTCGTGATCGCCCACCGGCTTTCGACGATCCGCTCAGCCGATCGCATTCTCTACATCGAGAAGGGACGCATCATAGAGAGCGGAAATCATACCGAACTCATGGAGAAAGGTGGACGTTATCACCGTCTCTACCCCAAGCAATTTCGTCGTGAGCGTTTCGATCGGGAATTGGAAGCGGGATAGGAATCGCTAGGAATTGTAGACCCGATCGAAGACTGTAGGAGCGGTCCTACTAAGCGTGGACCGATAAATGCCATACAACCTTTATCAAATTCGCGGGATAAACCCGCTCCTACAAGTCTATACCAGGCTACTCGTACAAACTCGGTTCTACGCCTAGGCAGCCATCGAGCTTCTTACGATATTCGTCCGACCGAAAGGTTTGCAAACGTCGCTCTATGCGGCGCCGGAGCGCGTCTTCATCGATCCGCTCGCCCATGCCAGCATTGATGTCACGGCCCAGGAAGCTCTCCAAATAGTTCTCATGCCGTTCCCACAATGAGATGTCCACTTTCTGCTTCGCATCCAGGCGTTCGAGATACCAATCGCTAGATTCGAGCGACTCCAAGGTGAACATCTTGCGGAACTCCGGATCGCGATAGCTCATACCTTCGTATTCGCCATGAGCCATTACGTTGAGAATCGCTTTTAACGGCGGGCAAGCTGCATCGATCGATCCATCTTGAAAGTAATTCAAGGCTACACGCTGCTGAGTTTCCACGATATTCTTGATGCCATCCACATAGGTATCCAGATCCTGCGTTTCCGGCTTGAGGATGAACTCGGGAAAGACGGACTGGGGATTGCTGAAGATCCGTCCACCGAACTCTTGAATGAAGGCAGCCGTAATGCGATAGCCCAATCGGGTAGCCTCCACGTTCTGACCTTCGTGTTCGAAATCCTGGCAAGCTTCCAAATAGCCCTGCTCGATCATGTAAGCGGCTTTCCTCTCGTGAGGACGCATGCGGCACCAAAGTTCAGGAACCAGCAAACTGATATCATGATCACAACGGAACTTCGGACCCACGCAACCTGCCGA
>CAZFUD010000073.1:0-3357 GCA_964521705.1 uncultured Opitutaceae bacterium | reverse complement strand
GTGAAACTTTCGTAACCGCTTACCAAATACGAAACAAACGCATTGTTGAGATCTACGATTGGTAACAGCATATTGAAAGGGCCTTTTGTGAGAGCTCCTTCCGAACCGGCACCCGTCGTCGATGGCGATTTGCCCGTCAGGCTGGCAATGAAATCCATGAACAACTCGGGCAATTCCTGATAATGAATTGGATTGTATACCGCGAGGGCCCGGATCCCTTCAGAGGGAGGGTTATTCCGCCTTCCTGGCAATACGGCATTCACTGGAAATGGAGGATTCTTCCCTTCGCTCATCCGTCGGTACAAACGCGCGCCCACCTTAGCTATATAGGTCGAGCGGCCATCTTCCATATCCAAGCGATTCTGCAAATAGCGCGGATTCTTCGATGGTTTGCCTTCCCATATTCTCGGCTCGGATGACGATACCGCGAAGTCCGGCTTTTCCGAGCGGTTAAATTCTCTCAGAACTTTCTGCATCGGCTCGGTGAAATTGCCGAAACGTATCGCGTCTTTCTCGATCGACTGGGTTTGCTCTCGCGTAAGGGGCTCGTAGTTGGAAAAGAACAATCCGTTACGCGAAAAGTCCTTCTCTGTCGTTTTGTCGTACCCGCGATGAATCGCTTCGTCCGGACGCTGGAATAGGCGATACTCGCAATTGAGTATAAACTTGAGCGACTTGTCGGTTTCCACGCCGGAGTCCAGCCCCGTAACATGGGAGGCTGGTACGATTACGGAAGCGGAGATGTCGTCTTCAGTCTGGATCTTCACCGCTGGATAAAAATCCTTTCGGAGGCTGAATACCCGCCAGGAGCCATCTTCAGCGAATCCGACACGCAAGTACTGGCTCAGTAGCTTTTGATCTCGGTACTTAAGCTCGTTTCCAGGCTTACCGTTGACCACATCCACGCTGAATCGGTCTCTCCAACCTTCTCCCCAATCAGGCTTGTAGAATCTTTTCACTACGAGAACGATGTCGATAACATAACCCGGAATCGACTCTAGCCAGCCGTTATAATCTTTACTGTATTCAGTAGATGGAGATAAAAGTTTAATAACGGATCCAAGCGATCTCCTGTCGCTTAGAATTGGCCGGCCCTCGGGCCGATTTCGGCTTTCATCGCTAAAGCGATTCCCGTATTCCTTGCTAACGATCTCTTCGACTCTATCGAAATCGCTCTTTATGTCTGCCGTGAATACCGGTCCCGCTACGATCGCATCGGCAAGCGACTTGGAGATCTCCGACTTACCCCCTCCGGACACTGTGCAAGGCTTGTGACAGTAGGTGCCAACAGCTCCTGTTCCCACAAGGCGCCAACGCCTGCCCTGCATTGGTCGCACCATCTGCACTTTGTAGCCCGACGGGAGGATGTACGTTACGTCGGGCTGCAAATTCAAGGTCTTTGCCTCCCCTCCATTTTCCCACTTGATTACCTGATCATGCAGGGAGATATGGGATTTGGCCGGAATATAGACAACATCCTTGTAAGTCTTGTCTATCGCGTATCCATCTTCTTGAACATCGATTTCCCCGTCGAGAATTTCAACAGTCTCTTCGAAGCTGTGGTCAACTTCCTTTATATAGCGACTCAACCTGAAGTCTTCTCCAAGATCGTAGCTCGCGAATGCCAACGCTCCACCGGCGTGCTCTTCTTCAACGTTGCCCAGCAGGTTTGCCGCATAGGAAAGCTGCGTCTTAACCTCTTTCTTGCAATAACCATAGTAGTTGTCCGCGATTATCGTAACCACAACTCCGCTACTGTCCCTAGAAGTTACTTTGAAAGCTCCTCCATCATTGTATAGCTCGTACTCCGATTCCCAGCACATGCCATCCCTCTTTTGGCGATCCGTGGCGTCATCAACGTGCGGCAGGCCTAGCTCTTTCTTGGTAAAGGTGATCAGATGTGGCGCCAGGATAACGCAACCCGTGTGGCCTGACCAATGCTTCACATCCAATCCACTGTCGTTTTCCGCCAAATACGGGTCCCCCGCATTCCCGAAAATGCTTTCCACGAAATCGAGATTGCTCGTCAAATTACCGGGCGCGAAAAAGCGAACTTCCGTGCGCTTCTCCTCGGTCACGCCTTCGACCGCAGGCTGGACGACAGGTCGCAAAAGCAAGGAAACGAATAAACGAGCCTTTTCTTCCTGGGTAGATGTGAACGGAAGCTCCAGCAAATCGTCCGGTGGGTTGAGGGCTCTCTCCAGTAATTTGGCGAAGGTCGCGAGCGGCACTGCCTTCTTGTCCGCAGGAATCGGTAGCCCGCCCTCGGCAATATGAAATACGCCTTTGGTCGTGCGACGATCGCTGGCCGGGTTGTTTAGCACCCCCTGCTTTACCCGAAAGCTGGTAACGATGTTGGACTTGAAGGAATCCGAGTCTGGAGGCAGAGAAAGCGCTCGAGCCATGCCATGACGCTCCAGAATCAGAATATCAGTGGGAATCCATATCCTGTCAGGCGTATCCAGATCCTTAAAAAGACGAACCACGTAGTCCTGAATTCGCTGATCCACCGGAGATAAGTGTTCTCGAAGCAACCGGTTCTTCTCTGCCACGCTTTGCAGCAACGAACTGCCCATTTGCAGGAAGGGATAGTCCTCTTCATCGCCAAATATCGGGTAGCCCCGAGAACGAAGCTTCATGTTCAGGAATTCGACGAGCGACGCCTCGTCATACGAATTCTCTCCAGTTTCCATATCGAAACCGATACGGGTTTTCAAATTACTCCAGTCGTTGTTCATTGAGGAAAAATTTTAGGTCTGGACCTAGGAGACTAGGATAACGCGATATTCGCGCCAACCTTCAAGCCTGAAGCGGATTCGTTGAAGGAATCTACGAAATTGGCGCCATCGGGGCCGCTTCCAACTAAAATCGAGCGCTCGATGAAGACCATACTCAAGATCGGGCGCTCAATTTTAGCCAGTCTCAAACTTAACTAGGCCTGACTGTCCTCAGTCGGCCGCTCAAGAAAACACCTATAATTCGGCTGAATAGGGGCAGTAAGCCCTACCTTACAATAACCAAGATTAGAAAAGAGGAGCTTGGTCCCGCGACTGCGTATAGGCACCTCCTTGTCTAAGATTGGCACGTAAAAAACCCTTGATTCTGATTCAAAAAGGTGGAGTTCGACATCCGGGCGAGCTCACGCTGTCGTGTCTGGGCAGGCACGGGATCAAACTAAAGTAGACTCCACTTCGCTCAGCGGGCACACGATTGTTTCCTGTCAACCGGCTCCAACGATCGTCGGCATTTTCGGCACGGCTTCCAAGAGGCGCTGCGTGTAGGGATGTTTCGGAGCGTGATAGAGCTGATCCGTTGGCCCTTGATCAACTATTTCACCCAGCTCCATGACCAAGGCAT
>CAZFUD010000072.1:0-16786 GCA_964521705.1 uncultured Opitutaceae bacterium | reverse complement strand
GAAGCGCTCTTCTGGGCTGCCGGGAGCCTTTTCCTGCTCACCAAAAGCCTAGGCGACACCTACACCCGATTGTACCGGTTCGCCGATCTAATCGAAGACAAGGTCAACACGCCCCAGCGTGTTGGCCTTTTCGATATTGGACCTCAAGTCACTGCCGCCGACGCCTCTCCAGACGGGAAAAGCCTAGCGGTACTGACCAGCCGCAGCATCTGGATTTTCGATCGCACTCAAAGCGGATGGAACTATCTGGACGGGCCCGCCCGATTCATGAAAATCGAAGCCGGACAATGCGAGGCGATTAGCTGGGACGGTCCAACTAGCTTGATCGTCGCCAACGAGAACAGGGAGCTGTTTTCCGTCCCGATTGAAGGATTCACGGAGTATTGAAACCGATTATGAGACGTGCCTCTGTCGTATTCACGGTAGTCACTCCAGATTTAAGAATGTCTGGTTACTCCACTTCCAGACATCAAATTGCAGGGCTGACTGTCCAAAGCACTAGAAACGCTACTATGAGACACTCTTTCAGCGCTTTCCGAGAGTGAGAAAATCAAGAGTGTCGCTCTTCCAAACTTCCCCGCTTCCATCCGGAGCCTGATAGGCAATCGGCCACAAGGACACAACGAGTATCCTTAAATTGGCGACAAAGAACCCTATGAGGGCCACCCAAACCCAGCCCCAAGGCTCAAAATGAGTTAGGCTCAATCCAAAGCCGATCGTCAATGAAAGCGTGACCGAAGGACCACCAAGAATGATCCAACGTTGCCGTTTCACGGATTCCACCTGCCGATCATAGGACGTCGATCCGTAGCGAAATCCTTTCAAACCCAATTTAAGCGTCAACCGTCCCAAGGAGAGCCCGACAACTTCTCCTAGCGTTCCCACCTTTACCGTTACATTCTGGCGCGTCAGCGCCAGAGCCACGATCGCATGGCCCAGCTCATGAGCCAAAACGCCCAAATATACCCCATCCAGAAGGGATGCCACGAAAAGCAAGGCTTTAAGTATCGCAAACTCCATTACTCGCCACTATCGCTTTCCGAGAGAAAACTGGCAACTCGAGAAACGAATACTTCCCTGGCCTCTATGTGTGGATTGTGACCGCTCCCATCGATAGTTACGATCCGACAGTCGCTCAAAATCTCGCGTATCACTAGAATATCCGCGTCATCAGTATAGCTTGAGCGGCCTCCAAGGATGAATAAAGTCGGGCCATCGAACCTGTCGCCATCAGCCACGGGCGAAGATTCAATCTCTCGCTGGTTCGCTTCCAACGCTTCTAGATTGACCGACCAGCGAAAGGCTGTCCCTTCCTCATCGCGTCTAAGGTTGGTAAGCAAGAACTGGCGTTTCGCCCAATCGGGGATCAGGGATTCTAAAATCTCGTCAGCCTCTTTACGGGACTTCAAGCGCTGCAAATCGAGTCCTCTCATAGCCTCATAATCATTATCATGAGATCCTGGATACGTTTTGGGGGCGATATCCACTACAACGAGCTTGTCCACTTTATCTGGATATCGGCAACTAATTTTCATCGCTAGTTTCCCTCCCATGGAATGGCCGAGCAGATGGCAACGCTCCATTCCCTCAGACTCAATTAGTCCCAGAATATCCTCTATCATACCATCGTAGGAATGCGGTAGTCGAAAAGGCGACGAACCATGATTTCGCAAATCCACACAGATAACGTGGAAGCGGGGACCCAACTCCGATCCTACGCTATGCCAATTTCGCGACGAGCCGAGCAGCCCGTGGAACACCAACACAGTCGGCTTGGAGGGATCTCCATAGACCCGGAAGTGCAACTGAGACATCGACTCTTGTAGCAACCGGGTCGAGCGAACGAGTCAAGATATACCGCCCCGATAGATACAATAAGTCTGCCCAGAAGCTTTCTCGAAGGGAGTGAAGATCGGCTCTATCCTCCAATTATCGCGAGCGGAAGACCGGGCCAGCCCTCCATACCCAAAAGCCATCGCCAGATTGTGGAGCTCGATCCCGCGCCTGAGGGAGCGAGCTCAAAGTCACGGCAATGCCTGACTGAGGAAGCCCATTGATTTAGTCTTGCTCAGCCAATACCCACAAGCTTGCTTAGCACACTCCTCCAAAAAAGCAGCGTTCATGGCGAAAAAGAAGATAACCCCGATGATGCAGCAGTACTTCGACGTGAAGCGAAATCTTCCTTCGAACACGCTACTGCTTTTTCGTTTGGGCGACTTCTATGAAATGTTTCACGAAGACGCGGAAATCGGGGCCCAACTGCTAGGCATAACTCTTACCAAACGCAGCGATTACAAGATGGCTGGAATTCCCTTCCATGCAGCCGAGCAATATATTGGCAAAGCTCTGCAGGCAGGAAAGAAGGTGGCTATATGCGATCAGGTGGAAACGCCAAAGCCTGGGAAACTAGTCAAGCGCTCCCTAACGCGAATCCTGACGCCCGGAACTACGATCGAGGACAATCAACTCGAATCGAATAGAAACCACTATCTCGCCGCTATCGAGTTCGACGCGAAGGAGGCAGAACTCGCTTGGCTAGACTTGTCTACAGGCGAATTCCAAATAGCCAGTGGGAAATCGATTGACGACCTCATGCCCGTCCTCACATCGACCGATCCGGCAGAGGTTCTCATAATAGAGGGGGAAGAAAACCGCTGGAGAGCGATGGCCCACGATGGATCGAGCCACGATGAACTCATCCATTTCCTAGCGACCAGAGCGGTTACCGAGATTCCTGGCTTTCATTTCGACGCGGACTCCGGGGTCCAATCGGTCATGGACACCCTCGGCGTTATCAATCTCGAAGGCTTCGGTATCGATAAGAGCCATTCCGCCTTGGGATGCGCGGGCGCCGTTCTCCACTACGTGACGGAAAATCTTCGCTCGAAGCCGGAAAACCTGTCGTCAATTAAGGAATACAGTAGCGATAGCGCCCTCCTCCTAGATCCGGCAACCCTTCGGAATCTTGAAATATTCCGGTCAACCCGAGGGACTCGTGAAGGCAGCCTTTTGCAAGCGATTAGCCGGGTCCAAACCGCTTCCGGAGCCCGCCTACTCGAACAGTGGCTTATCGCCCCCGAACGTTCGCTGGACGAGCTTCAGCGCCGGCAAGATTGCATCGAAAGATTTGCCGCCTCGCCCATCGCCTCAAGCGAGATCCAGGACCTGCTGAAGTCCGTTCGAGACATTAAGCGCATTCTTGGCCGTATACAGAACCGCATACGAAACCCTCGCGAATTAGGAGGAATTCGGGAAACGCTCAACCAGCTGCCCGCTATCATCGATGCCCTCGGGAACGTCAAGAGCGCCGCGGTCGATTCAATAACGCGAGGCATAGATCCCCTCCCTCACCTGGCCGAACTCTTAAATCGGGCTTTAAAAGAGGAGATGCCTAACTCTTTGAGCGATGGAGGATACATCGCCCTCGGGTACGACGAAGCTCTCGATGAGATGCTCTCCCTAACGACTGACAACAAGCTGTGGCTCTCCAATCTCGAGGCTGACGAACGAGAACGCACTGGAATCAAGAATCTTAAAGTCAAATTCAACAACGCATTCGGCTACTTCATTGAAGTTACGAAAGCGAATCTGAACCTTGTACCCGACAACTACATACGAAAGCAGACGATGATAAGCGGGGAGCGATTCGTTACAGAGAGCTTAAAGAAGAAAGAGAAAGAGATTTTCCACGCTGAAGAGAATAGTAAGCGGCGAGAAGAAGAACTCTTCGCCGGACTCGTAGAAGCCACTTTAGAGGATTCCAATTCTCTAAACCAAACCGTAGCGGCATTGGCGGAATTGGATGTCTTGCTCGGCTGGACCGAGCTCGCTAGGCAATGGGACTATTGCAAACCGCAACTCGACGAATCCGAGTCACTGGAAATCGATCAAGGAAGGCACCCCGTCGTCGAGCAAATGCTCCAACAGGAAGCGGTCGGCCTATCCAGCGGCCAGTCTTTCGTTCCCAACGACTCCCAGCTAAACGCATCCACAAGCCAGATACATCTAATCACTGGACCTAATATGGCCGGGAAAAGCACCTACATTCGTCAGGTCGCCCTGATCACGCTCATGGCCCAAATCGGTTGCTGGATCCCCGCAAGATCAGCCCGAATAGGGATAGTCGACCGCATCTTTTCCCGCGTAGGCGCGAGTGACGATCTCGCCCGCGGCAACTCTACCTTTATGGTGGAGATGAATGAAACCGCGAACATCCTTAACAACGCGACCGCGAAAAGCTTGATAATCCTCGATGAAATCGGCCGGGGTACTAGCACCTACGATGGACTGAGCATTGCTTGGTCGGTCGTCGAATATCTCCATCGTGATGATGAGCGTGGCCCGAAGACGCTGTTCGCAACGCACTACCAAGAGCTCACGGAACTCGAGAAACATCTTAATCGCCTCGAAAACTTTTCCGTGGCCGTCAAGGAGTGGAATGACGACATAGTCTTCGTCAGAAGCGTAATCAAAGGGGCCGCGGATCGTAGCTACGGAATACAGGTTGCTCGTCTAGCCGGATTGCCTGCCCCAGTTATTGATCGGGCCAAAGAGATTCTCAACAAGCTCGAATCAGACGACGCAACCGTAACCATGAGCTCGCCCGGACCCCGATCCAAGCCACGCAAGAAGATACGCGTCCAGACTGATGACAAGCAACTGGACTTGTTCGGCTAGACTACCGTGGAAACTCTCGGCTCATTCAGGGCAACTCAGCTGATGCCTCTCGCGAACCCTTTTCGTGATTAGCCTCAGTCGCGCGGCGCTTCAGCCCGCTAACTGCCTATAAATGGATCTTATCAGGTAGGGTCGATTGTCCCTAATCGACCGAATACACCTACCGTCTCGGCTGACTAGGAACAGTCAACGCTACCAACTAAGCTCTGGCCGAAGCACCGCACTGCCAACTCAAATCCAATTTTAATAACTTATTGATTTCGTGAATCTTATGAAATTTTGCGCTCTACTACCTAAGACGTTATCCACGAATTCATTCAGCCATCCCTGATATCATTGGAGCTTTTAACTCAATCCTGAATAGCGTAGATTAGCTTTCGATAAAGGAAATGAACCTACACCAAAAACTAAAATCTATTGAATCGCAGCGGGGGCGTTTGTCTAGGCGCCCATCGGCTAGCGTCGCAGCGACCTGGAGCGATCCTACGATTGGCCCGGCAACTACGCGGAGTCGACTCAAAATAGAGTCACAACCTTCCACCGAGGGTCAATCGCCCAAGCGAGGAGGACTGGAGATCGGAATGATCAACAAGCAAGGCGGCCACGATTCGCTAGTCCAACGCTCTTTGACTAATCAATTGACTCGTTTCTAAAAGATTCTCGACTCGCGCATACAAGAGATGCGGGAAAAGATCGTTTCGGGTCAATAGACCCAAGCTCGAGTCTAACCTACCTGTTGCTTCGTCGAGAAATCCATGCCTTGATGGCTTGGCTTTACCCTTCCCATTTAAAGACCATTGTCGAACAGGGAGGAAGGACGAATTCCGCCGATTGATCCAAGTCATCGAAGGCCAGGCTTTCGGAATGGATACCGGATCCGTTTCCTAAGTCGCTTCCACCATAGAATCCGGAATTGGTATTCAAAACCTCTTTCCAATAGCCTGCTCTGGGCAATCCAATGCGATAGTTATTTCGCTCGACCGGAGTAAAGTGGCAAACGACCATGACAATGTTGTGGCCATCGGGAGCGGTTCGTGAATAGCTAATTACTCCCGCCTCAGTATCCCAACAGGCAATCCATCGGAAGCTGTCCTCAATGAAATCGGTCTCCGCTAACGCGGGTTCTGTCCGGTAAAGCTGATTAAGGTCTCGGATTAAAGCCGCGATTCCCGAGTGATTTTTGTATTCATTTAGATGCCACTGAAGGCTGGTCGCGTAATTCCATTCTTCAGACTGTCCAAATTCCCCTCCCATGAATAAAAGCTTCTTTCCCGGATAGGCCCACATGTGGCCATAAAGGGACCGCAAGGTCTGGGATTTTTCGGATATCGAACGGGGCCCCATTTTCATGATCATCGAGCCTTTCCCGTGAGTCACTTCGTCATGGGAGAAAACCGTGATGAAGTTCTCCGCATACTGGTAGAGCATTCCAAACGTGAGATCTCCCTGATGATACTTTCGATGAATGGGATCTTTTTCGAAGTAACGCAGATTGTCGTGCATCCAACCCATGTTCCACTTCAAGTCGAAACCGAGCCCACCTTCCTCCGGAGATTTAGTGACGCCAGGGAAGGAGGTGGACTCCTCGGCTATCATCAGCGTGCCTGGATGCAACTCGTGAACCAATCGGTTGGTCTCCTTGATGAAGGCTATCGCCTCCAGATTTTCATTGCCTCCATACTGGTTGGGGATCCATTCCCCCTCTTCCCGCGAATAATCCAAATAGAGCATCGATGCGACCGCGTCGACTCGTAGACCGTCGATATGGAAGTATTCGATCCAGGCTAAAGCATTGGAAATCAGGAAACACTTAACTTCATGCCGCCCGTAATTGAAAATCAAGGTTCCCCAATCTTGGTGAGCCCCTAATCGGGGGTCTTCGTGCTCATATAAATGCGTGCCATCGAAACCTGGGAGAGCAAACGCATCCCGAGGAAAATGGGCAGGCACCCAGTCGACAATTACTCCAAGTCCACGCTGATGCAGGTAGTCTATAAAAGCCTTGAAGTCATCTGGGGATCCAAAACGCTGCGTCGGAGCAAAGTAGCCAGTAACCTGATATCCCCAACTGCCATCAAACGGATGCTCTGCTACCGGCATCAATTCGATGTGCGTAAAGCCATGATCCAATGCGTATTCCGCTAGCTCTTTCGCTAACTCCGAATAGGTCAGTGGCCGGTGGTCCTCTTCCCACCTCCGCTTCCAAGATCCAAGGTGGACCTCGTAAACCGACATCGGCTTGTCCAGCGACTGCCGTTCCGTTTTCTCGTCCATCCATTGCCGGTCACCCCACTTGTAGTTATTGTGATCATACACAATAGTCGCGTTATCGGGAGGCGCTTCGAAATACGATCCATAGGGATCGGTTTTTAAAAAGGGAACTCCTTCCGAGCCAACGATCTCGTACTTGTACATTTCGCCGTCACGCAACCCGGGAATGAACAGCTCCCAAAACGCCGCTAGTGCCCAGATTCCTCATCGGGTGATAGCGTCCATCCCAGCGATTGAAGCTTCCCACCACGGAAACGCGTTTCGCGTTCGGCGCCCATACCGCGAAACTGACGCCCGGTACGCCATTAATCACTCGGATTCTTGAGCCTAGCTTCTCGAAAATACGTCGTTCCGTCCCCTCGTTGAAGAGGTATAGATCCGACTCTCCCATCGTCGGAGGAAACGAGTAGGGATCATAATACTGTCTAACTTCCAATTCGTGTGTCTCTATGCGAAACCGATATGTGAATGCCTCATCCCGATCATCGACAAAGCCCTCGAAAAACCCGTCCTCCGAAAGGCGCTCTAGTGGATAACGCTGGCCGTCCGGATCGCCCACATCGACAACTTCGCAGCGCGTTGCCTCGCTTAGGAAGGCTCGGGCTACCAATCCAGACTTACCATCAACAACTGCAGAATGAAGCCCCAGAAGCGCGTGAGGCGTGTTGCAAGTCGCGTTTCGGATAGATTCCAGTTCTTTCTTTTTTATGATCATACGAATAGACTCTCTGCCGGAAAACGAGAGTCCGATGGCGTTCACCGGCCATGGAGACAAGCCTAAACATCTCAGGGTCTAGTTATTATCAAAACAATTCTCTCCACTAGCCCGATCACCCCAACGTTACCCGCTCAGGATCAGCCTTGCCACTGGCAATCGGCCCCTCTAGAGCTTCGACAATCTACCATGATTAGCCGCTTCCACCGCCTATGGGCGATTACATCCACTTTGCTGTGCCTGGCTCCTCTATCCTACTCGCAAGAGGAGGAATTCGAAGCCACTTTAAGCACGCCAGTCGTGATTGACACCAATACGGGCGATCTCGTGGCTACCAATAACGCCCAATTGACCTACGGCGACTGGCTCGTGTCAGCGGACGAAATCCGCCTTAATCGGCAAACGAATCGCGCCATCGCCACGGGAAACGTCGTTTTCACACGAGGAGATATCCGATTAGTGTCCGATCTTCTAGACTACCAAGTGGACGAGCAACGGGCCCGAATTGAGAATTTTCGAGTAGGCAATGGCAAATACTTCGTGTCTGGGGCCTTACTGGAAGGAAATCCCGACAATTTCCGATTCACCGACATCGATTTCCATCCGGGCGAACCGGGAACCTACCTCTTCAAGGCCCGAGCCGACGAACTTGCCTTGATTGATCAAAATGAAATACAAGGTGAACGCCTGTCCTTCAAACTCGGCGTGGTTCCCTTTTTCATTATACCGAGTATTTCTCAGCCGATCGACGCGGAGAGAAATATCTTCAAGGCCAACCTGGACTACTCGGGCCACATCGGAGGCACTATAGGAAGTGAGGCCCGCGTACCTCTCAATTCCAATTTCCGAGCTGGCGCGAATCTGGTACTCACCACCAAGCGCGGCATACTAGCAGGTCCTGCGTTCGAGTACGATTTTGGCGACCAGGAAAACCTGACTTTCGGCTCTTTCACATCAGGATACATTGACGATGCCGCTTCGGAAATCAGGCCCGACTTGCTCACTGGAAACCCAATCGACGACGAACGCTTCTTCGCCGAGTGGCAGCACAGGCAAAATTGGGGAGACAACGGAGCTTTAACCGCTTATGGCCGGTGGTGGTCCGATCCGGAAATCACTCGAGAATTTTATGAGGATTCTTTCGACACCATGCAAGATCCAGACACGTATCTGGAAGCGAATTACAGCGGCAACAATTGGCAGACAACGGTATTCAGCCGTATCAGCCCAAACGACTTCCAATCTTTCACGGAACGATTGCCAGAAGTTCGATTCGATTTGTTTCCTACCACTCTAGCCAAGGGATTGACCCATAGCGGAAGCCTCTCCTTCGCCAGATTGAAAAATCAGCAGGCCATGAATCTACCAATCGAATCCGAGGCGGACCGAGCCGACGCCTACTACGGATTCAGGTACACGAAGCCGCTAAAACCTGGGATCACATTAACAACCAAAGCAGGCGTAAAGGCTATCCACTATTTCAACAACATGGTGGGCTCGGAAGCGGGAGACTTCGGATTGGAATCCCCATTTAGACTAACTCCACTTTCCCTTTTCGACGACTACACGCGCTTTTTCCCACGGCCATCAATCAAGAAGGGAACTCGCGGATACGGCGACTTGGGAGTGGATCTAAAGTTCACGGCGTATTCTCAATCCGATTACAAAAACGAAATTTGGAACATCGACGGCCTGCGTCACATTTTCGAACCGGTCATCTCCTATCGCTTCGTTCCGGATTTGCACAGCGCCGCCGCCAACGCTGTACACGACGTTCCAGCGTTTTCCAACTACCTCACCCCAATCGACTTAGAGGACCGAAGAGATATCGACACCATCGGCGAGCACCACGTTACTCGACTGCAATTCCGCAACCGTATTCAAACGCGAGACAAGGAATACGGGTCCCGCGATCTCGCTCGATTCGATTTTTCCATAGACTATCTCGTGGACGACTATGATCTGGGAGTCGATTTTTCGGATTTCGTTTCCGACCTGGAAATCACTCCCGCGAAGTGGCTGGAAATCGATTTCTTCTCCCGTTGGGATGTTGAAAATAGCGTTATCCGAGAATTGAATACAAGCTATGCCGTAACGGATCCCGGATATTGGAAACTGGGGATCGGCAACCACTTTCTCAAAGGCCAGCTAGATCAGTATTTCATATTCGGGGAGTACAACCTCAATGAGAATCACAAAGTTTACGCTGTCGCTAAATTCGATGAAAAGTCTGACACTTTCTACGAGCAGCGCATCGGGTTCATGCAACGCGCCCTGGAGAAATACGGAATTAAGTACGAACTACGGATCTACGAGGGCAATCGACGTGAAAGCGACTTCGGAATACGCATCGGAATCGACCTCTTCGACGAATAGCAAATCGGAAACTGGTTTCGCCTTCTGATAGTAATGACAGAACCAAAGGGCAAAGACCGTTTTTATAACCCCCGACTAGCCAACCAAAGAAGAATCGCATTTGAGATAGTCGAAAAAGCTACAGAATCCCTCAAACCAAAGGTTAATTTTCCCAAGGCTCTGAATCGCCTGTTTCGTCAACATCCCAATTTCGGATCTCGAGACCGGCGCTTGTACCGAGAAATCGTTTACACCTACCTGCGTTATCAACCTTGGCTAGACTCAATCAAAGGAGACCAAGGCGCGCTGATCGACCACCTTATTCTTCTCGCCAATCCCACGAAAGAAGTCACATCCCTCTACCCCACCCTTGATCCAAAGCTGGCCGAAGCGGCGGGAACTTCGCATCGCTACCGGCAATTGGGCAAACAGCCTGAAAACTTCCGCGATCTGCTCCCCAAATGGATGCTTGCCCGCTTTACTCGCGATCTGGACGAGATCGACTGGCAACGATTCTTTAGCAGAACACCGATATGGCTTAGATGCAGCAACATCGAGCCCAAAACTGCGGCAGCGCGATTGAGAGAAGCGTTCCCCGATCAAGCGGAGAACATTCAATTTAGCCCAGAGCCTGGCGGGCCCCTTTCCTGTCCTCCCGACCTTCCTGTGAAGCAAATTTCCTTGTTCGAGGAAGGGAGCATTGAAATTCAGGACGTCAGCTCCCAAGCCCTCCTCCAACTTCTGCACGCTCCGGTCCAAGGTCGCTGGTTCGACGCATGCGCGGGAGCCGGTGGCAAGACGCTGCAATTAAGCCAGATGCTTGGGAAACGCGGAAACGCGCTAGCCTACGACGAGCGAACAGAAGCTCTTGCAGAACTAGCGAAGCGAGCCCAACGGAATCGCTGCCGGAACATCGAAATTGCTAAGGAAGCCCCAGAATCTGAAGAATTCGATGGCGTACTGGTGGACGCTCCTTGTTCCGGATCCGGAACTTGGCGGCGCCATCCCTATTTGATGCGACAAACGACCGAAGCTATGGAAATCGGTTTTGTCGCCGATCAGCTAAGACTGCTCAAACGCTACTCGAGAAATGTACGTGACGGAGGACTCCTCATTTACTGCACCTGCTCGCTCAGCAAATCGGAGAATGAGGGGGTGAGCGAAGCGTTCCTGAATCGCCATTCAGAATTCGTCCACTTACCGCTTGCAGAGCGGTTTGGGCTTCGTGAAGCATCGATTGGAATTACGGTTTATCCTCAGGATTTCGATGGCGACGGGCTTTATATCGCCAGTTTCCGTCGCAAAGCATAATAACCAAATCCGACAACGATTTATTCACAATTGGCTATTTGTCATTGCCGCATGTGAATTGCTGGGCGACTTTGATGCGTGGTCGCCGATATTGATCCTAGAATTAAACTGTCCGTTTTTGAAGGACCTCTCGATCTTTTGCTTTTCCTCATTCGAAAGCACGAGATCGACATTTACGATATTCCGATCGGCTTGGTTCTCGATCAGTACTTGGATGCCCTCAGCGAATTGCAAGAGGTCAACCTCGAGATCGCGGGCGATTTTTTCGTAATGGCCGCTACCCTAATGGAAATCAAGAGCCGTCTGTTGCTACCCAAGCAACAAAGGACGTTATCCGAAGACGAGGACGATGAGGACCTCGATCCCAGATGGGAACTGGTTCACCAACTCCTGGAGTACAAGAAATTCAAGGAGGCCGCCGAATCCTTAGACACGCTTTCCGATCATGCCTCCCTCCAACTCACACGCGATTACGATTCCGTCAATCGGACAGAAGGCCCGATGCGGCCGCTCAAGCCAGAAGACCGGATTTCAGTTTGGAACTCCTACAATATTGTGCTCCGGAGGCTGTCAGAAAAACTCATTTTAGGGGAGATTCAAGATGATGCTGTCACTGTGGTCGACCAAATGGAGGTTTTGATTGAAAAGGTCCAAACGGAGCCGAGATTCGAGTTTTCTAGTCTTTTTCCGGGCAAATGTAGCCTGAAACTGCTGGTGGTCACTTTCATGGCGATCCTGGAACTCGTTCGCCTAAAACGGCTCTCAATCACCCAAAACCACTCCTTTTCCGACTTCATCATAGATCGGATCGAAGAAGCGCCTGGGGCGGGCGAGCTTCCCAACGACCCCGAAAACGAGCTTGAAACCGCGCCGGTTTGAACCACCGTGAATGTCGTGCCAAAAAAAGATAGACAGCAAGCGCATCTGCTCGGAGTGGGTCTAGACAATGACGACGGGCATAAGCGGATCACTCAAGCGGAGGAATTTTCAATCGTCGGCGGATCGGACAACACGCATGAACGCATGACCGAAACTGTCATCAAAACCTTTGAAGACATGAAAAACGACGGGAAGACGCTTTCCAATATCGAACCGGAGCAGCTATCCGACTTGCTTCAAAAGAACTGCCCTGCTTAAGCAAGCCTTCAAACGGGCTCGTTGCCAAACTAAAAACATGTCGCATCCCCGGCAATCGCAAGATTCGACATCATCCAAGCTTTCCCTGAAAAACGAGGAAAGCGACAAGGCCTTGGTCATTGAATCGGGCGAGAACGACGATGAACGCGTACTATCCAGCAATGCAGATGGCAGTTCATTGACATTGCTCGAGGAATACTCCATCCGGGAAAGCAGCAACCAAAAGCGGCTATTGGCAATGGCTCTGGCCAGTGCAGCCATTTCTCTATTCTTCGCGTTTACTATCTACAAAACGCTATAATCTCATGGCAGAAATAACCACACTCAACGAACAAAACTTTAACGACGCTATCAGCGCAGCAGACGTTCCCGTACTCGTGGATTTTTGGGCCCCTTGGTGCGGACCCTGCAAAGCGATTGCTCCTATCCTTGAAGAGCTCGCGGGCGAACTCGACGGCAAAGTCCAGATTTCCAAGGTCAACGTGGACGAGAACGGAACCGTGGCAGCGAAGTATAATATCCGGGCGATTCCGACCTTGCTCCTTTTTAAAGGGGGAGAACTGATCGACCAATACGTCGGCATGGTCGGGAAAGACGACCTGAAAACCAAGATAGAGGCTCATACCTGACTCGATCCCGCGTTTACCGGACTAGATTTCCAAAGGCCTTCCACTATAAGTGGGCGGCTTTTTTTAGCCGTTCACTATTCTAAGGTTGGGAGGATCGGCTCGATCCTCCGAAATCAGAATACGGAGGACCGAGCCGGTCCTCCCTGCCAAAGTCGGCCACAGGCTTCTCCCCTAATTGCAGGGCCACGCCCACAACGGGTAAAATGGGGACTCGGCATGCGATGCCGTCGCTAAGCATAGGCGTGAGATCGGCCGCCACCAAATTCTTTAAGCAACTAAGAAATGGCGATCCCTAGGGCTAGCAACGCGCTGAACATTAGCAGCAGTCTGGCCGACTTGGCCAAGTGCTCATTCAGCGCGGCGCCTTCTCGGGACCGCAATTCGACGATCAGTTGGGCTCCGACAGGAACCGTGACTAAGGTGCCCAAAGGCCAAAAGGATCGATTAATTCCCACGTAGGCGCTAACGCAAAGATAAGCCAATGCCAATTGCCACCCGTACTGTTGCCGGGCAAATCTACGGCCCAAACGCACAACCAGAGTACGCTTTCCGGCTGCTTCATCCGTCTCCTTATCCCGGTAATTATTCACAACCAGTATGTTGTTAGCCAACAAGCCCAAGGGCAATCCTAGTAGGAGAACGGCAAAAGATAGCTGACCCGTGATCACGTAGAATGTACCCATGGTCGCGACCAATCCGAAAAACATGATCACGAAAATGTCACCAAGACCATGATACGCCAATGGATAAGGTCCTCCCGTATAAGAGTATCCAAAGACAATCGCCACGATCCCTACGACCAGCATTTCGCTCCCTCGATAGGCGACCATCGACAAGCCTATAAGGAAGGCCAACAGAAACAAGCCGATAGCCATGCGTCGCATTACAAGCGGAGGAACTCGACCGCTAGCAACGAGACGCTCCGGGCCAAGCCGGTCAATCGTATCCGCTCCACGGATATAGTCAAAATAGTCATTGGCCATATTCGTCGCTATTTGGACAAGAAGAGCGAATGACAAGCAGATGAATACCGGCCACCAATCGAATTGGCCCTGACGCGTCGCTTCAGCCGCTCCTACGATCACAGGGGCAACCGCAGCGGGCAATGTTTTCGGGCGAGCAGCAGCGATCCAATCAGAAGGGGTGGTCATTTAAGGTAGAGGAACAAATCAGTCCACTCGCAATACCATCATTCGTCAATCCCGAGACGCCTCGGCAGGAAGCCTCATTCCATAATACCAACAATGAACAAAGGTGGAGCTCGATCAAGCGACTGCGGGAACCTGACTCACTTCCATCACTGGATTCGTCTCGCTTCCAGATAGTAGCGTTTCTCATCCGCCTCGCCCATGGAAAAGGTCTTTCTCGGTAAAGCGCCGTCTAGCACAACCGTCTTGAACAAATCGCTCTTTCCAATGCCGGGAAGGATAAAACCGACATTACCTTCCTTGGATCCGAGATCTTCAACCACATCTTCCCCATGGATATAGTCCAACTCGCTCTCCCTGCCATCCAGGTAGGCGTCGAGAAACGCCTGCAAATTTCCGACTTCCAAGTTTCGCTTGGGATTGACCAACCGAATCAATCCGTACTCGCCTGGAGCTACCCATAAGACTCGATGCTCGCTAGAATTTGCTTCGAGACCAGCCAGTCTCTTCTTGGCTGACTCCAAGCTATCGAATAGCTCCAGAGCTACCTCAGAGTCTTCGTCGGCAAAGAACTGTTTCAACTCAACCAGCAATTCATCTCCATCCACGCCAAAGGCCACACGATGAATGGGTTCGAACTCGAGACCCGCATCATGGACATTCATCAGCTCCACCAACGCGAATCGAGCCGGATGATCCATTACGGATTCCGGCGACTCAGCTTCCGCCTTCAAGCTCTCCCAAATGCTCTTGGCCGTTGCTAACGAGTGATTGCCATCTCCCATAGCGTAGAGCAGCACGCCTTTGCCAGAAACACCGTACTTGTTGTCAAATACAGCTTGATCGCTCAGCGCTTCAAGCGATTGGAATGCAGAACCGATATCCTCATTGGCATCGACTCGCCATCCTTTAAGATGCCCTCCGCCCGCGTGGAGCTCGAAATCATAGATTCGAGACAGGTCTTTTTCAAAGAGCGGCTCGATAACAGAGCGATCAGGATCATCGATCAATACCATTATATGAGGTAGCTCTATCTTCGCATTTTCCCTAATCTTGATACGTGGTGGCAACCGGTCTTCGATCGTCCCTTCAGTCGCCCTAATTAGGCTTTGCGAACCAAGTTTGTAATCATACTTCTCGAGATCCAGGGCGACGATTAGCCCTTTTCTGGAAGGCGCATGGCTCGTTTTTCGATCGAGCAAGATGAATCCCGGCTCCAATTCCTCTAGAATCCCTTTATCGAGATAATCCTCCATCGTAGAGTTGATGCGGCTAACACGCTCTTCGCTATCGGCCTCCCCGAGATAAACCTCGGGAAAAACCATATTCAAAGTCGATGGATCCTCGCCAATTTCTTCAGCGAGCTTCTCCCAATATTCTGGCTGGGAGGTAAATTGATCGCAGGCGACTACTGACCAATTGGTTAAATCTACTCCACTCCTAGGGAGAAGAATTTTAGGAGCTTCGATTCCAAGTTCACTATTTTTCATGGCAATGCGATGCAGGAGCTTCCCAGAAGGCTCAGGAGCATAGGCGGAGAGATATCGCTAATCACCCCAATGACGGGATCGAGGAACACCGGGCGACTCCCTGTTTTCGATCCTCTGAAACTCACTCGCGAGTCTCCGATTTGCTTACCGTCTACGGCGACGGAACTTGTTTTGGAACTTCTCGACTCGGCCTGCAGTGTCGACGAAGCGTTTCTCACCCGTATAGACGGGATGGGAATCCATTGTGATGTCGCGAACGACTTTCACATACTCCACTCCATCGATCGTCTCCGTCTGGCCGGTTTTAATCGTCGACATGGTGAGAAATTTCTTCCCCGTAGATACGTCTACAAACGCAGTGGGGTGGTAATCAGGATGAATGCCTTGCTTCACGGTCCTAAAAAATGGGTTGCTAGCCTTGACGGGCTTTGAATCGCGGGTTGGTTTTGCAAATCACGTAGAGACGCCCCCGACGACGTACCACTTGGCAGTTCGGATGACGCGTCTTCGCGGACTTCAGTGAAGAGACAACTTTCATAAGGGGCGATAAAAGATACGGCGCCCGGAATTCTGTCAATAACTGTTTCCCTAAATAATTGGGAAAACCGAGCCGGTCGGCAGCGATATGAGCGCTCAGTTCACCTCAGGATGCTCCGGAGCTAAGGACATCAAGCCTAATTCCAAATTAATATTGATGATCACATGGCGCCAGAGCTCGTCGCCCTCCAATTCGGACAAAGCCTGGCTATCCATATCCGATACCACCCAAGCATTGTTAGATAACTCATTCTCTAGCTGCCCTTTCCCCCAACCCGCGTAGCCACGAAAGGCTCGCAAGCTGAGACCCGGATCCTCATCGAGTTTAGAGGCCGCCAAGGCAGGTTCCAAACCGAAAAACAACTTAAACGAGCCCAATACCGGATCGATCTTCCACCCGCCAAGTATCACCTGATCTGTAGCGACGGGACCTCCGATGTAGAGCGGAACGTTCCCCAACCCGTAGTCACTGAAAGACGCATCGACTTCACCCAGTTTTTGACCGGAAAACTTATT
>CAZFUD010000071.1:0-16802 GCA_964521705.1 uncultured Opitutaceae bacterium | reverse complement strand
AAGACGATGACCGGATCTACACCGCTTTCTCATATCGTCCTTTCGGCAATGAGAACACTGTTATCAGAGGACATATGGAGACCGGAGAAATCTACGGAAATGCGCCCGACGTTCTCCTGCCACAAGTGAACTTTGAGCAATTCCTATACACCCCGGCCAAGTTCTATTCCGGTATGATGGTCAAAAACCGTCGTAACCCAGACTGGCCACTGGCCGCCCAGCATCATGAGGGGCCAAACAAGGGACAATTCAACAACAAGAAATTCTACTCGCCCGCGGATCGAGAGGCATTCACAGCCGCCGGATACATTATGCGGGACCGTCCTGAGACCACTTTCCCTGGAGCTCAATATCCAGCCCTTCAGTATCGCAATATTCGCTGGGGTGGCGGCGCCTATGGATTCGTTTGGGATGGCAGCAACGGCTATGACCAGCCTGCCTTCTCCTATACGGACCAATACCCTGGGCACACCATGGAGAGGAGATCTGATCCTAAATTCAATGAAATACCAAACTTCTGGTCTGGAGGTCCCAATAAAAATAATAAGGGAAAAAATGGAGGAGCTCCGCAGGGCGTCTATCCAGGGAACAGGGGCGAAATCATGGGAATCGGTTGGCTAGACCAAGGCTTCACCGACTTAGATACCTTTGACTTCAGCCGTGCTAACCTCGGATGGGATAATGACTGGTACTCTCGGGACTTCTTCAATTACGCATTCGCATTGGAGCAGACCTTCTGGGAAGGCAAAGGGGGAATATCGATCGAATACGATTTCCAGGATCTCTACCGAGACAGCTACACAGCTCTCAATGGTGGAAATTCAGTGGTAACCTTTGATACCAATACGCATATCCTGCTTCCCGAGGACATCAACTATGCCGAGTCTGGGAATTATAATTTAAGAGAAAATCCCAATTTCGCACGCCCAGTGATAATGACTAAGTCAAGTGAACGCACGAACGACGACCAGCGCACTTCCAAACGCGTCACTGCTTTCGCGAAATACGATTTCCGAGATCATCTGAACAATGACAATCTAGCTAACCTCCTCGGAAATCACACGTTTACAATATTGGGCGATGAGAACCGCCACCATGAGATGATGATCAACTGGTTCAGGGGTTCTTTCGGCAATCCTGAGCCTGCACTTCACATTGGCCCTGCCAATGCTCGTCAGGCCCTCAACAATGCCCGCAACACGCCTAATTTGGTCTATATTGGACCACCACAACCAGAGGCGTACACGAGCTATACTAGCATATCGGACTTCGAAATCCACCCAGCGTACTACGATCTGCGGAGTACTACGGCTCGGAGCTACGATAAGATCGCCTGGAACCTAGGGGTTGATGCAACCGCTAAGGCGCTGGCAGATGATATAGATCGATCGAACGGGAATGAGTACTGGAACAAGTCTACTTGGATGCCCATCAATACTCCTAGTAAAAACGTGCGGCGCCAAGAAACCAATGTAAAGTCGCTCGCTGCAAATACTCAGTCTAAGTTCTTCAGCGATCATCTAGTTGTCAACTTAGGCTACCGTGAGGATTCAGTCGAAAATTGGCTCAATACCGAACCTCCCTTCATTCCCGGGAACTTGGATGAAATACCAGATGTGACGCCGGAAAAATGGCTTCTGGAGGATGGCAACTATAATTCTGTCAAAAAGAATATTTTGGGCTATGGTGCTGTTTTGTATTGGCCGAAGGACATAATCCCCCTTCCTGAGGCAGTAAACGATATCACATTCCACTATAACACTTCTGACAACTTCGTGCCTTCGCTAGAGCGCGTTGACCAATACCGCGAGCCGGTTAGTTCACAGGTTGGCGACACCAAGGACTGGGGAGTCAGTGCTTACTTGTGGAATAACAAAGTGGTTGCCCGAGTGAATTTCTACGAGGCGACCTTGGAAAATGCTACAGCCCCAACTTCGGGCATTTTCAACAGGAATCACGTACGTATTTTCCAATGGTACGGCCGCCTTAATCGCGATTCTCGCCGTTTTGACTCGTACGACAATGAAACCGGAGAGTTCTTATTCGAAGGCGATGGCAAGGTCGACCCGCAAATCGTTGACGAATTCATCACTCAAGATCCAGATGATGGTCTTTATTACGCTGGTGAAGACGCCGAAGACGGTTTCGTAAACCTTCAAGACGCGATAGACGCTCAGTGGCCATATTTGGAAGAAACCAAAGCGGCTCGCGAGCCTCTCAAAAAGTACGTGTTCGATGAGAAACTCATCCACTCCTTCAACGCTCGCTTCTTGCCTGATGGCGATGTTAATATCCAATGGGCCGGCGCAATCGCCGACACAACCGATATTACCTCCAAGGGTATGGAGGCCGAAGTTATCTTGAATCCATCCAAGAGCTGGCGTATCGCCTTCAACGCGGCCCGGCAGCAAGTTGTGCTAGATAACATATCACCTCGCCTCGGGGTGTTGGTGGAGGATTTTCTTCTGCCCTACATGGCGGAGTTCGGTCACCTCGACTGGGGTAATCCGACAGGAACTCCCCAAGGTGCGACATTCTCCACGACTACCTCGGACCGCTTGGTCGAGTACTTCTACGTCAAGGGACTCGAAGGTAAACCTACCGCAGAGCAACGCGAGTGGCGTTTCAACTTGATTACGAACTACACATTCCGTGAGGGTCCTCTTTCTGGGTTCCAAATCGGAGGTGCGGCTCGCTGGCAAGACTCTGTAAACGGCGGCTATCCGATCTTCTATCACGAGCCAAGCCAAACCTATCGGCCCATCGTGGAAGAGGGCTACTGGACACCCACAGACCTTGCAGTTGACCTGACACTGGGATACCGCAAGAAAATCATGGGAGATGTGGATTGGCGTATGCAGATCAACGTCCGCAACATCCACAATTGGGATAATACCGACATGGACGTCTTCCGCTTTCAACCTGACGGAAGTGATGCCCGGGCACGTTTCGCTCCTCCGAGACAGATCTGGCTCACCAACACGTTCCGTTTCTAGTAAAAGCGTATACCAAAATCTTTTCAAAGGCCCGGCATATCGCCGGGCCTTTTTTGTGCGATGGCCTTAAATGAAGTTGTGTTTGACTAGTGGAGATCCTGGCACGTCGAGGCAGGACGACGACTCGCGCCTGAATTCAACAGGATACGCTTCGCTGCAGGATTCAGCGTCGCGGAAACATGCTAGAACGAAGTGACTCCGGCCGTAACGTGATGATGGTGTAGCCTCAATGAATATTGTCATCTTCTCCTCTTGAAACTCTCCCTTATCAACTAACCTCCCCATTGATCTTGCGATAAATCCGCTGCCCCATTGAGTTTCGATTCATAGATCTCTCCGTGTCGAGGAACTCAATCGAAACGCTGAGCACTATATGGGAAATGAATCTACTAAGCCATACGGCAATTTTATCAGCATTATTGCTCGCCATGTTTCAACCAGGCTGTGCGCTTCCTGAAGTTGTACTGGATTCGCCGTCCCCTCCCATAACCAGGGCAGAGGTCGATCTCGACCGCTACACCCGAAAGGCTATCGGCAAAAAGCCTGAGGGCGTTCCTTGGGTCGCCCATGTGAGAGCCTTTGATTTGAATCAAGATGGTTTGATGGACGCCATCGGATGCGAAGCGAAACACGATGAAGTCATTTGGCTTCGGCAGGAAGGAAATGGGCAGTTCACGGAAGTTCTTCTCGCCTCCAATATGCAGGCCCCCGTCCACGCCGAAATCTCCGATCTGGACGAGGATGGTGATTTAGACGTCCTCGTATCCTGCATGAATATCGTCTTCCCCAACAACGACAAAATCGGTGCCCTTATAGCTCTTGAGAACGACGGGAGCGAGAACTTCACTAAAAGAATCCTACTAGAAGGCGTCGAACGAGTAAACGATGCAAAAGCCCAAGACATGGATGGCGATGGGGACCTAGACCTAATTGTTGGTCAATTTGGATACGATCAAGGGGAAGTTCGCTGGATGGAAAACGTTGGCCCGTGGCAGTACGAAAGTCATTCGCTTCTTCAACTTTCCGGGCTGATCAATGTTTGCGTCGATGACTTCAATGGTGACAGACACCCAGACATCGCAGCCCAATTCTCCCAGCAATGGGAAGAGATCCATCTCTTTGAAAACGACGGGAAGGGCAATTTCACCAGCAAGATAATTTGGGGCTCAACCAATCATGACTTCGCCTCGAGTGGTATGACGGTGGCGGATCTGAATCAAGACGGCATGCCCGATATTGTCTTCGCCAACGGCGATGGATTTGGCCCCACTCTAAAGCCTGGTCCTCGACCCTGGCACGGCCTTCAATGGCTTAAGAATACGGGTGATGGCAATTTCAACTACAATCGAATTGGTGATCTTGCTGGAGCCTACAGCCCGGTAGTAAGAGACATCGACCAAGACGGAGATCAAGACGTTCTTAGCGTCAGCGCATTCAACGACTGGAGCAATTCTGAATCAGATTCTCTCGTCTTGTTTCGAAATGACGAGGATCAGGGCTTCACGAAAGTCACGCTCGCCCATGAACCGATTCAGTTGCTTACGATCGATTTCGCGGACTTCGACGGCGATGGAGTGGGCGAAATCATCTCTGGCAGTTTCCCCAGTGCCCCTCCTTTCGAACGCATTAATCGTTTCGCCATCTGGAAGGAAAGGACTAGTCGATGAGTAAGCCCCTCATACTAGCTGTTGGCGTCATCCTTACCGCCGGCATATTAACCGGTGGGCTCTACTGGAATAAACAAAGACGTCTAGCGGCAACAATCCAAGCCCATCTATTACCGCCTCCTAGTCCCAAAGGCCTTCATCCGGAGCTCGGCATTCGCATTACTGAATTGAATAGACGGACAACCGAAGGTCCCAACCGGGTCGAATCTCTAGCAGAACTGAGTAGTTTGTACCACGCGAACGGATACATGAGCCGAGCTTGGCAAAATTACCGGATCTTGATCGAACTTGATGAGAAGAATCCTCTCTGGCCCTACCGGTTGGCTACGATCGTCTCCAATTTTGGACATCTTGATGATTCCGTGACCTTGTATCGAAATGCCATTAAGCTCGATTCAGAATACACTCCCGCGCATATCCACCTGGGAGATACCCTCTTGAAGCTGAACCGTTATGAACAAGCGCAACACGCTTATCAATCGGCCTACGATAAAGACCCCTCCAGCCCATTCGCTTTGTTTGGACTGGCTCGAGTCGCGTTAACTCAAGATGATACTAAAATAGCCCAGCGACTTCTCGAGTCTGCTCGGCGTTCCAATAAGCGCATTGGGGGAGATCTGCTGGCCGACGTTTACGAAACACTGGGTGAAACGTCAAAGGCCCGAGCCCTTCTTCATGACGTAACCTGGAGCAGTCACGTAGACATACCCGATCCGTGGATCGACGATCTTGCCTCCGTTTGCTACGATTCATTCGAAGTGGCCATGGCTGGAGGGAAAGCTGGTCGAAGAGGGAACACCACCCGGGCGATCGAACTCTTGAAGAAGGCCATAAGTTTGGATCCCCTCGATCAAAACGCCCACAATCACTTAGCTGAAACCTACGTAGCCCAAGGAGATCTGAACCAGGCCCGCTTAGCCTACGAAGCCTGCATAAAAGTGTCGCCCACATTCGACCGAGGCTGGGCTGGACTGATTTCGGTCGAGTTGAAGTCCGGCAACCAATCAAGAGCTTCCCAAATTATCGATCAGGCGATTGCCAAGTGCCCCAACTCATATGTTATCAATAACTACAAAGGCGAAGATCTTATCAAAAAAACACTGTTCCGGGAAGCGATCCCCTTTTTTGAGACAAGCGTTAGAGCTGCTCCCGAAAAGGCAGTTGGATATAACTACCTAGCCAGGGCCTATCTCAACTTGAGGCAAAATGAACTCGCTCTAGAGCAGCTGCAAAAAGCCCTCAAAGCCGAACCGAGCAACTCACTTGCCCTTAACTTGATTACCGTTTTCCATATCCTGGCGGGAGACTCCGTTCAAGCTGAAACCTTTCTGCAAAAGGCGGTCCTATCCCCCCGAATTTCGGAGGAGGACATTGCCCAACTGCAAGCCATGTTCGACGAGAAGTTCAAAAGGTAGTCACCGGCATCAGCCCAATCAAAAGTATCACAGGCTTCCAGTCGTACCGGGCATTGTCCTGCCGAGGCGGGACGACGACTGGCCTGTGTTTCGCATAGCCCCACATACAAAGCGACGACTGGCCTGTTGACCGCCTCAAACACAGGCAAGATGCCTGTGCTACTCTAATTTCACTACCTCCCGAACCTCAAATCCTGTTACCGCCAGAGGCGGTATCCTGCTCCCGCGAATGCGGGATCACTGTTACTTCCCCTACATTCTCTAGACCCACAAAAAAGCCGAGCGGCTTCTCAGCATCGCGCGGCTCCGGAAAATCTGTTTCTCCTCTCAACTAATCCAGCAGCTTAATCTGGATGCCCTTGTAGTGAACTTCGCATCCTGGGTCGTGTGCCTGAAATGCAATCGTGCCACTGCCAATTCGGCGCCCAGCCATGTTGGGATTCGGTCCCTTGTAGCCCTCCGGCTGAGTCCAAGCCGCTGTGATCTCCCCATTCACTCTCAAAGTAATCTCATCATCAACCACCTTGATGTGATAGTCGAACCACTGGCCATCGATGGACGGAGCTTTCTCCCGATAGACCTCGGCTCCCATCCTGCCGACCCGAACCACGAAGGGCTCTTCTTCTTCCATCGGAACATAAACATTGGCGATCGCGTATAGACTGCCTGTTTTCTTGGGATCCTTATGGCTCGTATTCACTTGGGCCTCAAATCCCTGAGAAGGCCAGCCTTCGTCTTGGTAAGCCGTGTGGAAATAAACGCCCGAGTTAGCGTTGTCCATAGTCTTCACCTTCATCTTAAGCTCGAAGTTCTTGAAGTTAGCGCCGCCCACTTTGCCCGTGTAGAAGAGATGCGACCGACCGCCGCGAACAACGAGGTTGCCATTCTCTACAAAGTAGGAATTGGGGTTCTCCTTGTTGGCCGTCCAGCCATCGAGGGATTTCCCATCGAACAGCGAATGCCATTTTCCTCCATGGTGGGCCGCAAACGCCGCCACGCCCAAAAGCGAAATAAAAGCGAATAACAGAGTAACGTGTTTCATAGCCCCCATCTATGCTGACTGCCGCCCAGAAAGCCAATCGCAAAATCCTTAACCCCATCCAAACCAATCAGCCCAAAAAAATCCCCATCGATTCCCTCTAAACCCGCCATACCACACAAAAACGGAATTTCATCCACCCTAGCTAAAAGCCATTTATATGAATAACCTTATTCAACTTACTGGCTTTGCCCGGGGGTCACCTCCTCTTGGATCGCTTGGGAAACGAGTTTCGGACTTGGCCCAGGCATGCTCTGCTCTCAATGTTGAATACCCTCTTTCGCTAGGGAGCGATAAAGGGCTTTTCGTTCGTTCCATGCTCTTTTTCCCAGGTATCCATTCGGTAAAAGAGAATCGGGAAGAAACGGGTCCTGCTCAAAGGCCTTGTTCCACAAGGCCTTTTCCATTTCCAGCCACTTGGAATAGTGATCGTTCGATTTTAGGCTCGGGCCCTCATTTACGAAGTTAAGATAATCCGCATAGCAATTATCTATCTTTTTGAAAGACCACGAACGCGCTGCGTAATCCCGATTCTTTGTAGGGCCAACGGAAACAATTTCATAAAAGAGCGCTGCACTCGGATCGATACGTCGGCTCCTTATCTCGTCTGCCCACTCTCGATAACCCCGATGGGTTATCCAAAGACTGCCTTGAAGGCAGCCAAACCGATTTTCCCTTAACCATCTCCCTAACTGGCTACGTTCGCGGTATGCCGATTGCGGAAGATCGAATGATACAGCTGTCCAACGCCCATTCCATTCGCTCGCCCAACTTTCTTCCGGGTTGAATTTCCCCGATGCAAACGATCGACCTAATTGGGTGAGGGCAACTACCCATTTACCGGTTCTCCTGTCATGACTTACTGAAACTAGTCCATTTTCTTGGAGCGACACTAGGTTCCTTCGAGCGCTCCTGTGGCTTTCCCAACCCACAGAATCATAAATCAAACCCTTGGGATGAGCCATGAAGGATAACGCGTCCATCCCAGACATTAGAAGTAAATCCAAAAGACGCTTCGACTTTGCCTTCAATCGCATGATTCAAAATATTACCTGCACACAACCTGTCACGAGACACACTAGATTACCAGTTAATTGCATTAGGTTATGCAAATAAATGGCTCTTTGGTTAGCATGATTCGCTGTCTGATTTTCCTTTTTGCGGGCGGGGATAGCGTGATCGCGTCAGTGAGATCGATTTTGCCTATGATGGTCAGGGCTCGATTGACATGGAACGATTGGCGCGGTCAAATGGGCGACTATGAATCGCCGGAAATTCGTTGCTGCGGCTGCCGCCGCCCCCCTGCCACTCTCTTGGGAGCCCACCACGGTGGATCTGAAGAGGCTCACTACCTGGAATGGATCAAGTTCGAGGTGCTCAACAACGCCCGGCGGGGGGCCTTGGAAACATTTCTCAAGGACGTAGTCGTTCCAGGTTTGAATGATCTCGGCTGCTCGCCGATCGGTGTCTTCCGACCGAAGCATGGAGCCCATGGGACGAACGTATTTATGCTCGTGCCTCACAAGACCATCGATTCCTTCCTGGCGACCTGGGATAAGCTGAGTCAGACGCCTGAATACCAGAAAGCCTCCAACACGGAAATGGATACTCCTCTCTACCAGCGAATGGAGAGCTCGTTGATGAAAGCTTTTTCTCACATGCCGCAAGTCGAGGTTCCTTCTGCGATAAAAGGGGAGAAAAGCCGCGTTTTCGAGATACGCATTTACGAGAGCCACAATCGGCTGAAGGGCGACCTAAAAGTAGAGATGTTTAACGAGGGGGGAGAAATCGAGATCTTTCGCGATGTCGGTCTGCACCCTGTATTCTTCGGCAAGACTTTGGTGGGACCGCTGATGCCCAATTTGACTTACATGCTTGGTTTTAAGGACATGGCGGAACGGGATGCCAATTGGAAACGTTTTAGCGCCGATCCTGCTTGGCAGAAACTGAGGGCGAATAAGCGTTACGCTGGAACCGTATCCACGATTACAGACAACATCTTGGTCCCGACGAATTTTTCGCAGATTTGAAAACGGGCGTAGATCTCGCTACCAACAGCAAAGATCTACGCAGGCGAATTGGGCAGCGAGTGTTCTTCTGGTTTTGCTAAGATTGTCAGGACAACGCCTTTTGAGTTTTCAAAACCCGCCTGGAGGTCGGGTTCCACCCTTAAAGTTTACTATAACAGGTGGAGTTCGGTCCTGAGTTTTCGAAAGCGTTGATCAAAATCTATCGCGGGATAAACCCGCTCCTACACTCGATCTCAGGTAAGTTTACGTTTGTAGGCGTCACGGAAACAAAATCTCGATCTCGCTGCTGCGCATACAAGTCAACTTAACTGGACTTAGAGTATTAAAACGCGCCGGGACGTCGCGTTCCACCTTGATTCCAGGCGAAAAACGGTGGAGCTCGATACCGTTGAGCGAGGGCGAACTTGCGTTGTCGCCAATGCACTACTTCAGAAGTCCTTGAATGGGCCTCGTGGTTCGGCCTCGATCATGGTCTCTTTATACCATTCATCGAAACGTCGCTGAAGGCGGGCTAGCATGTCGGGTCTAGTTTTCGATAGATCCCGGCTTTCGCCGATATCCTCGGCTAAATTGAATAGGCCACCTCCGCCCTCACCCATATCAACCCATTTCCAGTCGCCCACGCGAGCGCCTCGCAAGCCACGTCGCTTCCAGAACATGTCCTGACGCGGGCTTTCCGCCTCGCCTCGCAAAGTTGGCCACCAATTGTATCCATCAAGTACGACGCCTTCCGGCAATTGCGCTCCAGTAGCGGCAGCCAGGCTAGGCAGCAGTTCCATTCCCGTCAGAAAGGCGTTATTCTCCACGCCTGCGGGTATGCCTCCATCCGGCCAGCGGACGATTGACAGCACCCTTACGCCACCTTCCCAGGTATCGCCCTTCCCTCCGCGCAAAGCTCCATTGTCCGCCGGGCCACCACCCCCATTGTCAGCAAAGAAAATGACGATGGTATTGTCCACCAATCCCTTCCGATCTAGCGTATCGAGAATTTTCCCAATGGAGGCATCCATGCACGTCGTCGCTGCTCGGAAATCACGTTTTCGCTTTTCCCTTGTGGGCACGAGCGTTTCTTCGCCGTAACGTGTTCCCAATTGATAGGCCGTCTCTACAGCTGGATACATCGCTTCGAATTCTGGAGGTGCCTGCACAGTGCCTCTAATTTTGGGATCCAAGGCGGAGGAAACATGCGGAGCATTGAAGGGAACATAGAGGAAAAAGGGCTCATCCTGCTTGCGTTCATCGAGAAACCTTAGAGCTTCTCGCTCGAACAAATAGGTCGCATAGATACCTGTATCTTCATCAGTCCGCTCGTTGTTGCGATACATACTATGAACGCCGTAGCGCTCGTGCGTATAGTAATCGATGCCTGTGTTCACTAGTCCATAGAATTCGTTGAAGCCTTTGGCTAGTGGCAGGAAGCGTTTGCTGATACCTAAATCCCATTTCCCGAATATCCCCGAATAATACCCTTTCGAATCGAGCACTTTTGGTATCAGAATTTCTCTGACATCCATTCCTCCTATTCGCTCCCAGGTGATGGCATAGGTTTCTGGATCGTATTTGTGGCCGTAATCGGGCGCCTCATTACGAATCATGTCGTAAATGCCATTTCGCTGGGGATAGCGTCCTGACAGAAAAGCTCCCCGCGAAGGCGTGCATGCGGGCCAGGCCACATAGAAACTGGTAAGACGAGTTCCCTCTTTAGCTAGCCGATCGAGGTTGGGAGTAATAATATCTCCGTTCAGCAAACCAAGATCGTTGTATCCCTGATCGTCAGACACGATAAGCAGGATATTCGGCTGCTCATCAGATTGTCCGAAGGTATCGGTTGCGACCCAAACCGCGATAGATAGAAACAGAGCGGCGAGCGAATTCGTAGCCCTCATAACCGCTTTAGGCGGATGTTACGCCAGATCACTTTCTTGCCGCTTTTTTCCAAGTTCTTGCCGATACCGTGCAGTTGGAGGGCGATGTAGCCTGAAGCCGTAAGGTCGTCATGCATATCAGCCACGGGAACGCCATTCAGCCAAGTTTGAAAATGGTCGCCGTTAGCGATAATCCGAAAATGGTTCCATTGTTCGGGCTTGAAAGCCTTTTTAGCGACTTCGTTTTCCCCTGGTGTATGCAGAAAACCACGACCACCCTCCTCATATACGGTTCCGCTCCAGGCACGTTCGGTTGGATCGATCTCAATTTGGTAGCCCCAGAACCGACCCCTCTCCCAAACGCGTTCCTTCACGTCCTTGGTGCCATCATCCTTAAACCGCCCCCCCCATCGAATGGTCGTCGTCTCTTCAGGATAGGTGTGGCTGCGAATCTGAATGCCCGAGTTCAATAGAGGGTCCACCCAGAACTCAACTTCCAGTTCGAAGTCGTCATACATCTCTTTTGTCGCCAGGAAGCTGTTGGGGAGATCAGGAGCAGACTCGCCGACGATGGCGCCATCCTCCACATAGAATTTTCCGCCTCCAAAATTCTGCCAACCTTTGAGATCGGAACCATTGAATAACTCGACCGATTCTGTAGTGGAATTGCTAGAAGGGCTACAACCAGCTAGGAGGAGCGACAGTGATGAGACGATTAATGCTAAATACTTGCGGTGTTTTTTCATAGAGATGATTAAGGCTGAAAAACTACTCACCATTTACGCGGATTCAACAAAATATCCTTGTAGGCAAGAAGTATCGAGACGGTCCTCCCTACCATGAAAACATCGAACAAAAGTCTGAAACTTTTCACCCATGGTGAATAAAGATACATGTCGTAGAATCCGATTGGCAAATACCCAATTTCAAATTATCACCAATAAAGAATTCTCAAAGGTCGTTGCCGGTATTCCTTTAATCCAATCTCGTGAACATGCTCGCTAGAATAAGCTTTTGCATCATCTCAGCTTTCACCGTTTCGACGAGTTTTGCTGAAGTATCACGAGCTCAGGCGGGAGCTGCGATCGAGCGTGGGATAAACTACTTTCATTCCCTGTCCAATCGGGGCGGCTACGTCTATTTCTTGACCCCCGATCTATCCCGCCGATGGGGAGAAGGCGTTCTCGATGAAAATACGATCGAGGTACAGCCACCGGGGACGCCTGCGGTTGGCATGGCTTTGCTGAACGCTTACAAAGCGACCGGCTCCTCGATTGCCCTCAACGCCGCCCGCGATACTGCCCAAGCTCTTATACTCGGGCAAAACACTCGCGGAGGTTGGCAACATACAATCCGATTTGATCGACCAGCAGGTGATATGGTCAGTTTTGATGACGATCAGACTCAAAGCGCTATCAGCTTCTTGATGGCTCTCGATCAGGAAGTGGACGACTCTGAACTGACAGCCGCGATAAACAAAGCATTGACTCTAATGAAAGAAGCCCAACTTGAAAACGGCGGATGGCCACACCGCTACCCGAGCCAAGGCGACTATCACGATTACGCGACCTTCAACGACGAGGGGATCAATGATTGCATTCGAGTCATGCTGGAAGCTCTCCAATACTATGGACGACAAGAGGACGAGGGAGTATTGCTGAGAGCAGGACGCTTTTTGATGATATCTCAACTGCCTCCTCCTCAACCCGGCTGGGCCCAGCAGTACAACGAGTTTCTACGACCCGCTTGGGCTCGCAGCTTCGAACCCCCGTCTGTTTGCCCATCGGTGACACTCAACAATATCAACTCGCTACTCGACCTGTATATTCACATCGGTCGGAGCGAATATCTAGAGCCGATCCCCGATTCGTTGAAATGGATCGAAGGTATTCGACTGCCAAACGGGAATTGGGCCCGTTTTGTTGAACTGTATACGGGCAAACCACTTTACTATGATCGAGGTCGCATTCGCGTCGATTCTCTCGAAGAGCTCAGTGAAGAACGACGCCTTGGTTACGGCTACCAAGTAGATCTGCGAAGAAAATTGGATTCCATCAAACAACGGTATCAGCAGATCATCGAGCTAGGTAGAGACGCCTATATAGCTCGCTCCGATTCGAGCCCATCAGCAGATGCTCTTGAAAATAGAATTTCGCAGCTCTCCATCGAAGTAGGCGCCATAATCGACTCTCAGGAATCCAACGGGGCTTGGATTACGAAAAACGATCGTTTCAAGAAGCGTACACCCGGACAGCTCTGGCAAGGCGACTACGAAGTTACCGATAGGATCAGCAGCCGCGTTTTTATCGATAATGTCGATACACTCTGCGAGTATGCGCGCTTGCTGGATTCTAGAAAATGAGTAGCACGGGCTTCACCATCTCAGACGTGAAACAGGGCAACTTGTAGGAGCGGCTTTATCCCGAGATGCAGCTAGCTTGGATGTCGCGGCATAAAGCCGCTCCTACGTTTTTATTGTTCGGCTGCTTAAGGATAAGCAGCCCTACCACTAAAATCAACCTTGCTACATCGGCGCGATACGCTTGGAACCAACGTCTGTCGTTAGGTTGACATGAGCGTTGAAACTTTTCCAGATGAGCTCGTTTTTCGTATCTGCGCTATCCGGATCATCCCAAAGGTTTTCGAATTCCCAAGGATCCTTCTCCAGATCGTACAGTTCCCCTAGACCGTCATCGTGATAGGCGGACAATTTGTATCTATCTGTTCGATACATGGTAGCGAAAGTACCCGTTCCTCCAGTAAAGTGAGCATCTAGGGCATCAAAATACTCGCATCTAGCGACTTCCCGAATCTTCGAACCGTCTTCATTGCCCTCTAGAACGTTTCGCAACGATCGGCCCTGATGATAGTCTGGTATCTCAACACCTGTAAGATCAAGAATGGTTGCCGAAAGATCCAGCAATTCAACCAATCCCTCACAAGCTACGCCTTTCGCGAAATGGCCGGGCCATGAAAAGATGAGGGGAACTCGAGTGAGGCCTTCATAAAATCGGCAACCCTTTTGCACCAGTCCATGATCCCCAAGCATTTCCCCATGATCGGATGTGAAAATGATGATCGTATTTTCCCGCTGACCAGTTTTCTCCAGGCAATCCAGTATCCGAGCGAACTGATCGTCGATCTGAGCGATCATGGCATAGTATTTGCCTTGGATATCTTTTCCATTGAGTTCCTCCGGCCGCTTGGCGCGGCCTTGGAAGTCCAGCGGATCGAGTTTCGCTTGAGTATCCAAATCCGACTCACGGAAATAAGGCCCTGGCATTTCATCCGCCGGAAACTTCTCCGCGTAACTTGCTGGCGGTATGAAGGGCGGATGGGGATCGTAAATGTTTATGTTGAGCAACCAAGGGCCATTCCGCTCTTGGGACATGAACTCGATGGCCCGATCCGAGGCCCACTTCGTTTGGTGATACTCCGGATCCACTCGAGCTTCCGAGTTGCGCATCTCATCCAGATCTTTTCCCTGTTCTCTAACCCAGTCGGCATAGTCGTGGGTCCCTTCAGGCCAATCGTCTCTCGGCGCGTGCGAATGCTTCCAGTAGGTAAAGCCATCGTCCAGCCTTGGCTCCGGACGGTGACCTGCGCTAACCAGATGAAACTTTCCAATTAAACCACACTCGTATCCAGAATCCGCTATCATTTTCGAAATCAAAGGCGGACCATCCGGAAACGTATCGTTTCCATTTCGGGTATTGTGGAGACGGCTTGGATACAAACCTGTCATGAAACTTGACCGACTTGGGGTGCAAATCGGGCTCTGACAATAGGCCCTGGTAAAGGCAATGCCCTCTTCTACTAAACCATCAATTGTCGGCGTCTTAACGAATTCGTTTCCCAACGCCCCGATCGTATCGAATCGTTGTTGGTCGGTGCAGTACCAGAGAATGTTTGGGCGATCCATATTGCTGATTCTTTCTAAATTCGGAATTCCAAGAGTCTCAATAATAATTACTCAGTAGGTCTTGACGCTTGGCAGATTGCCGACGAATCCCGCACCGGTTCGTTTGAGCTCCGAAACCGCGGTTTTCCGGTAGCTTTGAAGCAAGTCGCTGTAGTTAGGGCTTGGAGCGAGATTAATCAACTCTTGCGGATCGCTAACCAAATCGTAGAGCTCCTCCGTTTCCCCTTCGATAAGCGTTCGAATGTACTTGTATCGTCCCTGACTTAGTAGCACGTACCAAGGTATTCCCGGGCCGTGATACAATTTCGGATCGTCGATACCGGGAATAACGTCCGTGTCTGAACCGTACTGCTTTGCTGTATGAACAAGCAATGAAGGCTTGTCCCAATCCGCATCCGGATCCTGTAGCAATGGAGTCAAATCGTATCCATGCATTGGCCACGGGCTTTTCGTTTCCGTTAGAGAAAAAAGCGTTACAGGAATATCTACCGCGGTAACTGGGTCGGTGACGACTGTTCCACGACTCAAACCGCCTATCGAGGTCGCTTCCGGAAGTTTGAAAATCAGCGGAGCGGCGATGCTAGCGAAATAGGGAGCCACCTTCGACTTCATTCCGTGCTGTCCCCAAGCGAATCCTTGGTCTGAGGTGAAAATGATTATAGTATTCTCATACTGGCCACTCTCCTCCAAAGCCAAAAGCAATTCCCCAACGCCTTCATCGATTGCCAAGACCCCTTGCTGATACTGCCGCACCCAATCCTTCAAGGTTCGACCGGGGACATCTTGCATACCTACGGGAACCGCGCCTTCGCGTCCCTTTTCAACCGCCTCGCCATTGGTTCCTTCCACCCAGAATTCCATATTGCTAGCGTATTCAGGCTTTCCTTCTCTAGGCGGGTAGACGTCCGGGATCTTTGGGGTGGTTGCATCGGCATAGTCATCCAAATGCCTGGTAGCTGGAGTAAAGGGCCCATGAACTGCCCCATAGCAAAGCCAAAGAAACCATGGCTTTTCTGAGTCGGCCCCTTTACCGCGAATAAAATCCAGTGCCCATTCCGTGTATTTATCAGTCGTATACTCAGGCACCTTAACCGGTTCGCCACCATCGAACTCAATCAGCTGATTGTAGTAATAATATGGCGCGTTGTCGGGGTATTTCGGCCGGTTCCAGACTATCTGGTGATCCCAATCTCTACCGTAACCCGAATCTACTCCCGTGTGCCATTTGCCAATTTGGACGGTGTAGTAGCCCTGTTCTCGGAAAGACTTTGGCCAAAACTGGCAAAGTTCCGGATCGTAGGTATTCATTGGATTCGGGCCGGTCATCCGAAGCGACTCGATCTTGTGCTGCTGAAGGCCGGTCAAGACCGAAGCTCGTGATGCCATGCACCAAGAACCGATGTTAGCCCGAGTAAATCGAATGCCTTCTTCTGCCAGTCTGTCTATATTCGGCGTATTCACCCAGTGATACGCGTCTTCATAGGAACTTACCGTCCGCGTAGATTGATCGTCGGTATAGATGAATAGAATATTCGGACGACCGCTCGCGGACACACTCAATAAGAAAATGGCGAGTGATGGAGGTAGAATTCGAATGGGCATGAAGATCGGTTTTTGATTATGGACGCGAGCCGCGTTTCAATCGGCGATAAATAGGAATAGACAGCAGAACAATGGAACAGACGACGAAGATCAAAGAGAAAGGGCTTTGAATAATGGGCAAGTAGCTTCCGTTGGAGGCCATAAGCCCTACTGAGAGATTCTCTTCAGCGACGGGAGCCAGAATAAACCCAATGACAAAGGGGGCCAGCGGAATCTTCGCCCTTTCAAACCCGAATCCTAGCAAACCGAAAATCAGCATCGTCCAG
>CAZFUD010000070.1:0-16911 GCA_964521705.1 uncultured Opitutaceae bacterium | reverse complement strand
ATGTCAATCTACCATTTTTCTAAGTCGATCACACGGGCGCTACATGGAATTTTCCAATGCGTGCCGTACGGTAGCCGTTCTTGCTCAGGGCCACTGGCAAGCTGACGATATCCTCAAAGCTTTGATAGTGGTGAAAGGTGTGTTGGAGACCATACTGCCCATTTCTATGATTGTGCAGTCCAGTGAGTATGACGGATCGACTCGGACTGCAACTGGCGGTAGTGCAATTGGCATCCGTGAATAGGGTGCCGTCCGCGGCGAGATTGTCTAAGCCAGGCGTCTCTATAACTGGATTGCCGTAGCAACCGATCGCATCGGTTCCGTGGTCGTCTGAGACGATGAGCACAATGTTGGGCTTTTGAGGTGAAGAGGTTGCTAGAGTCCCCAATAGAACGGTCATTAGCAGGGAAATTCGAGTAGTGGCGTTGGTCATGGTTTCTGTGTCTTTAAACGGGGCCGGCACCGTGGGATTAGATGTTGTCCAGTGGTCATGTCAAACCGCTCAGTGTCATCGAGCATAAAAAGCTAGTTTACCCGTATCTGGGACCGCCTAATCGAATATCGGTAGACATAGCCCCATACTCTCTATTCAGTTCCTTTAACTTGGCTAAGCTTCAAAAGATTACCCTCAAGCACGTGGCGGAGGAAGCGGGTGTTTCCCGAATGACCGTTTCTTTGGCCTTGAGGGGCCACGCAAAGATATCAGAGGCAACAAAGAAGAAAGTCAGAAGAGTTGCTGACGCTCTAGGTTATGTGCCCAATCCGCACCTCTCTGTGTTAGGCGCTCATATTAGGTCATCGAAGCAAAAGACTCTTTCCGGCTCGCTAGCCTATCTGTGTCACACGGAAAACTTAGAACTAGCTGCTAGACGCCTCAGAGCGGTTTCTACCTTGCCGGAAAACTTGAGGCCGACACAAGAGGATATGAAAAGTAGATTGAATGCTGCAGACTGGAAATCGCTAGTCGATGCAGCCTATCAATCTGGACCCGACTAAAATCTTGGATATGAACTTCGAAACTGATAAAGAAAGATTGGATACCATAGAGAAGGAACTGTTTTCGTGCGTGATTGGCGATGTGATGGACGGCCTAGGCCATACCCATCAATACCTGCCACCCGAAATACGGCCGCTCCGGGATGGTATGACAGTCGTGGGTCGTGCTAAAACAGTACTGGAAGCGGATTGCGCAGGCCAATCGATACATCATGAGAACCGGGAGGCTCCATTTGGCGTCATGCTGGACGCTCTCGACAGCATGAAGGAGAACGAGGTCTATGTTTGCGCGGGAGCGTCGCCAGCCTATGCATTATGGGGAGAATTGATGAGCAATGCTGCTAGGTATCGGGGCGCCGTAGGAGCTGTGATGGAAGGGTACTCGCGCGACACTAAAGGCATTTGCGAAATGGGATTCCCCACCTTCTCTTTCGGATCTTATGGTCAGGATCAAGGGGTGCGCGGCCGCGTAATCGATTACGATTGCCCCATACGATTCTCCAATCAGGTTAAGGTGTGCCCTGGAGATATCGTAGTTGGCGATATCGATGGCGTCGTGATCATTCCCAAATCACTCGAGAACGAAGTGATCGCCGCGGCTTTAGAAAAGGTGAAGGGTGAAAATATCGCCCGAAAACGTATCCAAGAGGGTACTTCCACAAGACAGGTTTGGGACGAGCTCGGCATCCTTTAACGCTCAGATTCCTAATCCTCAGCCGACTGATCGGAAAATAGCGCTATTTGCCCAAATGACGAGGGTTTTTGATGTTGCCAACAGGCGGGGCTCATTCTCACCTAGGAGCTTCCAATACGATTAGTTCACGCGATAGAATGCCTTTTACGCAAACCCGTAATTCTATGAATCCTGAAACGATTGCCTCGCACTTCGATGCGCCTGGCCAAGTTGTTACCGTCCTGAATATTGATACTGGAAACGTTAATGATACCTTTCGCGTGATTAAGCGAACAACGTATTCAGAAAATCAATTTGTATTGCAGAGAATAAGTAGTGCGGTGTTTCCGAGGCCTGATTTGGTGATGTCGAATGTCAAGGCGATTACGGATTACGCTCACGATAAACTAGAAGGCCAATCCGAGAAATCGAATAGGATATGGCAATTGCCGCGTGTGATCGAAACACGCGATGGCCTGGATTTCTATCTGGATGCGGAAGGCAATTACTGGCGAGCGCTCTCTATGATAGCGTCAGCGACCTCTCACGAAACGGTTTTGAATCCTGAGCATGCTCATGAAGCTGGTTACGTCTTGGGACATTTTCAGCAGGTGATATCCGGCTTCCCTTCGGATGAGCTCGCGGACACACTGCCCGGTTTTCACGTGACTCCGCAATATCTCAAGCAGTACGATCGAGTGGTTCAGACCGATGAGGCCCAAGAGCGATTGGCGGCGTCCTCTGAAGCCCGGAGAATTGGAGAGTTTGTAGAAGACCGACGGTCCTTCGCGTCGACACTGGAAGATGCCCTTGAGCGAGGTGAATTACAGCATCGTCCTATTCATGGGGATCCGAAAATATCGAATATCATGATCGACGACATTACCGGAAAAGGTACGGCGATCGTTGATTTGGATACGGTCAAGCCGGGTTTGATTCAGTATGATTTTGGAGATTGCGTGCGCTCTGTCTGTAATCCTGCTGGCGAGGAAGCGCGGGATCTTAACGACGTGTACATTGATACGGACCTCTTTGAAGCCTTGGTGAAAGGCTATCTGAAACAGGCAGAAAAATTTCTTACCGAAGCGGATCGAAAATATCTGTACGATTCGATTCGCCTTATAGCCTTCGAGTTGGGATTGAGGTTCTTTGCGGATTATTTGGCTGGAGACGTGTATTTCAAAACTAGTTACGGTTCTCAGAATTTGAACCGAGCGCGCGTGCAAATGAAACTTTGCGAGAGTATTGAAGTTAGAGAGTCCAGGCTTCGGCGTGTTCTCGATGGCTGAGGACTGCCTTGAGGATGCAGTCTTGATTCGCTCATTGATCTGAGCAAAATTCTAATATTGGTTCACCAAATTGAGATAATTATCCTATGAAAGCTCTAGAGTTAGTCGCGGAAAGTGAGTTCGAGTACAAAGAGGTAGATAAACCGCAGATGAAGGACGACGAGGTCCTGATCCGGGTCAAAGCCTGCGGCATTTGCGGTAGCGATGTCCATGGCATGGACGGCAGTTCTGGCCGTCGCATTCCCCCGATCATTATGGGGCATGAGGCATCGGGTGTTATCGAAACTTTAGGAAGTGCCGTCGACTCAACTGTTTGGAAGCCGGGCGATCGGGTCACTTTCGATTCGATGGTATACTGTGGCGATTGCTGGCATTGCCGGCGGGGAGAAACGAATCTCTGCGACAACCGCATGGTGCTTGGAGTATCCTGCGGGGATTACCGCAATCATGGAGCATTTGCCGAGTTTGTTGCCGTGCCGGAGCGGATTCTCTATAAGCTGCCGGATTCGCTCAGTTTCGAACACGCTGCCCTAACGGAGGCCGTATCGGTGGCTGTGCACGCGGTAGATCTCACGCCGATTAATTTGGACGACTCTGCAGTAGTGGTCGGATCCGGAATGATCGGCTTGCTGGTCATTCAATCATTGAAGGCGGCAGGTTGCGGCAAAGTGCTCGCTGTTGATTTGGACGAGGAACGTCTCGCTCTGGCAAAAAAGCTCGGCGCCACCGAAATCGTAAAAGCGGATTCAGGTGATGTCCCAGAGGCGATTCGGCAGATGACAGAGGGCAGGGGCGCCGATCATGCATTCGAAGTTGTCGGCATGGATCCCACGCTAAAAACCGCCATCGAATCCACCCGAAAGGGAGGAACCGTGACGCTAGTCGGGAATTTGAAACCAGTAGTGGATTTCAGCTTACAGGAAGTCGTCACGCGGCAAATCAATCTCATCGGCACCTGTGGTTCGGCTGGAGAGTATCCAGCATGCTTAAACCTGATTGCCGATGGAACAATTCGTGTAGATGAAATCATCAGCACTACGGTTCCGCTTTCGGAAGGAGCCTCCTGGTTCGACCGTCTATATAAGGGTGAAAAAGGATTGGCTAAAGTGATTCTTAAACCGGAGTAGGTAGCGTACCGGCTCGAACACAATCGCAGTGAAATCCGAGATCGATGCGACAATTCTGTGGCTCGTTCGAATTGCTAATCGGCTTGATGCCGCGTTCCCCATTCCCGGAACTCGGTTTCGCATAGGTTGGGACAGTTTAGCTGGTCTCATGCCGGGCGTCGGCGATGTGATCATGGCGACACCGCTTTTCTACTATCTTTATGTCGTGTACAAATTCAACTTGGGTTGGTCATTGGCTCTGAAAATCGTCTTTAACCAATTGATCGATATCCTAATCGGCACCGTCCCGCTCCTAGGCGATCTTCTGGATGTTGTTTTCAAGGCCAATATCCGAAGTGCCCGTCTCCTAATCGTGGCTCTCGATGCCAGAGTGGATCGGCTGGATGCTCTCTGAGAGTATAACAGTGATCTTACCTGTTTACACAACCCAGGCTGGAAGCTTAGGTTCTGGCGTAGGAGCAGCTTTATGCCGCGATGGATATTGTCTTCGGACAAATCGCGGCGTAAAGCCGCTCCTACAAGAAACCGTCGAAGAAATCTCCGCGATCTGATTATGGTCTGTTTATCAAAAGTATAACACCGCAAAACGCCTTTACCTAAATCATGCCAAAGAAATCATTGAAAACTGGAATAATCGGATTGGGAAAAGTCGCCCACATTCATGCGGCCGCCCTGCAAGAATTGCCGCAATCGGAATTCGTAGCGGTTTGCAGCCGCAATCCAGAGAAAACGAAAGAGTTTGCGGAGCAGTACGGGGTCGTTGGATACACGGACTTGAATGCATTCATTTCTGAGTCTGGAGTTGAGGTTCTGCTCGTGTGCACGCCCCATCCGGCTCACAAGGATGTTTCGGTAGCTGCCGCCAAGGCAGGTATCGATCTATTGATCGAAAAGCCTTTGGCCTCTTCGCTAGAAGACTGCGACGACATTATCGAAGCCGTGGAAACCGGCGGCGGCAAGCTGGGCATGGTCAGTCAACGGCGTTTCTTCGATCCGTGTTTGCGGGTAAAGCAAGCCATCGACGATGGAAAGATCGGAGGCCCGATTCTCGGATTCGCTACCATTCTCGGTTGGCGAGACGAGCCATATTACAATAGCGATCCCTGGCGGGGCTCATGGGATGGAGAGGGTGGAGGCGTGTTGGTGAATCAAGCTCCCCACCAGTTAGATCTCCTGCTTTGGTATATGGGCGAGCTCGAGGAAGTTTTCGGCTATTGGGGCAATCTCAACCATCCCTATATCGAGGTTGAAGATACAGCTGTCGCGGTGGCAAAGTTCAAGAACGGGGGCTTGGCCAATATTGTGCTCAGCAATTCGTTTAATCCGGCTATCCAAGGAAAAGTGCAAGTCCTGGGAAGCAATGGAGCCTGCGTCAGCGTACAGACAGACGGCGGGCAGATGTTTGTTGCCGGTATGAGCAAGATCGAAGAGCCCCCTTTCAACGATATCTGGACGGTTCCCGGAGAGAGCGATCTGCGAGAGGGTTGGGAACAGGAAGATGGCAAGCGCTTCGCGGAAGTGGATCCCATCAATTATTACCACCGACTGCAAATCGAGGATTTCCTGGATAGCATTATAGAAGGTCGAGCGCCGCTCGCCGACGGATTGGCAGGACGGCGAGTGGTGGAACTGTTCACGGCCATTTATCGCTCTCAACGCGATAACGCTCCGATAAAGTTCCCACTGCAACCGGAACGGGATCGCAACGACTTCGATGGACGAATAGTGTAGGGCACCCACTTTCAAGGGTAGCACAGGCATCCTGCCTGTGTAATGGCAGAAATCATCATGGTGGTGATACTAATTAACAGGATACGCTTCGCAACAGGATGCCGCCTACGTCAGCAACTTGATGAATGAGTATCGTGGACTATCATGTTGGCATAGCCATCATGTAGCCTCGATCTTTCGAGGCGTATCCTGTTACTGAATAACTCCTACGGCAATTCTTTGGCCAAGATGTTGCGGAAGTCGACTGTCATTTCCCGCTTAGGGTGAACTTGTATCCCGATTGGGCCCTCAGGAACGATGGTTTCCGATTCATAGGTCATGATTTCCGTTCCATTGAGCCAGGTAGTGTAGGTGTTGCCGGTTACTTGCACCTTGATCGTGTTCCAGTCTTCCATTTCGAAGACTTCTTGAGCTGTCTCGACCTGGATGGGGTACCCTTTACCAGGAATGTAAGGAAGGGAAGTCATATCGCGCTTCAAGCTGCCCGACTCACCGATTTGTATTTGCTCTCTGGTGTCGCGTAGAAAAATCCCGGTATCGATCCGACCTTCGCCAAACTTGAAGTCGGCTTGGAAGATGAAATTCTTGTAGCTCTTCGCCGTCTGTAGGATATCGCCCTTTTGTTCCGGATCGTTCACGGCATGCAAGATCCCGTCCTTCACTTGCCAGCAAGCGGCATTCTTGAAGTTCCAACCACTTAGGTCCTGACCATTGAAAATCGAATCCAAGCCGTCTTTATTCGAGGAGCATCCGGCGAGTAGGAGCAGTAGCACTGGGATGAGGATAGTCGGGAGCTTCATATGCTTGAATCTAAAGCGCTTTCAGAGCAGGAAGTACAGAGATTATCGATGCGTTTGATTTTCATCGGTCGCTATGTGGACAAATTTTTGCTGTCTACCAATAAGGGAGCCTATTCTTAAAGTAGCACAGGCATCCTGCCTGTAGGCAGAGGTCAAGATCACAGGCTGGAAGCCTGTGCTACCATTGTGGGCCAGCACCTTCCTACTGAAATATTTATCTACATTTACTCGGGAAGCGGTGTCGGTAGAAAGTCCTAGACGCTGGGATCAGACGTATGTTGAATAGATTCTATTGATTTGAGTTCGAAACCGATTCCACCTATCCGCGCTTAAGCGATCGCTAACCCCATGAATACACCCAAGAGACAGACCAGTGTCTTCATTACCGCGTTCATTATTTTGGCGTTGCTCTCTGGATTTGGCGCTTTCGGGCAAGTTCGAGAGCTGGACTACAATCGGGATATACGCCCGATTCTATCGGACAATTGCTTTCGTTGTCATGGGCCCGATGCCGAGAATCAGAAATCGGAGTTTCGTCTCGATACACGCGAGAATGCTATAGCGGATTTAGGGGGCTATGCAGGAATCGTTCCTGGCGATTTGGATGCCAGCGAGGCCCATTACAGAATTTGGGAAGACGAGATATTGGAGGATCGCATGCCGCCTCCGGAATCCAAATTGTCACTCTCGGACGAGGAGAAAGGCATCCTGGATCGCTGGATTTCCGAAGGGGCCCAGTATGATCAGCATTGGTCGTTTAAGCCTATTGCCCGGCCATCACTGCCTAAGCTTAAGTCTGAAGATCGCCGTTGGGCGTCTAACGGGATCGATCATTACATCGTGAGCCGATTGAGGGAGGAGGGCTTGGAGCCATCTGATCGAGCTTCCAGGGAGACGCTTATTCGTCGCGTTAGTTTAGATCTGACTGGTTTGCCTCCAACACCTGAAGAAGTGGATGCCTTTCTTGGTGACGAAAGCGAAGACGCCTGGGAGCGGGTAGTGGATCGATTGCTAGCGTCACCCCGATATGGAGAACGCATGACTTTGGTTTGGCTGGATGCCGCTCGCTACGCGGATTCGGGTGGCTACCAAAATGATATGCGACGCAGCCAGTGGCCCTGGAGGGATTGGGTCATCGATGCCTACAACGCTAACATGCCGTTTGATCAATTTACCATCGAGCAGCTTGCTGGAGATCTGTTGCCCAGCCCGATGGGCAAGCAACGACTGGCTACTGCGTTCAATCGGAATCACCGAATCAATAACGAGGGCGGGATCGTGCCAGACGAGTTCATAGTCGAATACGTGGCCGATCGCGTGGAGACGACGTCAACCGTTTGGCTCGGATTGACCATGAATTGCTCCCGCTGCCACGACCACAAATACGATCCAATCACCCAGAAAGACTTCTACAGTCTTTTCGCATTCTTCAACAACATTGATGAACACGGTCAGGATGGAACGATCGCTCCAACACCGAACATGGAAGTCTACACCCAAGGATCGGAAGCCGAACATGATAGGCTCAAGGATGAATTGGCATTGGCCGACAAAAGGATTCGCAATTTGCCTGCGAAACGGTATCAGGATTTCCAGGATTGGCTCAATGTTGAGGCCCGAGAGCGAGCGGAATCGATCAAGCAATTGAATGAGCTTCCTTCCCCAAATCTGCATCTGACTTTCGATTGGGAAGAAAATCGCGCAACGCTGGATGTTCGTAATCCGAATAGGAAAGCCATCCTTATTGGCCGTTCGGAAAAGGATGCGCACTTAGTTGATGAAGCCGAATTTGGCTCAGGATTGCTTTTGACCAGAACGGGCTATGCTAGAGTCGAGAATGCCCGTAGAAATTCCTTTGATTCCCGGCATCCACGTACATGGCTGACTCAGATTCATGCTCCCCGAGTTTTTGCTGGCTCAGAAGGTCCGGTTCTAACCATGACTGAAAAGGATTCGCTTAAAGGGTATCGTATTATGCTGGAGGATACGGGGCCTAGGCAAGATTTCAGAGTATCGTTCCAGCTAACGCTAGATCGTGATCAAGAATTGGGTATCGAAGTGGTCTCCGGTCCGGTGATAGAGCCCGGCAAGCCTGTTCGTGTCGGAGTGTCCTGGGATGGAAGCCATAGAGCGGGCGGGGTAGGAATATATGTAAATGGGGAAGCGGTGGAGACCACTGTTCTCATGGACAATCTGGATTCGCCGATTGTTAGCGAATTGCCCCTTCTGATCGGGGCCAGGGCGGAAAAGGATGCCCGAGAATTCCTTCGAGATGCGACTTTAAACAACGGTATCATCGATGACGTTCAGGTTTTCGATGAATCCCTGACACCGTCCCAACTCGCCAAGCTTTCAACTGCGGATCCTATCGATTCTCTCCTGGCCGATATGAGACCGTCTGCTCAAAAGGCTCTTGAAGTCGAGTGGATTAGCCAGGATGGCGAGGGGAGAAAATTGCTTAAAGAATTGGCTGCAAAAGAGCGCGAGTTGAATCGATTCGAATCAGAGCAGATCACTCGGGTTAGCGTTATGAAAGAGACGCCGGATCTACGTCCGACGTACATCTTAAAGCGAGGCGCCTATGATCAACCCCATACCAGTGAGGAACTGCAACCGCAAACCCTGGAAGCATTACCACCAATGAAGCCGAGTTTTCCAAGGAACCGATTGGGCTTAGCCAAATGGATCGTGGATCCGGAAAATCCACTTACCGCCCGCGTGGCTGTGAACCGCTACTGGCAAATGTATTTTGGCAATGGCTTAGTGAAGACGGCTGAGGATTTCGGATCTCAAGGAAAGTCGCCGAGTCATCCTGAACTGCTGGATTGGCTAGCCAATGAGTTTATCGGCAGTGGCTGGGACATTAAGGCGATGCAAAAGCTCATTGTTATGAGCTCCGCATATCGCCAATCTTCGAGAGTTACCAATGAGTTGTTGGAAATAGATCCAGAGAACCGACTGATCGCTCGCGGTCCGAGATATCGACTTAACGGTCAATCGATTCGAGACCAAGCGCTAGCTGTATCGGGACTCTTAGTAGAGCGTATTGGCGGGCCTCCAGTGATGCCATACCAGCCAGAAGGCCTTTGGGACGAAGTAAGCGCGAAAGGCTACAAATATATCGTGGGCGAGGGCGATGACCTGTATCGGAGAAGTATGTACACCTTTTGGCGACGTACCGTGCCGCCTCCATCAATGATGAATTTCGACAATGCTTCCCGAGAAGCCTGCTCGGTATTGACCGCCCGGACAAACACGCCTCTGCAAGCATTGAATCTGATGAATGACGAACAATTCGTGGAAGCTTCACGATCACTTGCCGAACGCATGCTGCGAGAGGGAGGGAGTTCATCAGACGAGCAAATCGCATACGGCCATAAGCTAGCGCTCAGCAGAAATCCAGAGCCCGACGTCTTGAATCTTCTTACTGATGGCTATCGGAGTTATTTGGATACCTTCGAAGCAAATCCCGATCAGGCGAACGAGCTGATAGCGGTAGGGGCATCGTCGCCAAGCCACGATATAGAGGCTCCGGAACTCGCCGCCATGTCGGTAGTTGCTAACGTGCTACTAAACCTAGACGAAACGCTTACGAAGGAGTAGATCAAGCCGATGGACCCACTCGCCGAATCCCAACTTCTCATGAACCGACGCCAGTTCTTCGGAAGGATCGCGACTGGTCTTGGAGCTGCGGCTCTTGGCAGTTTGCTTGGCCGAGAGCTGTTGGCGGATGACGCCCTGGGCAAGTCGTTTCCCAATTTCCCTCCTAAGGCGAAACGTGTTATTTATTTGTTCCAATCCGGAGCTCCTTCCCAACTGGATCTTTTTGATTGGAAACCGGAACTTCGGAAACGGTTCGCGACGGATTTGCCGGATTCTGTCCGCGGAGATCAGCGTGTCACTGGAATGACCGTTGGGCAAAAGCGATTTCCCATAGCCCCCACGATATACGATTTCAAACAGCGTGGGAATAGCGGGGCTTGGGTTAGCGAGCTCATGCCCAATATCGGACGTATTTCCGATAAGCTATGCTTCATCAAGTCGATGTACACGGAGGCCATCAATCATGATCCGGCCATTACCTTTTTCCAAACGGGATCCCAAATCGCCGGTCGCCCAAGTGTGGGGTCCTGGCTATCCTACGGTCTGGGTAGCATGAGCGACAATCTACCTGCTTTCGTTGCCATGGTATCAACTGGAACCGGGCGTCCAGGAGGCCAGCCGCTTTACGATCGACTCTGGGGGAGCGGTTTCTTGCCCACGACCCACCAGGGGATTCGCTTCCGTGGCGTTGGAGATCCTGTTTTGTATTTGAAAAATCCAGACGGTATGGATCGATCTACCCGCCGACGGATGCTAGACAATCTGAACGCCATCAACCAGAAGAAATATCAGGAATCAGGCGATCCCGAAGTAGCCACACGCATTGCCCAATACGAGTTGGCTTACCGAATGCAGGCATCGGTGCCGGAGTTGACCGATCTGTCCTCGGAGCCAGAATCGACTTTCGAAGCATATGGGCCCGAGTCGAGAAAGCGAGGCACGTTCGCTAGCAACTGCATTTTGGCACGGCGGCTTGTCGAGCGCGATGTACGCTTCGTGCAGCTTTTCCATATGGGTTGGGATCAGCATAAGATCTTGCCGAATCAGATACCGGGACAGTGCTACGATACGGATCAGGCATCTGCTGCTTTAATTGAAGACTTGGAAACACGCGGTTTACTTGAAGATACACTAGTGATTTGGGGAGGAGAGTTTGGGCGCACAGTCTATTGCCAAGGGACATTAACCGAAGATAATTACGGGCGGGATCATCATCCGCGTTGCTTTACGATTTTTATGGCCGGAGCTGGAGTGAAGCCAGGCATCACTTATGGCGAAACTGATGATTTTGGATACAATATTACCCAGGATCCGGTTCATGTGCACGATTTGCACGCAACAATGCTGCATTTGCTGGGCATCGATCACAAGCGATTGACTTTTAAATTCCAAGGCCGCCATTACCGTTTGACCGATGTTCACGGACGCGTGGTTCGAGATATAATGGCCTAAGGTATGGATCAAAGAAGGGTCGCTCAAAATTGACCGCCATCCTTGAATGTATATGAGGTCATCGCTAAGAACTAGTCTGCCCAGCGGTTTAGTTTAGCGAATATAATTCGAAGGTGGCAGTAATCATCTCGGCCCAGGTGGCGGAGTTATTGCCGCTTATAATATTTACGGAATAGAGGATGATCAGGTTTATGTTTAAGGTTATCGCGGTAATAATAATCATTCGCAATAGATCGAATAGCTGTTTCGATTTCCTAGTAACGCGAAAAAGTACGCCACTCCTAGCATGGCGAACAAGACTGTAGCTTCCAAATCGATAGGGATTGTACGCCCAAATTGGTGGCCGCCGACCGCGCAAACAAGTGTCTTCAATGGTTCGATATGGATGGGAGATAACTCAAAACGTAGGGCGACTTTCTCTTCCCAGCCAGCGTCGATGTACAGGGTGACCTCATACTGGTGCCCGACCTGCGCGTCCGTATCACGATTCTAGATAAGCAAAATAAAGTTGTCGCTCAACTTGGAGGCGACGAAGCCTGGCGAGCCAAGGCACTCGACAAAAAGCGTCGGTTTGCGTACAAAGCGCCATCTATGGGAGCCTGGTAAAATCGTCCACCCGCACGACGCCTGCTTTGACTGCGAAGGCAATATCTCCGTTGCAGAATGGGTTGTCACCGGCCGTGTAAGCAAGCGAGTTAAGGTTGGTTAGTGTAAGAAAAAAATTACACATTACATTGATCGAAACGGAGCGGATTCACAGCCCTGTGCCGCTTAGGGTCAGCTTTGTAGCCTGACAAATCAAATCACCATTTTACTCGTGCAAGTTTCATGATGCGGCCGTCTATGTTCCAGTCTTGGACGTAGAGGTTGCCGTCCTTATCCCAATAGGATCCGTGCGTTCCAGAGAAAACACCTTCCACCCAGTCTTCTTGGCGAACTCTATACAACGATTCGCCTGGGTCTGATTTGTAACCAAGAACGGATACGACAGAATTGTTCTTGTCGAGTATATACAAGCGACCATCGAGGCTGGGCACCGATACGTATTCGCCTTGGATCGCGACTGATGTTGGCATGTTCAATCTAGTCGCTGCTTCCTCTATGAAATTTCCGTCGAGGTCGTAGTGTAGGAGTCTTCCGATTGGGAGATGGTTGCGATCGCAGATAAGCAAGCGCGGCGGATCGTAGCGTGTATCTAAGGTCATGCCGTGCGGCGTGTGGAACTCTTTGAGACCATCGCCCTTCTTGCCGAAGTGGCTGAGGTATTTGCCATTCTTATCGTACCTGAAAATGATATTGCTCGCGTAGCCGTCGGATAGAAAAATGTCGCCGTTTGGAGCGACGGTGATCGCAGTCGGTTTAAGGCCAGTCAGGGCGAGTCCCGACTCGTTTTTCAGACCGATTTTCAGAACGATTTTTCCGGAAATCGTTTCGAATTTTATTCCGAACCCAGCTTTGTTTCGGGCACCGTATATGTATTCGATCCCATCCTCATCGCGGATTTCCATATCGTGGATGCTGCTATGTTCCTCGTCGATGAATGTGCGGATAACTTCACCAGCCGGATTAAAAACAACGACGCCCTTGATGGCGCTTGTATATATATTGCCCGCCTTGTCGATAACGACGGAGCCATGGGTGGGACCGAGTACTGATTTACCATCTGCCCCGAGCCCCCAGCCGGTAACAGTATCGAAGGTCATTATACCGCTTCCCATACGGACGGAGCCGAACGAGGTTGCCAGGATAGAGAGTAGGGCGAAAATAACGATCGATTGTTTCATATTATTGGGATTGAAGGAATCACTAGAAAGGTTCTTGATAGGATTGTCGATCCTTGGGCTGCGGAAATTGGCTCGACTGTTCCAGAAATTGGGACCTGCGTCGAACGATACGGGCGAGTCATTACAATTAGCTACATTGCTTCTTTAGCCAATTCACAACCTCTTCCAATTGCTGTTGGCGGTGATCATTGAAGCTGTGGTCAGCACCCGCGACAACGAAGTGATCGACTCGGTCACCGAGCCGCTCTTTAACTACTTCGCTGTCTTGGGGAAGTACGACGTCGTCTACGCTGCCGTGGAGTAGTAGCCAGGGGACTTTCACGCGATCGGTTTCCTTGATTACCGAGCCGACGGTTTCGCAGAGGTCGATCATGAAGGCTTGCGAGAGCGGGCAGCTTTCTTCTTCCCACATGCAGCCTTGGTCGGGGATTTCCCCACCGAATTCCGTTTCGGCGAATTTCCTCGTATCGACCATTCCAGCCAGAGACACAAGGCATCTTATCCGGTTGTCTCGCGCGGCCGACAACACACCGATCGCCGCACCCATGCTGTGGCCAATGTAGGCGATTTTCTTGCTGCCGACTGCATCCATCACCGCTTTGAGATCTTCGACGCCTTTCGAAACGCAGGAGTCGCGGAAATCGCCTTCCGATTCCCCGTTACCCGAAAATGAAAAAGTCAAGACGCTGAAACCTGCCTGATTGAGCTCCCTGGCCGTAAGAGCGATTACCGGGCGGCTTCGATTGCCGGTTACGCCATGGCCGAGCAAGACGATCCAGTCAGAGAACTGTGCGCTTCCTTCTGCGAACCAGTAGTCTATCTTCTCGCTGAACTCGTTCCGAATTTCTAGAATCATGATCATGACTTGCCTTTTCGGCGGGGAAGCTCAGTTCGGCGGCGCCAGACTTGTCATAGTCGCCCAAGATTTCTTTTCGTAGGGCGTCGTGGTGGTGGCAGTGGGTAATCTGACGGTTGATTTTGGCGATATCTGCAGCGTCGAGAGTAACATTTTGGGTGACCCAGTTTTAGCAGTCCATCTAGGTGGGGCTAGTGTTGCGAGCGAAAGACCGAAGCGCGTGAGCATCGATGCCGAGCTCCGGGATGACCCTGCCATAGTAGCCTGCACAGATGTTTGGATAATCTTCATGCAACTGGCGAGTCCCCTTGAGGCCCACTTTCTGTCAGAGGCGAGGTAGGTGCATTACGCCGAGAGGTCCTGCTGGACTGGAGGATATTAGAGGAATGTATTTGCCTATGAATAATAATATTTTGAGGTTTAAATTCTTCGTGACTTCCAAGAACTCCATAGCGTTTGAGTAAAGGAGGATTAAGGCAAGCATCCAATGATTGGCGAAATAGTTTTCCCTTTGTGATTTACACCGTAGTTGCTGTATCCGCTGCTTGCTTTAGGGTGTTTCTCTCATGCCCGTTCACAAGCGAGGTTCCTACACTGTCAAATACTTAAGCCGACCTTTTTTGAAGTGTGGGGGAGACATCCTATTTTTGTCATAAAACGAAAAATCCTCGTCCCTTGGATACGAGACAAGAAAAACTACGTTTGGATCTAGAGACTCCTCGCCATTGACAGCTAAGGAAAAGTCCGGCATTGGATACATTCGATGACTAAGCTGACACGACGCGAATCCCTAGCGAAGATAGCCTCACTGGCGGGCTTGGGGCTAGCAGGGGCAGCGCTAAGTGAGGCGAATGGGGCTACATCGAAGTCAGGTATTAGCCAGAAGATTACAAGATACGAAGTCATTCCGGTTCGCGTCCCGATGCACGAACGCGTGCGAGACGTCTTCGCGGGAGTTTACCGCAAGCAAGGGATTGACCGCGATTTCTACGATTCGACATTGGTAAAATTGTACACGGATGAAGGTTTGGTGGGATCGGCCGATGCCCTGCTAAATGTATCGGACTCTCTGGGCTCCGTCCCCCAGGCGGAAGAGATTTGCAGGAAACTTGTTGGCCGATCGCCTTGGGAATTTCTGCATGAAGATGAACTTGGCGGCATCCTCATGGCGATTTACGATCTTGTTGGTCAGGCTGCAGGCCTACCCGTTTCCCACTTGTTCTCATCCCGGCCCAAAGAGCGGATTGTCCAGGCTTGGTGGAGCCAGTGTTTTCCTCCCAATTTGATGGCCCTGGAAGCAAAGCTTGGATACGAATTGGGATACAGGCTTTACAAAGTAAAAGCTCGGCCATTCGAGGATCCCTTTGAACAAGCGGCCGCGATCCAATCGGCTACCGGTTCCCATATGAAAGTTTGGGCCGATGCCAACGGAACGCTAGGCACGGTGGACCAAGCCTTGGCGTTCGGTGAGGAGATCGCAAAGTTCCCCCAATACGCAGGGATTGAGTCGCCATGCCAAGGAGCCAAGGTGGAAGACTATCGAGCGCTCAAAGGTCGGTTTCCCTTGCCGCTTGCCGAACACATTCCTTCGGATCCTATGCCATTTATTCGTGAAGAGCTGCTCGGGGCCTTGGTCGTTGGTGGCCCGATTGGGAAAACCCTGATGCAACGAGCCCTAATGGCAGAAGTCACAGGTGTCCCCATTTGGCTACAGCACAGTATTTTCACTGGAGTCGCCCAAGTATTTCAAGCCCATCAAGTAGCAGCGTACCCAGGCATTACGCACGGTGTGAGCATTACCCATGTGATTCAGGATGATTTGATGGTCGAGTCCTTTGAGATGAAGAATGGACTCTACCAGGTACCGAAACAACCGGGCATCGGAGTTCGCTTTGATGACAATGCTATTGATCGGTATCGGAGAGGGTAGGAGGTCTTTAAGGGAAGGACAGGCATCCTGCCTGTTTTAGACACAGGCTGGAAGCCTGCACTGCTCCATTCAAAGAACTCAGCTACTTGGTTGCCTATTCGATGAATTTCGCTCAGTTCTAGTCAATGAGGCTAAAGGGTAAAGTAGCGATCATAACGGGGGCGGCTTCCGGCATCGGAGAAGCGACCGCGTGTCGCTTTGCGACGGAAGGAACCAACGTTGTTGGTTACGATATCGACGAAGTTGGTCTTACGGCGCTCGCGGAAAAGGAGCCGCGTATACAAACGCGAACCGGCGATGTGGGAGATTATACCTCGGCAAAGAAAGTGGTCGAAGAAACCGTCGCGGAGTTCGGCCGACTTGATATACTGGTGAATTCAGCAGGTATCACATCGAGAACCGTCGATCCGGATGCGGATCGTGAATCTCGCTGGGACGCGGTTATGCGGGTCAATGCTAAAGGGACCTTGATCATGTCCGAAGCCGCTGTTGCGGCGATGCGATTATCGGGAAGTGGATCGATTGTTAACCTATCTTCGATTATGGGATTGGTGGGATATCCAACCGCGCTACCATTTTCCGACGGCTTCAATCCCTATCCGCACAGTAAAGGAGCCGTCGCCCAGATGACCCGAGATATGGGTGTGCGATTGGCCGAGGAGGGCATTCG
>CAZFUD010000069.1:0-17133 GCA_964521705.1 uncultured Opitutaceae bacterium | reverse complement strand
TCTGGTCGAGTTACCCAATGTGAGCCAGCGCTTTCGTTAGCCTGGAAGTATTGATGATGTGGTTAATATTGTATAGGTTGTCAATGTTGGGTCGTCGGAAGGAGGCCGTAGGCCGACTGGAGGCCCAACATTGGTTCGATTCGGTTTCTTCTGGTCTTTCCTGAGCGAACTCCAGCGGAGTCACGTAGCCCAGCGAGCGGTGGGGACGGATGTTATTGTACTTCCATCGCCAGTCTTCGATCACCGCCCGGGCCCCGGTAAGAGTCCAGAGCTGTTCGCGATCCAGGCACTCTTCCCGAAAGCGGGCGTTGAAGCTCTCCAGGTATCCATTCTGCCATGGGCTTCCCGGCTCGATCTAGAGGTTGATTTGGGGTGTTTAATTATAGCAAGGGGATACCGGTGGTATCACGGGCGTGCAGGACGCGCCGTTGGACTGCGTTTCTTGGAGTTTGCTTGCTATCGAATGTCGATTAAGAGATTTTTAGGATAAACGGGCGAATTCGCTAGTTCATCCACTGTGCCTGTGGCCCGCATACGGCTCAACTCGGTTCGCCGCAGAAACGAGCTGCGGAACGGGACCACTAACGCCTCGGTTGCTGATCAGTTTGGTCATAATCAATCTCCTTTTTGAGAGTTATTTAATTTGAGGCTAGTGGCCAACGAGACTTCTGTGATTAGTCGGGATCGATCCTTACTTTCGATTACTGAATGGATCGACCAACGCTCAATTTCATCGAGGGCTTGGTAAGTGTCTGCGACCGTTTGGTAGACTCTACGAACGTCGGATTTCGTCGCGGGACTTTTGTCCCCAAGCAGGGGATTGATCATGGTCACTTTCAAAGGCGTCAGCGACTGAAACACTTGTGACAAATCGAAGGATTCCAATATTTTAGGCAACAGGATTTCGTCTCCGTATTCGGGCAACCTGGTCGATACCGCGCTCTCGAAGGAGATGAGAGGGTTTTCCAGAATCAATCCCGAAATGGCATCGGATTGATTTGCCGCGAATGTCGCTTGCAGGCTACTTACGCCATTTGCCCAAATATATATATCGCTGGCCATCAATTCGGGCCGTTGTATCCATTTAACAATAGAGCAAATGTCCTTTACGCGCTGACCAAAAATCGGTCGGCCAATGAGATAATCCCAATGCCAGCTTTCCCGTCCCGGAGCGGTCTCTCCAGTACCTCGGAGGTCTATTGCGAGAATGCGGATGCCGGCTTTCAGAAGTGTATCAACTATGTCAGTCTCATCGAGGATTTCCTGTTTGCCCAGATCGTTCAGGTAGAGGATGACCGGTCCGGTTGAATAGCTTTGTTTTGTTTCGGTCCAGGGATCGAATCGTGAATTCTCCTTCCGCTGCCATATTCGGTGGATCTTGCTCGGGTCCTCTATTTTGGGATTAGGGTAAGTAGCGGCGTTCTCGATGAGTATCCCCGGTAGAAGGATACCCTGTTCCGGTCTCAGCGTGACAGGGATCAGCTTTTTATCATCAACTACCCGAGCCGACTGGGAGTCGAATATTACCGGTGCCACGGACGCGTCAATTGCCAGGGTTCTATTAATCATTGGCCTGAGCTTCGTCTGAAGTTTTCTCAGGTCGGTGGCGTTTTTTATCTTTCCCCAAACGGGCTTGTGATTCTGAAAATACTCAACGATTATTTCCTGTGGCTCAATGCTGTTCGGGAGCTTATAGACATCTCCGTTGGGAGCGCACCAGAGATCCTCCTCTTTTTCGATGGGAAATTCTTCTTCTAAATAATCGCTAGCGTCTTCGCCCATCCACTCGAGTAACCAGGCAGTGGATACTTCTCGTTGCTCTTTTCGATAGCCATGGGGTCCATCAAGCATTGATGTCTTGAACTTCCCCTGAGCGCCCAGCGCGGCGTAGGCTTTGTTTAACCAACTATCCAGTTCCCAGGTTCCTCGTGGTGGATTGAGGTGATCGTCGGAAGTGGCATTGATCAACAGAGGTTTGGGCGCGTGGGTAAATAAAGGGTCACCGCGCATATCTATGCTTGCTGCAAAACAACCAAAAAAGACATTCTCGTGATCAGAACCGGCAGGCAGGTGGACATGGTAGGAGTAGGTATTGGGATTGCAGGCTGGTATTGCGACTTTGATTCTCTCCTCAAAAGGGAGGATATAGGTACTCATCATGCCTCCACCAGAGGTCCCTGTGATGGCAATCTCGTCAGCGTTAACCTCGGGTCTACCGACTAGGTAGTCAATGGCTCGAATAGTATCCCAAGCCATGAGATTAAAGGAATGCGTTCCGCTCAAAAAAGCCTGCAAACCGATGGTCTTATGTACACCTCCTGGCATGTTTGAAGCGAGGGGCCTCTTTTTGAAATCCGACGTGTATTCAAAAATCTGACGCTCTCCCTGGCCCAGTCCATCGATAGTAAATGCGACGAAACCCTTCTTTGCCTGAGAAATGCTTCGACGTTGCACATGTTCGGCTGCTTTGCCATTCGCGTAGTGGCCGATTACGTTTAACACGGCGGGACGTGGTCCCTCAAAACTTATGGGCAAATAGAGATTTCCGCTGACATAAAAATTGGGCCGACTTTCTAGGAGGATTTTTTCAACACGATAATCCACGTGTTCAATTCGTCCTGTTATCCGAGGATTCAAAGGAGTCCGTTCGGGAAAAGGCCCAGTTGATTGAACCATGAAGTCACGGATTTTCTTGATGTGCCTTTTCCAGTCCTCGGGAGTTTTCAGTGAAGCAAGAAGCTTATCGCGAGCGAAAAACTGGTTGTCGACGATCCGAGTCATATAGACCTCCATCATTCGATCAGCTGGCTTATCAAATACCTGCAGATCGTTTTTACTCCATTTTCCTTGGCTATAAATAATCCCCGGACAGATCGTTAGAAACAGGAAAGCGACAATGAAAATATTCCTCTTTCTATTAATAGATTCAACGTGAATAGGATTCATTGGCTTTCTCCTTAAGATATTATTGGTGAACAGGTAACTGTCCGCCGTCCTCAATTATATAAATCTATTAATAGACTACTTTCCTGTCGAGACTTCGGATAGAATTATTCTCCGTTGATTCTTAAAGAGTGTCTAATAAGTCCGAATAGGTGTCACCGCAGCCAAGAGCCAAAACCTGAAATCTAGTTCTACCCCACGTTACCCGCTTCGCAAGTGGGCATGAGTGGCGCACTCCATCCGCCAATCGTTTTCTGGATCGGGTATTGAAATACCCCTCAACCTAATTGAGACTACCGCTATGCGACTGATTCGTTTTGATAGGATGTATTATATCTCCATCGTATTTATATTGGTAGTGGCCTCCGGTGACATCCAAGCGGTTGAGCCGCCGGTAAAGCCCAATGTAATCGTCATGGTCTCGGATAATCAAGGGTGGGCGGACGTAGGTTATCACGGATCGCGGATCAAGACTCCAACCCTGGATCGTCTCGCCGCCGAGGGCGTTCGGCTCGAACGATTTTATGCTTACGCAACCTGTTCGCCTTCACGGGCCGGCCTATTGCTGGGGCGCAATCCCAGCCGATACGATATTCTTGGCGCCATCGGGCAGCGCAGCCTTCAGACGATTCCCAAGGATGCCATCACGCTAGCACGCGCGTTCAAGTTGCGCGGTTATACCACGGCTATCTCAGGTAAGTGGCACCTGGGACTCAGGCCCGAGGTCGGTCCGCTTCAGTTCGGGTTTGATTACACTTATGGATGCCTGCATGGGCAGATCGATCCAGTCGGCGCCAAGCGGTACAAGAACGGCGATCCTACATGGCACCGCATGGACCAATTCATCGAAGAATCCGGCCACGTGACTGACTTGATCGTTGACGAAGCGATCCGGGTGATCGAACGGTGGGACGATCGCCCGTATTTTTTGTATCTCCCCTTCAACGCTCCGCACGGCCCGTTCGCTGGGGAGCGTGCGTGGTCCGAACCTTACGAAAACGTTTTTGACGAGCCGTCACGCCGGTCCTACGCCGGCGCTGTCACCCACATGGATCACGGCATCGGTCGCGTGATCGAAGCCTTGGAGCGAACGGGTCAGCGAGACCGAACACTGGTGTTATATTTTTCCGACAATGGTGGCGTTCCGGAACACGAAAAGTCGGACAACTACGAAGGCCGCTATGGCCCCTATCCAGTATTGGCGGACAACAAGCCTTTGCGCGGTTGGTTCGGTGAGGTTTATGATGGATCGATTCGTGTGATCTCATTGGCGAACTGGCCGGGCGTTCTGGAGCCGCGTGTGGTTGATGAAGTGACGAGTGTGTTGGATCTGTATCCGACGCTGATTGGTTTAACGGGCCAATCCGTCGATGAATCGGAGGGTCTGGAGGGACGAGATATCTGGCAAGTACTCGCAGGTACGGGCACCGCGCAAACAGAGGGGCTTTATTGGAAGACTTCTAAGCAGTTTGCTGTACTCGAAGATGGCTGGAAGCTCATCGTTGACAGGCGCGGCGGTGAGACGGAACTGTATAAGATGGAAAACGATCCTTACGAGAAGGTAAACCTTGCGGCGCGATATCCAAATCGGGTTCGCCGCTTGAGCGAATTTCTGGCTCAACAACGATTGATGGACCCGGACCGAGGCAAGGATTAGTCGGTCGCTTGAGGATGGCGTTGGTTCAATCGTTTTCGGCCGGTGAAAATCCGCCGGCTTCAGTGCCAATGTCATATTGCACATTGAGTAAATAGGACAGCAGGTCCGACATCTGCTGTAGGTTTATGCCCTGTTCGAGGCCCTCGGGCATGAACGATATCCCTGTGGAGATGATGCGTTTGATGTTTTGGCGGAGGAGGGTATATTCGGCGTCGAGCTGTCGTATCGTGACGCTTGTGGCGCTCTCGGAAACAATCACGCCGGTGTGCGCCTGCTCGCCCGCTCCCATAACGATGTACTGGATATAATTCGGTTCAACTTCGCGGTTGGGATCGAGAATGGACTCCAACAATTCACGGGGAATCTTTTGGCTGGTCAGGGTGAGGTTCGGACCAATATGAACACCCGTATCACCAAGGCGATGGCAGATCGCGCACGCTTGTCCAAACACCGCTTTGCCCCGGAGCGGGTCGCCGGGCAGATCGAGTGAACCAGCGAATCGGTCGACTACCTCCTGACGATTATTTTTTTTGGCCCCGCCGAAAAGCGATTCCGCTTGCCGACGGATTGCAGGATCGGGATGCGCCTTCAGCGTCGCGCGACGTGAAGGATCGGCGTCTGCTATCGGAATGGCGCCGGTTCGCATTGCATCGAGCAACACGGCGATCCACTGGGGCTTGGTGGCCATGGAATCAAAAATCTGAGAGCGTACGTCTGGTGTTGATCGTTCCCATTGACCGATCAGCAACCCCGGTACGCGCGGGTTGTCGAATCGCGATAATACACGGACCGCTTCAAGTTGAGCCGCACGGGGGAAAACTGGCGAGAGCACCGACTCGAGTGGTTGGTGGACGGTTTCAAAACGCCCTTCCTCGAGAACGCGAATCGCACGCGCAAGTTGAGATTCAGACTTCGTACCCGCTTGGATCGTGTTGATGGCCCCAGCGATGAGGCCGTCTAGCAGGCGTTTTGCGGCAGGCGACAGACCTGCGACGCTGTTCAATCGAGCGTCTGGAGTGCCTGACCGACGCATCCCATCGGCCAAGCCTAGTATAATAAGTTGTTGCCGTGCCGTTTTTATTTGAGAGGTAATACTTGCCGCTTCGTCGAGCGCTGCGTTGATTTCATTGTGTTGATTTTGAACACCGACCATGGTCGCCAATTGTTGCAACATTGAAGCGATCCCATCAGAATCAATTTCCAGCAATTCAGCGAGCAAGGCAGGCGCTCGTTGGACGGAAGAACTGAGCATCGCCACGCGGATCCACGGATCGGACGCATCTTGTTGCGCTATTCGCGCCAGGGCGGCCGTCGCTCGTGGATCTTGGGTTTCGCCTAATGAAAAAGCTACCTGGAAGCGAACGCGTGTGTTTTCGTCGTCCGCTAGCGCTAGCACCTTTTGAATCAGGTGCGGTGAATGATCTAAACGCGACTCGCTCAGACGCACGGCGTGTTCCCGCACTTGGGGGGCTGAGTCTCGCAGCGCAATCGCTAAGTCTGACTCATTCAAATCGCTTAAACCCTCCAGCGCCCACAAGGCAAGAAGGCGAGCTTGAGGCCGACTCCCACTGACCAACATCTGTCGCAACGCGGGTATCGCCACCGGGTCTTGTCGCTCAAAGATGAGCCGATGCGCTGTGTCGCGTCGCCACCCGTTGCCGTTTTCCAGTTGAGTGACCAATTCGACAGTCGGCATCGTCGAGAAGCGGGGCGGGGGGGTGTAGTGGAAACCTTCGGGAGCGATTCGGTAAATGCGCCCGCGGTCGCGCCCGCTGGTCAGGTCCAAATGCGCGGCAACATCAAGGGGGATGTGTACGGTTTCGAGAAATTCTCGCGCCATGTCCAGAACATAGAGCGTGCCGTCGGGCGCATTGAGAAAGTTGACAGGCCTAAACCAGTTGTCGCTGGAGCGGGCGAATTCCGTATCCCGCTCGGTCCGGCGCGACGTGAAGGTCACGCCGTTGGATTCGAGCGTTCGCCGATGGATGAGGTTGTTCTGGGCGCCACCGGCAAAAACGTTGCCGTAGAAACTTTGCGGGTAGGCGTCTCCACGGTAAACCGTAGTTCCCGCGACGCCGTCAAGAATGCGGTGGCTGGCGCCGGCTGAATCCGCGGTCCGCTCACCCGCTTCGATTCGTCGTTGGCTGCGAATTGTTCGCCACGCTTCAACGGGGCTGATTCGATAAATGGGTGTTAGTTGTGGCGTGAGCAGCGATACGCTTTTGGATGCGGGGAGATACGGATTGCGCGCCAGGTAACGCTGCGGCAAGACCACCTGATGAAGGGGATGCGCTTGGGAACACAGGAAGCGATTCCCCCAGTCATCGAAAGAATTGCCAAACTGCGCCCCGCCGCTGACGGCTTCAATTTTTTCAGTGACCGGATCGAAGCGGATATCCGAACGGGTAAAACGAATTGGGTCGGATGCTGAATCGCCGACAGCCGAAACTTCACCACCGTTTTTCGAACCCGCGCCATAGATTCGGTGATCCATCCCCCAAATGAGATTATTCAAGCTGCCTTGTGACTTTTGCGTGCCGAATCCCGTGTACACACGACGGCGAACATCGGCTCGACCGTCGTTATCGGTATCTTTGAAGTACCAGATATCCGGCGTTGCGGCGACGAACACACCGCCTTTCCACACAGCCACCCCAGACGCCCAGAGTAATCCTTCGGCAAAAACAGTGCTGCGATCAAACACGCCGTCGCCGTCAGTGTCTTCGAGGAGGCGTACGCGACCGCGTGGTTTGGCGCCGGCGTCAGGCCGATAGGGGTAGTCGAGTAATTCGGTGACGTAGAGCCGTCCGTCTTCATCGAAGGCGCCTGAAACGGGATCGAAAATCATCGGTTCATGGGCCACCAGTTCCATGTGGAATCCGTTGATAACTTCAAAAGAATTTAGAGCATCGGCCGGTTTCTTGGGAAGGATCGGCTTGAGCAGCCGTGGCAGGTTCTCATTGAAATCACTTCCATTGGGGGCTGGCTGGCCCATGGCAGTAAACACAATAAACAGGCAAGTAGATGAGACGATAAACGATGAAACACTTCGTTTAGGCATGCCCATGCTCCAAAGTTTCGATACCAGATTTGCTGATAGAAAATGAAAGCGTCTCTTCGTTCGGTACAATTGTTCCGATTTGATTCGAGGAGTAGGGTGAAGCATTGGTTGATAGTGATGAGTCAGAGCCATTTAATGATAGGAAATTCAATTTGGGGTGTTTGATTATAGCAGGAGGATGGTGGCGTCATTTAATGATCTCAATTGCGTGAAAGCGTTGCGGCGAGGTCCATTGCGCTTTCCTTTCAATACTGATTTCAAGCTCTCTCCTTGCACATAGCTAGGCGGATCCGTCAATCCGGCCAGATCGCTAAGCGTACGGTAGAAATCGATCATCTCCGCAAACTCAGTGGGCCGCCTTCCTTGCTTCATCCCAGGAGCCGACACGATTAGCGGCACGCGGTCGGCGTTCTCGAATAGCGTGTTCTTCTGATAGTGACCATGCTCTCCCATGTGATAGCCGTGGTCGGAACTGAAGAGGACTATGGTATTCTCCCTTAAGCCCAATCGCTCCAAAGCGTCCAGCGTCCGCCCTATTTGGGCATCCAGGAAGGAGATCGTCGCGTAGTGCGCATGAATCGCCTTGCGAGCGGTTTCTTCCGGCAAGTCGATCTGGTTCTTGAACGCTGTCACAGACTTACGCGCCGGCGCCGGCAGGCCGTCCCAATAGCCTTCAGGAATCGTCGGAACGACGATGTCGTCGAGATCGTACAGAGCGACGTACTTTTTCGGCGCTACGAACGGCGTGTGCGGCTTGTAAAAGCCCACCGCGAGGAAAAAGGCCTCATCGTCGCTAGCGTAGCGTTCCAACATCTTGACTGCCTCTGTCGCAACAATGCCATCCGTCTGCTCCTCGTCTTTCCCGTCCGCCGCCAGCCAGCTAAGGGTAGCTCCGAAGCTGCCAGGATTGAGCGAGAATATCTTATCCTCCTCCTCCTTATCCCTTCCCCGCGGATTGATTCGTTCATCCCAGGAAAGCGGATCGTCGTGACCGTCCGTTCCAATGCCGCGAGGATTATCGTAGTGATAGATCTTCCCTACCCGGGCCACGGAGTAGCCATTGGCTCGGAAATGCTGAGAAAGGGTAACCGCATCGGGCACGTAGTGACGGAACAGTCGACGCAGCACAGTCACCCCATTCTGCTCAGGGTACAAACCCGTCATGAAGCTCGCCCGCGAGGGTCCGCAAAGCGGGAAATTGCAGTAGGCATTCTCGAAGAGCGTTCCCTCGTTCGCCAAGCGATCAAGATGAGGCGTCTTGACCAAAGGATGCCCATAGACGCCCATGTCGCAGTTGAGATCGTCCGCCATGATGAAGAGGACGTTCGTCTTTTCCGAGGCCGCGGCAAAAGAGCATAGAAATAGAGCTAGTGAAAGGGCTATCGTTAAAAGCTTCATACAGATTGGGGGATAAAACTGTTTTAGTAAGCGAACCATTCTACGGAATAAATCTAAATCGCGTCACTATCAGATCAGTCCACTTCTACGGATACCGGACCGATCATGAATCCTCTAGAATCTTCCTCCATGGAGCTTTGAATATGCAGGTAGCTGAAGCCATGCTCTAAAATGGGAGCTACTGCGAAGCCGATTTTCGTTCGCCGACCATTTAGTAAAAGCTCTACCTCATCTTCATCGTAGGACCACTGGATTTCCAAGTCATTCCAGACATCCCTCTCTAGCTGGAGCTTCGAACCAGCAATTCGTCCATTTCCGTCGAACTTCAACTGGGCAGGGGCGACCACTCCTAATTGGGCATCGCTGGGAACTAACCAACGGTCATTTAAGCACAGCAATCCTCCACGACTGCCGCTCGGCAGATAGAGACTCGTTTTCAATCGACCGGTTCTTCCCAAAGGAAAATTCCACACAGCGCCTTGCATCGAACTCACCAGGGCATTGTCCGGTCGGTTCCGAAGTAGCAATACCTTCCGTCCGCTTTCGCTGGGATCCTCCACTAACTTCGCTCCCGCTTCCCGGTTGTAAGCGCAGTGTCCCACTACGCCAGCTCGGAATAACTGGACATGCCAATTTTCAAGACCATTCGAATAGTCGTCGGAACGTTCTTTCTCCAATAGCCAATCGGGATGGAACGCCAGCAGGCTTCGCAAAGCCGGATGTTGACCCGCCTGTACGAGGACCCGTCCGCCATCCAGGTCGATGACTTGGGCCTGATGCACGCTTCGATCATTAGAAGGTCCCACTCCGCCATGCGACGTACCGAAGTCAGGTTCGTTCCTCAATTCGTTGATCAGGATCTCCCTGAATCCTCGCCAACTAGCGCCATCGTTATCGCTGATTGCCGCGTGCAAGGTATCCCGATTCGTAAAGACGTCCTCTCTCCCGGTTTCCCAGTCCTTGATACCTTGAACCCGTACCGAGTGTGGACGCTCCGGTAGCGGGGTCGCATTGGTCCATACGAAAAGCAAGCGACCATCCGGCAAACGATGGAATGTTTTCATTGTTAGGGTTCCCCAAAACGGAGAGGGCCGCAATTCCTCCCAACTTTCTCCTCCATCGCTCGAGTAGGTTTCGTAGTGCCTATCCTGCGACGTTCTCAACAAACACCACAAACGCCCATCCTTCAATTCGACTATCGTCGGCTCTACTCCCGGATTCTGCCAGCGAAGTCCCTTGTGGGGCGGCTCGATCCGATGATGCGGCGTATCCGGCAAATGCGCTTCTCCCCAAGTCGTTCCTCCGTCATCGCTATGGTAGACACTCGTCCTGCCGCCAATGGCATTCGGACTGAGATTGTGCCCCGCCACGATGATGCGTTTGCCATTTCGAACGAAAATGGGCGGACGCATCATAATTAGACTCCGTTCCGTTATCGGTAACGCCTTAGGAAGGACCTCCCAAGGATCGCCTTCCCAGCGAAGGATATAAGGTTCCTTCCCGTCGATAACCGCCAGCCAGTCGCCATTGTTCGGATCCTGCTTCAAGCCTGGAGGAATGTAGGTGAAGAATGGATCATCTCTTCCTTCTGGTCTTACAATGGCGAGCTCTTCGGTTGCCCAACTACGACCTTCGTCTCTCGAAACCAAGCTAACGAGACCAGTCGGTTCGCGAAACGTGCCCGTGAACCCGAAGCTTTGAATCGAACCGTCGCCAGCCCGCCAAAGCGAACGAAAGGCATTCGCAGGAGGCGTCGCGACCTTAGTGGGTTCGTAGAATTCCTTTTGCCCTAGTAGCGTGACGCCTGAGAACGCCAACAAAACGACAAGCAATCTCAAATGCTTCTCGCCCGCTGACAATCGCATGGGCAAGCGATATCTCAATCGCCGAGCTCCTTGATCTTAAACTTCTCCAACTCTGCAGGCGTATGCTCGCGCTCCATAATCGCCTCGATCTTGGCAACGACTTCCGGGTAATCGCTCGCCACATTGACCTGCTCGCGCGGATCGGTCTTCAAGTTGTATAGCTCCAACTCCATATTGCCCTTGAAGATATCGCGTCTGAGCGCTTTCCAGTCGCCCATTCGAACAGCTTGCTGCCCTTGGTAGGCTGGAAATTCCCAATACAGGAATTCGTGTTTCGGTTGCGCTTCGCCTTTGAGCGTAGGCGCAAAGCTGATACCATCCGTATCTTCAGGAATTTCGGCGCCCGACAATTCGCAGAGCGTCGGCAAGACATCCCAGAATGCGGAAACATGTTGAGACGTTCGCCCTCCTCGAATCGTTCCTTCCCAGCTAGCGATCATCGGTACGGCTCCGTGTTGGTGATGTCCGTTTTGGTCAGCATCCAGTCCCGGGTGCCGGGCTGGAGGTTTTCCTGGCGGATCGGATTGTCGGCGCCCGCCGTTTGGGTAGCGCTGGCCACGCCAGCCGAACCTGCCAGGCCGGCTGCGGCGGTGCTCTTGAAGAGATCACGCCGGCTGAATCCTGAATTGCGTTGCTGTTTCATAAATCTTCTACGTTGCCTTCTCCTAACGCTCCGACGCTACTGGAAACATCTTGTTCGCCTGATCGACAAGTTTGTCTTTCAAAGGCTTCACTTGGGGACCGTTCTGATGAACGAGGAACGCGCACACCAGCTCTCGTCGTCTGTCGATTCGTAAGTGCGCTCCCAAGGCGCCGCCGTGAAACGTTAGCTCCGCTAAACCCGAATCGGAGACATCGTCGCGAAACCATCCCAAGCCGTAGGTTCTGCTGGGCTTTTCTGGCCCCTGAAGTTTTCGCATTTCAGTAACCGACTCTTTCGAGAGGATTCGCTTTCCGTCATACAACCCATCATTCAAATGCATTTGCCCGAATGCGGCAAGCGCGTCCAGGTTTGTGAAGAGCGAACCTCCCGGGAGGATGAATCGGAGTTCCTCAATCTCCGCCAAGGAGTCTTTTGCCTTCAGTTCCCTCCCTTCTCTCAGATAAGCGGTGGGCACCGCCTTTCGCATTTCCCTGGAAGGCAGAAAGGTCGTGTTTCTCAGACCCATAGGACGGAACAAAGCCTCCTGCGAAATCACTTCCAGCGACTCTCCAAGAGCGACTTCCACCACACGTCCTAAGACACAATACCCAACGCCGGAATAGACCCATTTGGTTCCAGGCTCGTAGGCAAGATCGTACTTCGCGACCAGGTCAATGGTTTCATCCAACGGGCGTTCGAAATTGCGGATTAGATCCATCTTCTCGGAAGAAATCCCCTTGTTTCCCCAGAATCCGGCCGTGTGCGAAATCAGCTGACGAATCGTCATCGGCTTTGCGGGCGACTTACTGCCTTGGACTCGTTTTCCTTTGAATGCCGGAAGGTATTTCTCCACCGGATCATCCAGATTCAGCTTCCCCTGATCCACCAGAGCCATGACGACGCTCGCCATGAATGGTTTCGATACCGAGGCAATGGGCAGCAGTTCGTCCACTGTGAAGGGGCGCTTGGATTCGATATCGGCATATCCGAACCCTTCACGAAAAACGACTTCGCCTTTGTGAACGACAACAAAGGAGGCGCCGGCAACCTGCATGTCCGTCACCGCCTGAATCATCATTTCCGCGAGCGAATCGATCGGCTCCTCCGCTCCCACACTTCCTGTGATCCCGATGAGCATTGCACACAGGCTTACTGCTGCCGTGCTCGTTATTTTCATCTTACTCATCATGACCGCTCTCGTTGATTGGTGCTTGGTTCGGCGCGGCCTTTGAATTCCCCGGCTGCCCAGATTTAATGATCACTGCGTTTCGTGAACACTTGCTCGTCGCTGCTACTATCGATCACATCGCCAGCACGCGCATCGGTCATCGGCGCGGTGAGGAACGTGACCGCTGCCAGAATGAGTACTCGAGAATGATTTTTCGTATCGGTCATGGTTGATTGTTCGGCCTGAATTGAAATGCGTACAGATCCGCGTCTTTTAACTCGAATTTCAGACGCAAGGGTTGACTGGACAAATGCCTGACGTCCGCGACGGTTTCCCACGAGACAATCCGGTCCAGCTGGTCGCCGTACAGCAGATCGCAGTCGCTCATCGCGAAGCCGGGTATCGGTTTGCCATCGGCGTCCTGAATCTCGACTCTCATAGAGCCTCCCGCTGACGTGGAGTAATTGATTTCCAGACGATTACCCTCAAATGCCAGCGGCTTGGTCACCGCGGTCCCGCCTTCCAAGTTAGCGTTGAGCGAAGCGAAGCCGTCGAGACGCAGGGTGTGGCGGCGCAGTTGGCCGGGGTCGTCGATCCGACCGTTTTCTTGCACGTAAAAGGACAGTTCGTTCGGCGCTCCTTGTTGAAAGGATGAACTCGTTTCCACGAAGCCCAAAGCGACTTTGGCGTCGCCGTAGAACCAACTGCCGCGTCGCTTGATGCCCGGGCGGACAAAGGCCTCCGGCCACACATAGAACCGTTCGCCGTCGCGGCTCACGATGAACATGGTATCCGTCAAGGCGGTGGCCAGGCGACTCAACTGTTTTTTGGCGCGCTTGCGATCACGCAGTTCGGGAAGCTGGTCCGTTGAGGTCGTCCAGCCGCGGTCGATGTAACGCATCGGGAACCCCATCAGAATGTGCGGCGCGCGAGGGTAGGGATGGATGCCGTTGGTGTAATACTGATGCGGTTTGCCGCTCTTGTCGGCCGAGCCCCGGCGACCGGGATCGTACTGGAGCATGCGTGAATATCGCCAGTTGTCGATGTCGTCCGAGATCGCCGTACGCACGTCGCGTCCATCGGGAACATTCCTGTCACGTTTTCTCGAATCTCGCCAATAGGCCCGATACGCGCCGAGGACGGAGTCCCAGAAAATGATGTTGTGCGAATCGAACTTGCCGTCGGTGATCACCGGTTCGTCCTGGATCGTCTGCCAGTGGATGCCATCGGGCGATTTGAGGACGTACAAACCGTGTTTCCAGGGACTGGGCTCATTGGCCAGTGGCTTGCCGCGACCTACCGCCTTGTAGCGTGCGTCCGGCGCGCAATTGGGATTGCCGTCCAACATCACGCTCAGATTATGTGAACCCACGCCTTCCCACATGATGTTGTTGTCCTTCGATCCCTTGAACTCGACCAGCCCCAGTGATGGCTTCGTCCAATTGAGTCCATCCGTGCTTTCCGCATAACAGATCACCTGACGGCGCGGCGTGTCCCGCTTCTTTCCGAACGAAGGCGGCGTGAGCGTTGAGCGATAGTACATCCGATAACGCCCCTGCTCCGGATCATGAACGATGGTGTTGTATCCTGGCGACTGCATCTCCCAGGGCTGGTCGAAACGAATCACCACCTCCCGCGGCTGCGGTCGATGCAAGGCCAGTCGCGTGCCATCGAGCTTCTCGATCAGATGATGATCCACAAACAGTTCGCGACGCGAGCCGATGTCAATGGGCTCGCCTGCACGAACTGGTGGCGAGATGAAAACGATGAGCGTGGTCAGCGTTAATGGTAGGAAATTCAATTTGGGTTGTTTGATTATAGCAGGAGGATGGTGGCGTCATTTGGCCAAGGCAATTGGCAAAACGAGCCGTTGGACTGCGTTTCTTGGAGTTTGCTTGCAATCGAATGTCGATTAGCTCCGACAAACGCCGCATCCGGAAGATTCACAGGGGCAGATCTTGGTTTTTCGGCGTTTGTCTCTTGGAAGGAGCCGCCCAGTCGGCATAGGGGAGTTCGGGAGCTGTAAATAGTGAAGACCGCAAGCTGGCCGATGGGAGCGTGATGCTGATTCGATTATGGTATGCGTTTTTGAAGAGATATTGTTTGGGAGGCTCTGGTTTTATTGTGAATTCGGAGTATGCTCTAGCGTGAAGAGCGTGAATTTAGAACAGGACCAGACAGTGGCATGCCCTTACTGTGGTGAGGAAGTGGCGATGGTGATCAATAGTACGATTGCTTCGCAGGATTTTGTCGAGGATTGCCAAGTTTGCTGTCGTCCGATCCAGTTTCAGGTCTCCGTCGATCAAGAGGGAGAGATTTTTGATTTTCGGGCTAAGAGGGAGGATGAGTGATTGTCTATGGAACCATGACGGTTCTGACTCGTAGAAAAACCTGACCTTCGCTAGGCGCGGAGATTTGGTTCTTAAACTCTTGGGGTGTGCTGGTGTCGACGATTCCCATCGAGATCCAGCTAACGAGATCGAACGATTTTTCAGCTTCGAAAATCAGATCATCGCGTTGCTCCCGCGGAATTGAAATGCTCAAGAGACCAGGGGCGACCTCTAGGTCAATTGCGGGAAGATGATCGGAGAGATCTAACCTGCTACCAGCGAGTAACTCGAATCTGTTTGAGTAGCCGTCCTTGTCGCTATCGTTTTCTTCGCCCAGGATGATTGATTGAGCTAGGGCTGCAGCTGAGTCCAACCGTCCACTTGTTTGACAGATTCCGCCGTAGCTTTCTTTCGTGACGACTGTATCCAAAATTGCGCTCTTAATGTCGGGGGCTTTCCAACTAGGGTTTGCTTGTTTGATCGCGATGCATACGGATGTGACGAATGGAGCTGCTTGCGAAGCGCCGGTATAGGCAGAGTAGGAACTATTGAGTATCGGGCTCAGAACTCGGCGACCGGGTGCGAATAAATCGACACTATCCTTGCCGTAGTTCGAAGGATTGAAAGATCCCGACCAGCGAACATCAGTTCGGTCGTGGTTCGCCACTGAAATGATATTGGCATGAGTGTAGGAACTTGGGTAGTTGGGAGATGAGTCGTTGTCTTCTCCTTGATTGCCCGCGCAGATGCTCAGGATGATACCCTGGCTCTCGCAGAGCGAGAACTCGTCATTCAGTAGACTGCTGTAAGGGTAGTTTTGTAGTGATAAATTCATTACGGATGCTCCTTGTTCTCTAGCGTACTGAACGCCCGCTATGAAATTTGAAGTGCTTCCCACGTTGTTTGAATTTAGTATCTTGCAAGAGAGGATTTTGGCGTCAGAGAGCATACCTGCTATTCCTGTTCCGTTGTTTCGGTTTGCGGCGATTATCCCTGTAACGTTGGAGCCGTGTCCGTGGTCGTCTCTAGGGCCATTGTCGTCGTTGACGAAATCCCAACCGTGCACATCATCGACCCAACCGTTTGAGTCGTTGTCGATGCCGTCGGCATCCGTTTCGCCGGGGTTTATCCACGATATACCTTGGAGATCGGGGTGATCAAAATTGAGTCCTGAGTCTAAAACAGCCACTGTGACGTCGGGAGTGTTCGTTAGTATTCTCCAAAATTCTGTAGCATTGACGTCTGCTCCCGGTGTGCCTCCGTTTTGGCCAGTGTTTTTGAGCCCCCATTGCTCGTCGAATCTGGAATCGTTTGGATCGCCTCCTCCAAAACCGAAACCATCGCCTTCTACTGTATCCACAATTTCAGGATAATCAGATAAGTATCTGATAGCGTCCGGAATCGCGTCGAGTCCTTGCCTGCCTGATATTAAGGTGTAGACGTTTTTCGCGATCTTATTGCCGAACGACAGGTTTCCATCCTCTAGAATGTCGTTCAGTTGCTCAAGGTTTTCAGTGCTGTGGATCCGTACGAGCAGCTGATCTGCGAGAAACAACTCTCGGGAAAGGCAGGTCGCCCTCTGCAGCTCATGATTCATTTCCCAAACTTCAACCACCCGCATTTTTCGATCTGATTCTTTTATCGAAACGATGCGGGTTCGCAGCCAGCGGGAGTCGTGGTCGGTTGGTTCGAATCTTTCCCTCTCAACGAGACCGTTGGCGATTGCGCGTTGCACAGGGTGTGTGGATTCAGGCTGGTCCTTGGGGATAAGGGCTTGCAGTTCTGGGTAGGCGTTTGGGGATGCGTTGGTTTGAGGATGGTTTCGTGTAGAGTGAAAAACAGCTATCGCCATTAGCAGGCATATTGACGCCGCCGAAATAAGGATTTTTGACCGACTCGGTTTGTTTGAATGAGTCACTTGGCTTTGGTGGTGGGGCTAATTATCGTTTCAGATATTAATGAATGATAGGAAATTCAATTTGGGTTGTTTGATAGAAGAAACCCGTCCATCAGAATGGTAGGAAATTCAATTTGGGTTGTTTGATTATAGCAGGAGGATGGTGGCGTC
>CAZFUD010000068.1:0-17167 GCA_964521705.1 uncultured Opitutaceae bacterium | reverse complement strand
AAAGAGGAAGTTGAAAGAGCTGAGCGCGAGCTTGCTCAACTCCGTCAGGAAGTAGCTGAAAAGAAGGTGCCTATCTCCGTTCGACTAACTGAGCTCGAGAGCCAAGTTCAAGAAAAGCGTACTGAATACGACCAAGTCGTTAGCGCTGCGGAGAACCGCGAAGTTGGTCTCGGCACGCTTCAAGAGCGAGTAGACAAGCGACGCGACGAAAACATCTACCTGAAGAACTTGATGTCCAGCTACATCAAGCAATACAGCACCCGCATTCACGAATCGGAGCTGCAGGGCCAAGAAGACCTCATCAACAAGGCGGAGCGCATTCTTGAAAACAACAATGCTACGGACGATGAACGTTTCACCGCTCAAATCGAAGTGCTTCAGGCATCGATCGAGCGAATTAAAAATATCGTCGGCGGCCACAAGTTCCCAGGAACGGCGCTTGGAGAAAATGACCGTGCAGTTGAAGGCGAGTTTGTCCTCGTCGGTCCCTTCGCCTTCTTCGGAGGCAGCGACGGCACGAGTGTTGGCTTCGCTCAAGGACGCCCCAACGCCACCTACCCGCTAGTCAGCAACGCGGGTCTGACACCTGAAATTATCGCCTCCATCACTCAGGTGGCTAGTTCCGGCGAAGGCACCTTGCCTATCGATACGACCGAAGGTGACGCCTTCAAGCTGGCCGAACTGGAAGAAACGGTTATCGAGCACGCCCTCAAAGGGGGTACGACTATCTACATCATTCTTCCGCTCGCCTTCACGGCATTGATGATCGCCATCTTCAAGCTATTCGAAATCACCTCAGTAAAGCGGCCAAAATCAGGCGCGCTTCAGCAGATTCTCGACAATCTTAACGCCGGCAAGAAGCAAGAAGCTTTGGAAATCGCCAATTCAGTTAGCGGTCCGTTCGGCGACCTCCTCGTTGCCGGGGTCGAGCACCATGACGAAGAGAAAGAGCTTCTCGAAGAAGTTCTCTACGAGCGTCTTCTCGCGGCTCAGCCGAAGCTCGAGCGCTTCCTGGCCTTCATCGCTCTAACGGCTGGCGCTGCCCCACTTCTAGGGCTACTAGGAACGGTTACGGGTATGATCAAGACCTTCAAATTGATTACGGTTTTCGGTACCGGCGACGCCGCATCTCTATCTTCCGGTATTTCCGAAGCTCTGATCACAACAGAATACGGTCTCTACGTCGCTATTCCCTCACTCCTTGCCCAAGCTCTATTGACCCGTATGGCAAAGGGCAAACTAGGGGAAATGGAGCAGGCATCCGTCGCTTTCGTGAACGGACTGGCCAAGAAGGGCTAAACGCCGCCTTGTTCCACTTACTGCCACGAGCCAACTAGAACCGACGTCATATGGGAAAAAATAAAAAAGCCCTATCAGCTACGGACGATGTTGAAGACATCAACATCTCCCCGCTGATCGACATGGTCTTCATCCTCTTGATCTTCTTCATCGTTACTACCGTTTTCGTTGAGGAACCGGGAGTCGATATTATCAAGCCGATGGCTTTTAATGCAGCCGACCTCCCTAAGAATTGTATCCTCATTGGGGTGACGGAATCGGACAACGTGTTCTATGGAGGAGAAGAAGTAGGCTTGGGTGGCATCCGATTGAAAGTGCGGCGCATGATTCGGGAAAATAGCAACTATCCCGTGATTATTCAGGCTGACGTTGGAGCGACCAACGGAACTATCGCGAGGGTGATTGACGAATGTAAATTGGCCGAAGTTCCTGCCGGTCAAATTCACCTTTCCCTGGAAAAACTGAACAACTAGCTCGCGAAAACTACCGACAAATAGCGTTCAGAGTATGAGAAACAAGAAGCAGTTCCACAACACCGATGAAGTTACGGATATCAACATATCCCCTCTCATCGATATGGTTTTCATCCTGCTGATCTTCTTTATCGTCACCACGGTATTCGTTGAAGAAGAAGGTATGGCGACCAACACTCCAGATCCCTCTCCAAATCTAGACAAACCCGATGAGGAAAAAGAGCGCCTATCGCTGCTGATAAAAAACAACGGGGAGGTCTTCGCTAGGTTTGGCGCCAATGAAACGAATATTGGCGTTGGCGGTGTTCGCGCCGTCGTTCAGCAAGAGATGCAACAAGAGGTTTACCCCATCATCATCAATGTGGAAAAAGAATCTTTGATAGACACCTACGTCAGGGTACACGATACCGCGATCCTCGCCGGAGCTGAGGGCGTCACTATGAAGGTCGTTCAAGAATAAGAGCTTTGAATGCCTCGCAAAAACGAAAATTTAAAAAACGAAAGACAAATGACAAAGAGTAATCGATTTAAAATCGCTATCACCAGCTTGCTAGGCATGGCCGGACTCGTCTCGGTCCATGGGCAGCTTGAGTACGATCCAACAACTTTTTGGGACCAGCCCCATATTCGGGCCGCCTACATCGGCGACTACGAGATTGACGTGGCGAAGAATCCTAAGCTCACCGAGACCGAATCAGAGGTCTTCCGCGAAATTTTGGAAGTGATGAAGACGGACAAGGATGCCTCCTTGCAGATGCTCAAGGCCAATATCACCCCTGATTCCAGCGGCTCCTTGGAATTTATTATCGGCAGTCTCTACGGAGAAAAAGGCGACAACGAGAGCGCCATGGAATGGTTCCTCCTGGCTATAGAGAAATATCCCAATTTCCTCCGAGCTCAACGCAACTTGGCCATTATGATGGTTCAATCGGGAGAGTTCGAAAAAGCTAAAAAGCACTTCATTAAAGCCATCGATCTCGGATCTCGCGACAGCACGACTTTCGGTCTTCTTGGATTGTGCTACGTCAATGGCGGCCAGTTCATTTCTGCGGAAACCGCCTATCGGGAAGCAATCGTACTCGATGCGTCGGTCAAGGACTGGCAGCTGGGTCTGGCTAAAGCTCTATTGAACCAGAAGAAGTACCAAGAGTCGATTGCCGTTCTGGAAGAAATCCTTCTCCAGGAGCCCGAAAACGAGATCATCTGGATCAGCCAGGCGAATGCTTACCTGGGACTGGATGACGCGGAAACCGCGGTGGCTATTCAGGAAATCGTCGATCGCCTGGGCAAGTCCACCCCGGAATCGCTCGAGTTCATGGGCAATATCTACATGTCTCGCAGCTTGAACGAGCTAGCCCTCAAATATTACCGCAAAGCGATCGAAAAAGATCCCAATCGCCCCGTTAAAACTCATATCGATACAGCGGATATCCTCGTAGGGCGAGGCGCCTTCGACGAAGCCAAAACCCTTATCACTGACATCCGTCGCACCTACGGCAATCGCGTTTCCACAGACGACGACACTCGCCTGTTGCGCATGGAATCCTATATCGCCATGAACGATGGACTGACCGACGTTTTCATTCCGATTTTGGAAAAGCTGATTCAGAGCGACCCCCTCGATGGAGATGCCCTGATGATGCTTGCGGATCACTACACATCGCAGGACACGAATGAGGGCTACTCTCGAGCTGACCTATACTACGAACGCGTGACCAAGATTCCGGAAGTCGAAGTAAAGGGATTGATAGCTTGGGCTCGTTCCTACGTTGCTCGCGAGCAATACGGCAAAGCTATCCCACATCTAGAGCGGGCTAACACTCTCGACCCTCGCGACTTTGTAACGCGCTATCTCGAACAGGTACGCAAAGTTCACTTGGCTAATTTAGGCCTCTAAAAGCGCACAACGAAATTGTCTTTCTAAAAGCAGAAGCGGCTATGCCGCTTCTGCTTTTTTCTTTGCTATCTTGCTTTGGGTGGCGGGTTATCTCCGAGCGCCCACAAATGGTAGCATAGGCTTCCAGCCTGTGATTCTCAAATTCTGCATACAGGCAAGATGCTTGTTCTACTTTTAAAATGCCGCTCAGAGCTCGGCGGTTACCCTAGGACAAACTAGATTTAAAAAGCCCAGCGATTCCGTTACCGACGCCGTCCGTTATAGCCTCGCTTCCCATAGGTTCGCCCACGCTTTTTCTTTCCGCTCGAAAAATCTCCCGATCGAAGGGCGTCAATCTGATCGCGAAGTAACGCCGCTCGCTCGAATTCGAGTTTTGATGCGGCTTCGTCCATCTCTACGGTGATCTCGTTGATGACCGTCTCTACATCCTCATCTTCGCTGACAGTAAAAGGTGTTTCATCATCGGTAGTTTTCCCTTCGTGCAAACTCTTTTGCACCGGTCGCACAACGCTTTTGGGCGTGATACCGTGATCAGCATTATACTCGATCTGCTTGGATCGCCTCCGATCAGTGATTTCCATTGTATTGCGTATTGAATCCGTGATGACATCCGCATAGAAAATAACCCGTCCGTTCTCGTGCCGAGCGGCGCGACCGGCTGTCTGAACCAAACTCGTCTGGCTTCTCAAAAAGCCTTCCTTGTCGGCGTCGAGGATTGCGACCAAAGCTACCTCTGGAAGGTCCAGACCTTCTCGCAGCAAGTTTATCCCAACCAGAACATCGAAATCTCCTGCTCTCAAACGCCTTAGTATCTCCACGCGCTCAATCGCATCGATATCCGAATGAAGGTATTCAACACTGATCTCCCGTTCCCTCAGGTAGACTGTGATATCTTCGGAGAGACGTTTTGTCAGCGTAGTGACCAATACCCGCTCTCCCTGCTCAATCGCTCGATTAACTTCTCCGATCAGATCCTCGACTTGTCCCTTTATTGGACGAATCTCAATCTGCGGATCGAGTAGCCCTGTTGGACGAATGATCTGCTCAGCTACGACAGCGCTCCTTTCGAACTCGAATTTGGCCGGCGTCGCTGACACGAACACAGTGGTCCCTGTAACGCCTAAAAATTCGTCGAAATTCATCGGGCGATTATCTAGAGCAGACGGCAACCGAAATCCGTGCTCGACCAAGGTTGACTTGCGAGAACGGTCTCCTGCATACATCGCCCCTATTTGCGGGATTGTCACGTGACTCTCGTCTACGAGCAGGACGAAATCGTCATCGAAGAAGTCTATCAGGCAGGATGGCCTTTCTCCAGACTTTCTGCCCGATAGATGCATAGAATAATTCTCAATACCACTGCAGAACCCAACTTCCTGAAGCATCTCCAGATCGTAATTCGTTCGCATGCTGATACGCTGGGCCTCCAATAACTTGCCCTGTTCTTCGAATTCGGCTACTCGGCTCCTCAACTCCTCTTTGATGGATCCGAGGGCCTTCGCGGTCTTCCCTTTTGTGGTTACGAACTGATTAGCTGGATACAAATTGAACTGTTCAAAACTCCTAACGGATTCCCCAGTCAGTGGATCGAATTCAGTGAGCCGCTCTACTTCGGCTCCCCAAAATTCGATGCGCAACCCTTTCTCTAGGTAAGCAGGCATTACATCAACGATGTCGCCCCTGACTCGAAACCGACCCCGTGTCAGATCCACATCGTTTCGCTCATACTGAATTTCCACTAGTCGGTTGAGAAAGACATCCCTTCCCAACTCATCGCCTTGGCGCAACCCGATCATCAGTTCCTCGAAATCCTCGGGCGAGCCCAAACCATAAATACAGGACACACTGGCGACAACGATTACGTCACGTCGGCTAATCAGACTGCTTGTCGCCGAAATCCGCAGCCGGTCGATCTCATCGTTTATTGAAGAGTCTTTCTCTATAAACGTATCCGTTGACGGAACATAGGCTTCTGGCTGGTAGTAATCGTAATAGCTGACGAAATACTCTACTGCATTATTGGGAAAGAAGTTCTTAAGTTCCGAGTACAGCTGAGCTGCAAGAGTCTTGTTGTGGGAAATCACCAAAGCAGACCGTCCGCAACGGGCAATTATATTGGCCATGCTAAACGTCTTTCCCGATCCTGTGACGCCCAGCAACGTTTGATATCGGTTGCCCGATTCTATCGAAGATACGATCGCGTCGATTGCCTCGGGCTGATCGCCCATAGGCTGATAATCCGATCGCAGATCGAATAAGGCCCCCTCCTCCTCCATCGTACCCATTTGTCAGTCTACGTCTTAGTCTCGGTGGGAACGATCGTATACATTCTTATCTAGAGCGCGTTCGGAATTGGCGATAATACAAGTTATGGCCGAATCTCCGGTGACATTTACCGCGGTTCTCACCATGTCGAGCAATCGGTCAATCCCGATTATTAGCCCAATCTTATCAGGAGGCAGACCCACTAGCCCAAGCACCATGGTAAGCATTACAAGCCCCGCGCTTGGCACGCCTGCGGTTCCGACGGAAGCCATCGTCGCGGCGAGAATGACCGTCAAATATTGGCCAATAGAAAGATCTATTCCCGACAACTGGGCGATAAACACAGTGGCGACGCCTTGCATTATCGCCGTTCCATCCATATTTATGGTGGCCCCTAAGGGCACGGTGAAGGATGCAACTTTGTTGGATGCCCCTAGACGCTCCTCGACAGCTCGCATCGTCACCGGAATGGTGGCGTTGCTGCTCGCAGTGCTAAAAGCGAATAGCTGTACGCTTCGCATCTTCTTGAAGAACTGAAGAGGGTTTAGTCCTGTCAATACCTTCAGCATTGTCGGATAAACCACTAAACCGTGTATCAACAATACCACGATAACTAAGATAAAATACTTGCCCAAAGCGAAGATCGTATCAAATCCCTCCTTGGCGAAAACCTGAGATATCTTCGCGAACACGCCAAAGGGAGCCATGAGCATCACGATGATCACGAGTTTCATGATCACTTCGTTGAGATCCTTGAAAATGTCCAAGATCCGTCTCCCGTGATCGCCAGAAACCACCAGCGCGATACCGAATGCCAGGGCGGCCGCGATAATTTGCAGCATCTCTCCGTTGACGAAGGCGGAAACGACGTTCTCCGGGAATATGTCGATGAATACTTGAAGCAACGATTTCGTTTCTCCGGGAACGAAGTCATTGGCATCCGTCACTTGTACGCCCTCGCCCGGTCTTACGATTAGCGCTACGACGATAGCGATCGTAATGGCGACAGCCGTAGTAAACAGATACAATGCCAGGGTTTTTAGCCCAATCGTGCCCAGTTTCCTCACGTCATCCATGGCCGCCGTACCGCAAACCAGAGAAACGAACACAAGCGGGACCACCAAGGCTTTCAAACTGCGAATAAACGCTTCGCTGAGAAACTGGAAGAAACCGTTAATGATGTAGTCGGCAACGAAACCGTGCTCCAAAATCGGCCGATTCTGAGCATCTAGCTTCACCCGTCCCGTGCCCGAATCGATCGCGAACTCCACAAATTGGGAAAGAATTAGGCCAACTACAGCTCCGGCCAGCATGGCCACGACAATCCAGCGTGTTAGTTTGATTTTGTGCAGTTCCATAGATATTGGGTTATCGATCTACTATACGCCTACATTAGTACGGATCGCTCCGAATAAACAACCTTCCAATCCCCCTAACAAGCGTTCGCCAAATTCCGCCCATTAATCCGGCGAGCGCTTTTCGCGTTTGCGACCAGTAACCTGACCCAAGTTTCGCTCATATCGTGGTAGTGGCGGCTCGGAGATCGGCCGCTACCTTCAGAAACTCTGGGCCTTCGGACTTGCCCGACAACCCTGAGCTTAGTCTTGAGATGCATATCAACACACAAGCTCGCCCAATCGATCGACTTTCACTTCATTGAATGAGTCGACGATCAAGTCCGCGGGCGATTTCTCAAGGATCTCTCGAGAGTTCGTCGTAGTCAATGCCACCACTTTCATACTGCAAACCTTGCCAGCTTCTATTCCGCTCAGCGAATCTTCGAATACAACGCACCGCTCCGGAGCGACTTCCAATTTTTCAGCGGCTTTCAGGAAAACCTCGGGATTGGGCTTGCCTTTCTCGACATCCGCAGCCGCCACGATGTGGCAAAACCAGTCTTCCCGATTCATGTAATTCAAAACGGATTCGATATTCTTACGTGGAGTGGATGATCCTATGGCATAAGGCACCTTCTTCTCCTGAAGCGATTTTACAAATTCGCCAACGCCTGGTAGCAAGGCAATGCCGTCTCGCTGAAGGATCTCCCGATAGAGTACTTCCTTACGATCTCCCAGCCGGGCGATTTCTTCGGGATCGCTTGCCCATTCGAGTATCGTTCGAATAATCAGCTCATTCCGTTTCCCGAAGCCAATCTTGAAGTGCCCATCGAAAAGTGGTAGACTTTCCTCTTCAGCAAGCAATTCCCAGCTTTCTTCGTGCTGTCTTGAAGAATCAATGACAACGCCATCCCAATCGAAAATTACGCCCAGCATCTATATGCCAATCACTTTCAGAAAGGCGTCTCTCATGCCAGCCCAAAAACGAGCGGGTCCCGGTTCTTGGGATTTGGAAATTTCCTGACACAGAAATGTCCCGTCGCCTTTGAACACATCGTCGAAAAGTGGATTGAATCCCCGGAAATAGGCCCAAAAGGTTTCCGCTCGTACGGCAGCGAAATTTAAATCGGGAGTAAACCCAATCGTTGAATCCTGGTTGGCCCGCCTGCCACCATTGGCAACAGACTCAATCTTTTCCGCCCGAACGCCCCGAACACCGGAAACAACCAGTCTGCATGGGCCCAGGAATTCGAAATAACGAAATTGAAGCGTCATCCAAGCCTGGGCTCGACTAAAGCTCCAGCGTCTGCGAATCGCCAGAGGTTGCTCTTGGGAGCCAATCAAGGCTACCAAATGGCTCGGTCGCAAAATGATTGAACTTTTAGGCGGAACTTCTAACAGGCTAAGCTCCATATCCGGCTTGTCTTGAGTCGATGCTGTAATCGATCCATTCGAAGCATTTTCCTTGGAAGCGAACTCTACCAGCTCTACTAAGCCAGCAGCTAAACAAGTTACCGGTATCTGCCAGTTCAATACAAAGCGGGTTCGTCTGTCCAATTGCTCATCCGAAGCTTGCAGATAGGATTCCTTGATCCACGCTTTCTCCCCTTCCTTAAGTCCCAGGGTAACCGAGACTCCACTGTCCTGAATCACCGGCGAAGGCAACGAACCTTCTGAAAACCGAATAGGACGGGCCTTTTGAAACAATGGGGCGATCCCATAGTAGGCCGCCAACTTTAAGATGACGGGCCCCATGAAAAACAGGACTAGAGCCATTGGAAGATAGCGACTGATGATCGTCCAAGATGCATCCACGTAACGGGCGACTTCCGAAGAACTGGATTCTAGAGCGGCTATACGGTTTTCCAGAGCTTCCACTTCTAGCGTGAGGTCCGTCCTGGAAACGCGCAAATCCGCCCTTCGTTTCCTTAGTTCATTGATCAGCGGTTCCAGCCGAACGCTTTCGCTTTTCGCTTCAGCAAGCTCCCTATCGATTGCCCTCTTTTCTTCCGCAGAGGATAGCAAATACTCGATTTTCGACAAAAATCCTTCCAGTCGCTCAACCAACTCGTTGGCCGCTGCCAACTTCTCTCGGGCCGACTCTAGCTCGCCCGTTACTTCCAGGATGCTTCCATGCTTGGATTCCAATTGGCCATAAGCGGCTCTAGCGGCTTCTTGAGCCTCAGCGAGCTGGGCTACACGCTGCTTCTCCAATCGATAGCTATCGCCGATATACAAGTACAGGGCATACACTCCAATAGCGACTAAGGTCGCTATGATGATAACCGCCGATTTGCCCAACAGCCACTTGCCGATCTGGATTAAATACAGCGTCATCGTTTGGGAGGAGGTTTAGATCCCAATAGCGCCCGCTATTGGATCGTTACTTTCGGCAACACGAACTCGTAAAGCGTCTCCACCGATCCCTCTACTGATTGTGATTCGGTATCGATAACCAGATCCGAATCCAGGGGCTCCTCAAATCCGGAATCCTTACCGGTGAACTGGGGAACCAATCCTTTCTCTGCTTTGGCGTAGAGCCCTTTAACATCCCGCTTCATGCAGGTCTCGAAGGAAGCTTTTACGTAAACTTCGATCAAATCGTCCTTTCCGATTATTTCTCGAGCCATCGTTCGCAGTTCAGAACTGGGAGTGATGAAAGAATTAATCGTGACGATCCCTGCGTCCACAAACAGCTTCGACAGTTCGGCAATTCGACGAATGTTCTCTTTTCGGTCCTCATCCGAGAAAGTGAGATCACTATTCAGACCGGTCCTGATATTGTCGCCATCGAGCACGTAGACGAGCTTGCCTTGGTCGTGCAGTCTTCGCTCCAAAGCCGTCGCCAAGGTGCTTTTCCCAGATCCCGATAAACCGCACATCCAGATAACGGTGCCGCGTTGCTTGGTAACCGCTTCTCGATGAGCCCTCGTTAAAAGCTGGTCTGAAATAGGGTGCAGGTTTTCCTTCATTGCCGTTCTTCTAGAATGAGGCCCATCTCAGGGCAAGAAAAGTTAATTAGGGATGTTCAGCTCCTGTTTAAGCAGACGTATTCGTTTCCCAACGACAGGTTTCATCGCTTCAAGCAAATCATCGGGCAGCGTTTCGTAATGGTTCTGAAGCAATTCCAGTGCCTCATGCTTGCGTCCTAGTTCAATTAAAAGGTCGCCATATAGCCTATACGCGAAATACGGAGCCCTACCCGTATCGATGGCGGCCTCGAAACTAGCAGCGGCGCTCTCTACGTCGTCGAGTTTCTTCCAGTAGATCATGCCCGTCTCTATATGCATTCTCGGATTGTCACTCTGGTACTCTCGACTCTCTTCCAAGAAAGCGAGGGCCCTTTCCGCGTACTGTCTAGCAATCAACCGACCTTCATCTGTGATTTCCAACTGTTCGGCATTCTCTAAGCCCACTACCCATGTGGGCATGTCGTTGGCCAAGATTCTAGCCCCGTTCAGCCAGAACATTTCTGGACGAGGATCTATGCTAGTCGCCAATGCGATTTTCCCCAGCGTACCAGCAACATCTCGCTCCTCCCAGTCCTGATTCTTAGATAGCCATATCAGATTCGCCGCTATCGAACGGTATCCCCCAAGGACCGCTACCGTAAGGCCTTGCCCAAATCGCGACTCAATATCCTTTAGGGATTGAACTCCGGAACGTTGGCCCAGCTGATCGGTAATCGATCGATCCAAGGGAGAAAGAACCCAACCCAATAGCAACGCCAGCAATAACGCGTAAGGCAAAATCGAGTAGCTAGAGTTCACGGCGATTAAAACTGGCAGTAGCCACTGCTAAATAAAAAACTGAATACAGGACTCCATAAATTAGAAGCTTGCCGACCAATAAAATCGGCAGCGCTTCGCCCATAGCGAGCCCTTCCCCAACATCGAACAAGTGGAAATTCGGGAGCGCATAGCCTACAATGCTGTAAACCGTCTTGAGAACCAGATTCTGCACAACGCCGCCAGCCTCCGTCGCGATATGCTGCAATTGTCCAACAATCCAAACCAGGACGCCCATAACCATCGCGAATATCGAAGAGGTCGCGTAGGTAGAAAACAGAACCACCAATGCGCACAGAATCCCGATGCGGAATACCTGGGCCAAGGAAAACCAGAGAATCCCTCCATACTGGACCAGCCTTTGCCCCTGCTCGAATTCTTCCGGATATTCCAGTCGAATACTGGATTCACGCATCCACAATGCCAATACTAGACATACCGTCAACATGCCAATAAAACAGGCTACCGTAACCCATACGCCCAGGAACTTTCCCAACACGAACTCCGATCGATAGACGGGCTTGGCCAACAACGTCATGGCTGTACGGTGTTCGATTTCCCCCAGAAACAATTGGGCGGTCACTATTATGGCCAAGGCGGAACCGAATACAGTCATTCCCCCAAAACCGAAATCGGCAATGAACTTCAGCTCCGATGAACCAAAATTGAACTCCCTAAACAGAAAGGAACTGGCCAAAGCGCAGATAGCCAATCCGGTCATGGCTAGAAACAGCTTCATTCTAACCGCCTCCCGAAAGGTATTGCTAGCGATTACGAGCGTTCGACTTAAAGACCAGTTTAGCTTGTCTCCTCCAACACTCACTCCGGATCGCCATCTCCTTTCGAAAGCTCGAGAAACAACTCCTCTAGGCTCCGTCGCGGCGTAGACAAATCGAAATGCCCCTCTTCCGCAAACATCTCCAACTGCCTTCTTCCTTCAGTACTCAGTCCGTCAATACGGGCCGAAGAAGAATCAGTAGCCGCGGTTAGAGATTCGACCGAGCCCTCCAGCGCCAGCTTCCCCTTCACCATAATGGCTGCCCGATCGCATATCGTCTCAACTTGGGAAAGCAGGTGAGAGCAGAGCAATACGGTCTTCCCTTCCTCCCGAACCTCTCTAATGATCGCGGCGATATCCGCCGCGCCAATTGGATCAACTCCCGCCGTCGGCTCATCGAGAATCAATAGCTCGGGATCGCCCACCATCGCCTGGGCTAAACCAATTCTCTGCAGCATTCCCTTGGAATAGCCACCCACTCGCCGATCGCCAGCGTCCTCTAGACCAACTCGTCCCAGCAGGGAATTCACCCGATCTTCCAAATCAGTCTTCTTAACCCCCGAGAGCTTACCAAAATAGAACAAAAGCTCGCGACCAGTAAGAAAACGCTGGAAGTAAGGCGCCTCCGGGAGGTATCCGATCCCCATTCTGGCAGAGGGCTCCAATGACGGCTTGCCAAGAATTTCGCACTTGCCCTCAGACGGGCGAACCAGGCCCAGAGCCATCTTGATCGTGGTGCTTTTACCCGAGCCATTCGGACCGAGTAGTCCGAATACCGAACCTCTATCAATTTCGAGGTTCAAATTGTCCACTGCCCTCAAGCGTCGCTTAGATCCCGGGATCCGAAAGTCCTTGCTTACTCTCTGGATTGATATGGCAGCGCTCATACGAAGGGCTCCGTCGATTCAAGCGATTCGAAATCGGGTATAGAGCCGTTCCCGATGTCCGTCAGACCGTTCTGTATCTCGGATGAAATTGTCTAGCTCGCTCTCCACTTCGCGCAGGAAGCGACAGCATTCGTTTTGATCGCCCTCGATATCCAGCTCGACACGCCCGTCAGCTAGATTCTTAACGTAGCCGGTAACTTCGAATCCTCTGGCGATCTGTTTAACGCTGTAGCGGAATCCGACTCCTTGAACATGGCCGGTAAAGTGGGCCATCAAATGGAAAACATTCTCTTCCAATTCCATAAGTCGCTTATCTTGAAGGAAAAAGGCGAGTTGCCAATGTCAAAAAGAGTTTTCGAATTTGATTGATAAATGCTCCTCACACCCTCTGTACCGCGCCGGAAAATAATTTCGACAATTCAGTTGCCAAAGAAACCTTCGCCTCATACTTTTGCACAGCTTTTTTAAAAAAGGGCTAAGAAAATCAGCATGGCTAACTTCGATTTTGACAGCAACGCCGACGGCGAGTGGGACGATAGCTGGGAAACGATTTGGAACGAGGGCGACTGGGAACGGTACCTCCAAGGTGAGGAAGGGCAAGTATCTCAATATCAACGTCTTTACGTCAAATACTGCAAAGACGCAAATCGATTAGACAAAGTGGCTAGCTCCATGGGCTGGGACGCTCGAGGAGAAGAATCGGCAAACGAAGTTACCGATGCGCAATCGGAGATGCCTCAAAGCGATCCCTACACCCTGCACAAACACCCCCTTTATATCGCCAGCAAAGCCCTGCATCGCTGGCTATCGGATAACTGGAAACAAGAAGCCAATAAGCACTCTGATCGAATTTCTAACTACAGCGCGCTTTCCCTCCAAGACGCTATTTCAAAGTCTGACGAGTATGGATTACTAGCCGTTACCGCTTTGGACCTGGCTGACTTCTCCCTGGCCATCGCCTACATCAAGCGGGGCTTCGCCCACCTTAATGAGCTCTTGGCGAGACTGACCAGCATCGACCATTTTCAACGCGAGTCCCTTTTAGCGTTTGTCAGCCAAGCGAAAATGCGGGCCTTCGATATTCGCGAGATATATCTTCGTGTGGCCGCTGATTGTCGGGCTGCGTCAGGACAGAGACTTGACGAGGACTAATTCCCTCCCCCATCTTCCCCCCCTTTCCGGCTCCCAGGCCATCGATTGACATAATGACGTTTAAGAAAGACCTGATATCGCCATCTTTGCCAAAGCTCGATCTAGGCCGCAACAAGGTGCGCAGCTTGCTAAGAAAGAGCGGCGACCGGAACCCCTGCGCTTTCACTCAGGCAGCCGCATGCTATATCGAATTCTTGTCCGAGTACTTCTATTTGCTTGGATTCACCACCGTCGATGCTCGCCTCGAGCAGATACGATTAACCCTTCTTCGTTGCTGGAAATACGCTCCATATATTCGACGGGTTTCCGACTTCGAGCGCTTCTTGCAAATACAGCTCGAACGATCGACTCACGCTCCATCGCTCGATCTGCCTGAGAAGAGCTACCATGCGATCAAAGACCTAGATCATACTCAGCGCTTCCTTCTCGTGGCTCGTAACTACCAAGGTTGGTCGTACCGAGCGCTTCACTTGGCTACCCGCATCAAGAAAAGTGAAATCACCCACGCGCTGACCAAATTGAAATGCGTTCTGACCGGCTTCGATCCTGAGAAGCTGACGGATTCCGAATGCGAACTCCTTCTGCAAGTCAATGATCTGATCGAAGGCGAACTGAAAACGCGCGAGATCAGAGCCATTGAAAAAGCGATCGCCAAACGTCCACTAATCCTGAAATTCAAGGCGGACTGGCTGCAATTTCGCTGTGGACTGGCCGAGATCAAAGAACAAATGCTTATCGGGCCCGAGCGGATAAACGAGTTTAAGGGATCGCTCACAGAGGATTTGGACTCGATTCCGGTCAATCAACCAAAGCTGAGAGACGCCTTGATCAACCAAATTTCGTTCACGCGAATCCCGCGCGCATAGCCGGATCAATCTACTGGACCCGGTTCCGCCAGCTTCCGTGCATCTTGATTTGATTGCGTCTTTGCTTTTCAAATACAGGAAGAAGTGTTTCTTCAATATAAGCAAAGGCGGGCTTCAATCCCTCTGTTTGGTAGATATACCCAATCCTTGCCTCCATAGCTGTCGGTTCCCCTAAACAGGCGAGGAAACGATTCGATGTCATTCCCGTAAAGACTTCGATCCGCTTTCCGGGCTGTATATCCTGCTGACGCAAAACCCACTCCCGAGCGAAAAGAGCCAACACCGCGTCGCCAATCCAGGCGTTAGTCCGCTTTTCCGATTCGACCATTGCCTCAGAACATCGCTCGCGATCGGGAACTCAATAGAATTTCATAGGCAATCTCTATTTTAAATACGAGCGACGTCTCACATTCGCCGGACGGGGGCTTGCCAATCGGCTAGGCAAAGGTCAATCTCTCGGCCTCTACAATCCCAACCTGATTTCGTCCCAATCTCCCAAAGTGTCCTCCTCTTTCAGCGATATTCAAGCCTATCTGCAAAAGCTGATAGCATATGTGAAGGAAGATGCTCGGGCCGATACGGTATCTGGCCTAACCGTAGCCGTGATGGGAGTGCCCCAAGCGATGGCCTACGCCCTTATCGCCGGACTTCCACCAGTGTGGGGGCTTTATACAGCGATCGTCACTTGCACCGTTTCCGCTGTCCTAGGCAGTTCCAGTCACCTCGTCACCGGACCGACAAACGCCATTTGCATGGTGATTCTCAGCCTCACCGCTCATCTACCAGAAAAGTACGGATACGGACTGCTGGAAATCACTTTGCTTCTAACCTTCCTCACCGGATTCATTCAATTCGTATTCGGAATCCTGAGACTCGGAGGAATTATTCGCTACGTTTCCCACTCCGTCGTCGTAGGATTTACAGCCGGGGCGGGCGTACTCATCGCCGTAAATCAAGTAAAGAACTTGCTCGGGCTGCAATTGGATGAACGCCCCGAACATTTCTTTCATGTAATCACCTTCACCGCCCAGAAACTCCCAGATGCTAACTATTTCTCCCTAGCCCTAGGACTGATAACCGCGGCTTGCGTCATATTCGCTCCGATTGTGAATCGCAGACTGCCCGGGGCGTTGATCGGCATCTTGATCTCCGGTTCACTAGCTTTTGTCCTGGGTTGGCACTTGCCCGAAATGGGGCTTTCCAAAATTGAAATCGTCAAGGATATCGAGCCGATATCCGCCTCGCTTGACCTCTTTCATTTCCCTCAACTATTGGTTCCACCGCCCTTCGAGCTCACGCGCGAACTTGGAGTAGGCGCCGCCGCCCTCGCTATCCTCGGCCTCATCGAAGCCGCATCTATCGCCCGAGCCATCTCGGCCCAGTCCGGTCAAAGACTTGATTTCAATCGCGAATTCGTTGGCCAAGGAATGGGCAACATCGTAGGCTCCTTCTTTTCCTCCTTCGCCGGTTCCGGCTCCTTCACGCGCACAGCCGTTTGTTTCAAGAGCGGAGGGAAAACACGCATGGCCGCGATATTCTCCGCCTTTTGGACGGCTCTGACGATTCTTCTTTTCGCTCCGATCGCCAACTACATCCCCAAAGCCAGCCTTGCGGGCCTTCTTATTGTCATCGCTTACACGATGATCGACAAACAGCGCCTAATCGTTACCTGGAAATCGAGCAATCAATCCCGGCTCGTACTTTTCGGGACGCTTGTATCTACATTGATACTACCATTGGAATATGCCGTTTTCGTCGGCGTGTTTCTGTCTATTGTCCTATTGCTTCGAGTAACGGGCAAAACCGATCTTACTCAACTTGTGCCACGGCAAGATTCAGGCTATGACGAGCTTCCATTTAATCAAGCTCCAGAATCGGAAGTGGTCACCGTAAATATTGAGGGCGATCTCTATTTCGCAGCCGCTGAAGACCTCGACTACGAACTACTCGAGTGCCTCACGCCGAGAACGCGCGTAGTTATTCTACGCATGAAACGCCTGCGGGCAGTGGGAAGCACGGCGATGGCTATTCTGGAAAGGTTCGACGCCATTCTCAAAACGCGAGGAGTCCAGCTCGTCGTTTGCGGTATAGAGGATGGATTGAAAAAGATCATGACGGGCTCCGGACTCCGCAAGCAGATAGGCGAACAGAATCTGTTCTACGCCGACAACAAGCTGTTCCAATCCATGGAACTCGCGCTAGCCCGCGCTTGGAGCATCGTTGAAATGGAACGAAAGCGCAATCAAGCGATGGGACCGGCACCTGAAAGTCGAGATAGTACGACTACCGCCTCCAAAATCATGTCCAAGCGGATCTTGCGATTCGGCAATCAACATCAAATGCGGGAAGCGACCTGGCTCATTTCAGAGAATATGAAACACCAGGCGAGCGGAGCGACCCAGCCGCTTTTTCTTCAAGGCGAGGA